>JBJLFR010000001.1:0-42619 GCA_045565285.1 Paracoccaceae bacterium
TTCGATTTGAAGGTCTACGTCTTGACCTTCAGAAATAATAGGGCCTTGGGGTAGTAGTTCCATGTCAGAAAGTACTATTTTTTTATTTATATAAGGGGAACCAACCTCAATGGCTTTCATTCCACATTCCCTGACCAGAAACCTAGCCAGAGGGATTTCAAGTTGACTATCGGGAAAGAAAAATACACTTTTCCCAGATAATTTTTGTTTAAATTTTTCTAATGCTTTTGTAGCTCTACTACGAGGTCCTTTTGTAACTTCTTCAAATTTATTTTGATTCACATTGAAAGCTTTAGCAATAGCTGATAGCCACATAGTTGTACCTTCTTCTCCAAACGGAAATGGTGCCTTGATATGATAAGCTCCCCTGTTTTCAAGTGCTTCACAAGTATCACCCAGGAATGGCTGACATAGTATAAACTTTACATTTTTTCCTACTTTTGGAGCCTTATTCTTTGTTCTACTTGGAAAAGATGCCACATTCTTTACACCTAATTGATTAATAAGCGATAGAAATTGGTCTTCTACTATATCAGGTAGAGCTCCAACTAATATTAATTCCTCCATTGGCGTATCTTCTAAAGTAGGAACTATTGAAGCAAGACAAGCATCTTCACCTTGGGTGAAAGTAGTCTCTATCCCTGATCCAGAGTAGCTCAAAACTCTTACATTAGGAGCATATTTCAAGGTTAGCCTTTCAGCAGCTTTTGATAAATCAAGTTTTATTACTTCAGATGGACAAGATCCAACTAAAAATAACTGTTTAATTTCAGGTCTTCTCTCTAATAGTTTTTCTACTTGCGAATCAAGTTCATCTTGAGCATCTGCCATACCTGCTAGATCTTTTTCCTCAAGAATAGCTGTTCCAAAACGAGGTTCTGCAAAAATCATAACTCCTGCAGCAGATTGAAGAAGATGCGCACAAGTTCTGGAACCTACTACTAGAAAGAAAGCATCCTGGATTTTTCTATGTAACCAAATAATACCTGTTAATCCACAAAAAACCTCATTCTGACCTTTCTCTTTTAAGATAGGTGCATTGCCACATCCTTGATTAATTTTTAATGAAGAAGAAATATTCAAACTGCAACTCCCTTCTCCATTTGATCTACTTCCTTTGAATTATTTCGGCCAAGTCTAAATTTAATTAAAAATTGTAAGGCATTAATGAAATATGCCGCATACGCCACTAATGCTAACCACATCAGTTTTTCAGCACTAATTATATTGATAATTAGACACAGTACATAGGCCGTATGAAGGGCAATTACAAAAAAACTTACCACGTCTTCCCAAAAAAAAGCAGGTGCTAAAAGATATTGGCCAAAAACTTCCTTTTCCCATATTGCACCAGTAGTCATAATTAGATACAAGAGTATAGTTTTTACTAGAATTGATGATGTTGCAACAATGTAACCTTCACCTGTGTATAAATAATTTATAACAAACCCTATAGAAATAAAGCATACTAGGAATTGTATAGGCGCCAATATAGCCTGAACTTTTGTCCACACAGAATTATCACGGCGTAATTTCTGATTAGGAGTGTAAAACTGGGGTGAGAGCTCTTTCCCAGCTGTCATTTTTTGCATTTTAAAACCTTCAGGTTAATTTATTTGCTAGTAATGAGAGTAATAAAATAGCAAAAAGTGTCAACTTAAATTTACACTTTTTTTTATTTTTTTAAATTTTATTGCAAAATAAACTTTTAAAATAGCAAATTAAATATAATTATTTTTCAAATATAGTGGGTTTTGTAACGCTTTTTAACTAGTAATTGTATAAAAATATTAATTTATACATTATAAAAAGTACTTAAGTGTCAATAATCTTTGACATTTTTTCAAAATTAAACGATAATTGACTTATTAATATATTAATTTAAGTAAGAAAAAGTCAATTATCCTAATACCGTTCGTATAAGAAAAAAGTTCGATATTTATATTATAAATAATTAGAATTTTATTTAAATGGTACTCAGTTTTTACGAATCGGTTCATAAATAAGGTCTGAAACAATGAGCTCCTCAAAAGAATTAAAAATAGTGGAGAATATTTCAATTGTTAATCCACTAGTATTGGAGACCTTAGAAAAATTAATAGAAAACAGTAAACCTATAAGTATTATCAACAATGAGTCTGATTTACATAAACTTTATTTTTCAATTAAATCAAAATCAATAAAAATTATTGAAAGATTAATTTATAAATTGATTAAATATGGAAGATCAATAGAACATATATTAGATTCTTATTTACCAACTATTGCCAAAAAATTAGGAGATGAATGGGTTTCTGATGAAATTTCATTTTCTGATGTAACTATAGCTTTAGGAAAAATTCAATTTTTAAATTCCAAATTTGAGTCACTCTATATTTCAAGTCTTAATGCAACTTATTACAGTACTAAGATATTAATTATTATACCTAAAGGAGAGGATCATACCTACGGTGGTATCGCTGCTACCAGAAAACTCCGTGGGATGGGTATGGATGCATTTTTAATTTTTGACTACAAACAAAATGAACTAGAAAATTTATTAGCGCAAAGAGAATATGATTTTATAGGTATATCTTCAGCTAATAATTTTATGATTGAAAATATCAACAATTTATCTACCAATATATCAAATTTTGTAAAGAAGCAAACTCCAATAGTTTTAGGTGGAAATCTTGTAAATACCTATAAACAAACAAACGGTAAATTAAAGGTAGATTTTATTACACAAAATCTTGAACAAATTTTAAACCAACTAAGTTTAAAATATAAAAAAGTAATTTAAAAATGCCTATTGTTTGATTTAATAAAGAGTTCTAGAATTGGAAGATAATGAATTAAAACAATTTACCAAGGGTTATGAAAAGCAAATTACACCCGATATTTATACTAAAATTATTTCTGATTTTGGAGATATCAATCTTATATTGGACTCTAATGGTAAAATTTTAAAAATAAACACACCCACAAAATCAAATATAAAAAGTTTAAACAGCTGGATCAATAAAAATATTTACGACTTTTTGACTATTGAAAGCAAAGAAAAACTTATTTTTCAGTTAACAACAATTTCAGACATAAATCAATCTACCACAAAATGGTTTGAGTTAAATCATATATCTGAAGATACTGGCGAATTTCCAGTCAAGTATAAAGGATTTAAGGCAGCTGATAAAAAAAATATTATTCTAATTGGGAATGATTTATCTCCAATCGCAGAAATTCAAAAAAAATTTGTAAACTCCCAACTAGCATTAGAAAGAGAATATTCAAGATATAGAAGTTTTGAAACTAAATATAAAGCTTTGATAGATTTTTCAGAAGAACCATTAGTTATGTTAGATGGTGTTTTAGGAAAAATATTAAATTTAAATAATTCAGCTGCAAAAATTATAAATGAAAAAAAGGAAAAGTTAATAGGTACACTTCTTTCTAAGTTTTTTAATTTTGAAAACAATGATGAATTTATTGAGTTATTAAAATCAGAAGAAGTTCTTAAAAGTTATAATTTGAATAGAAATAAACCTAATAAGATCAATTTCAATTTTCAATCGTCAATTTTTAGGGCTGAAAATGAAGTTTGTATAATTGTAAGGTTAAAAAAAGATATTGAAAATAAATTAAAAGAAAATAAATTTGATAATATTTTGAATAATTTTTACGACAAAACAAGAGATGGAATAGTTTTTACTGATAGTTCAGGAATTATAAGACATGTTAATGATAGTTTCATATCTTTATGTAAAATTGAAAACCCACAATTATTAATTGAAAGACCTCTCTCTGATTTTCTAGCTCGTGGAATAGTGGATTTGAAAGTATTAATTGAGGCGGCATTGCAAAATGGATCTACAATGCCGTTCAAAACCCAGTTAATTTCAAATTATGATATCAGAACTGATATTGAAATTACAAGTACCAATTCTTCTACTAGTTTTGGTGATTATATATGCTTTCTGATTTCTCATAAACCTAATGAAAATGAACCTGAAAATAACTTAAGTGAAAATGTGGTAAGTGAAAAAGCAACAAAAAAAATCATGAAATTAGTAGGCTCAGCACCTTTAAAAGAGCTAGTAGCAGATACAAGCGATATTGTTGAAAAAATATGTATCGAAACAGCCATTAAAATGACAAATAATAATAGAGTTGCAACTGCTGAAATGCTTAATCTATCTCGCCAAAGTCTTTATGTTAAACTCAGGAAACATAACTTGTTGTAATTACATAAAAATAATTTTTAAATTAATGAGTAAAAATGAAATCACTAGAAGATCATCAAAATAAAAAAATTCCATCCATATCATCAATTATTATCCTTATAAAACCAATAACTTGGTTCCCACCAATGTGGGCATTTCTTTGTGGAGCTGTTTCTAGTTCAAATATATCATTAGATTCTACAATGTTGTTGCTAATCGGTTTAATATTGTCAGGACCAATTGTTTGTGGAATGAGTCAAGCTGTAAATGATTGGTATGATAAAGAAGTAGATGCCATCAATGAACCAGATAGGCCAATTCCTTCTGGTAAGATTCCAGGAAGCTGGGGGTTTTGGATTGCTGTTTTTATGTCCATTATAGGCATTATAATTTCTTGGTTTTTAGGGTTTTGGGGTTTTTTTGCAACTCTTATTGCAATTGTTTGTGCATGGGCATACTCAGCAGAACCTATAAGGCTGAAACGTTCTGGCATTATTGGTCCTAGTATTGTAGCCCTTTGTTATGAAGGACTTCCATGGTTTACTGGAGTAGCAATTTTAACTTCCCAGTTTCCAACAACAAATACTATTTTGGTAGCTGGAATTTATGCATTTGGAGCTTTTGGTATTATGATTTTGAATGACTTCAAAGCAATAGAAGGAGATCAAAAACTTGGAATTAATTCACTACCAGTGACGCTTGGTCCAAAAAAAGCTGGCTTATTATCTTGTTTTATTATGTCATTAGCCCAAATCATAATAATTTTTATATTTATATATCTAAAAATTAATTTTATTGCAATGATAATACTATTACTTCTTTGTATTCAATTTATTGCGATGATTAAAATGCTTAAAAATCCAAAAAAATTAGTTCCCTGGTATAACGCTACGGGAGTTTTTTTGTACATTGTAGGAATGATGGTTAGTGCCATAGGTTTAGGATATTTTTGATAAATGTATCTTTCTTGGCTTGGAATCATTAGATTAGGGTTTGTCCAAATGGCATTAGGGTCCTTGGTATCTATTGCCGCATCAACCTACAATAGAGTCATGGTTGTAGAGCTTTCTATGCTACAAATTATTCCAGGGCTTCTTTTAGCATTACATTATTTTATTCAAATAAGTAGACCAAATTGGGGTTTTTTATCTGATAAAGGGGGTAATAGAACTTTTTGGATAGCTATTGGTATAATAATTTTATGTTTAGGATCAATAGTAGCTTGCATAGGAATAATGTTAATTCCATTTAATTACTTATTAGGATTAGTTTTATCTATTATAGCTTATAGCCTAATAGGAATTGGCGTTGGTGCATCTGGTACATCATTATTAGCTTTTTTAGCAACTGGGACTGAACATAATAGAAAAGCAGCAGCGGCTACAATAACTTGGATTATGATGATCTTTGGAGCTGCCTTTACAGCTATACTAGTAGGAGAAATTATTGATCCATATTCTATTGAAAAATTATTAAAAATTGTAAGTTTTATAAGTTTATTTTGGATTTGTACGACACTAATAACATTATATAAATTAGAGAGTAATTATGAACAAAAAATCTTTGATACATTTCAGCCAGATTCTGTTACTTTTTTTAAGGGTTTAAAACAAATATTATTAGAACAAAATACAAGATGGTTTACTATATTTGTTTTTTTATCAATGACAGCATATTTCATGCAAGAGCCAATACTTGAACCTTATGCAGGATTAATATTTAAATTTTCAGTTGGTGAATCAACACAACTAACAGGATATCACCAAAGCGGAATTCTATTAGGAATGATCATGGTAGGCTTTTTAGTGACCGGTATGAAACTTGGTTCTTTAAGATTTTGGGTTCTTTTTGGCTGTCTTGGTTCTGGATCTGCTCTTATTTTAATAGCTATATTAGGACAAATTTCTCTTTCAAAAGATGCCTTAAAATATTCTGTTGCATTATTGGGTTTCTTTAATGGCAATTTTGCCGTAGGTGCAATTGGATCAATGATGGAACTTGCAGGAAACGGAATTAAACAAAGGGAGGGTACTCGGATGGGCTTATGGGGAGCTGGTCAAGCAATAGCAGCAGGAAATGCCATGATTTTTTCTACTTTGTTTGTAGATATATTACAAAGCTTTACTAATAATGCCTCTTTTTCTTATGGAATAATTTTTATAATAGAAGGTATTTTATTCTTGGCATCAGCCATTCTAGCTACTAAACTAATATCAATACCCGCTAAAGCACAAAACTTATCTTATAGTGGAAAATAAAATGATTTATGATGCTATTATAATTGGAGGAGGACCATCTGGAGCTACTGCAGCTACAGAGTTAGCTCTTCAAAATCGTAAAGTTGCCTTTATTGATAGAGAAGGCAGAATCAAACCTTGTGGTGGAGCGGTGCCACCAAGACTAATTCGCGATTTTAACATCCCAGACAATCAAATAGTTGCAAAAATAAAAACAGCAAGAATGATTTCTCCTACATCAAGAATGGTAGATATACCGATAGAGAATGGCTATGTTGGAATGGTTGATAGGGAAAATTTTGATGAATTTCTAAGAACCCGAGCAAGTAATAAAGGGGCAAAACGTTTTACTGGAACTTTTCTAAGAATAGAACGAACAACTGAAAGTGAAATAGCCTCTGTGTTTTTCAAAGATAAAAAAACGAGAAAAGAAGCTGAATTAAAAACAAGATTTATTATTGGAGCTGATGGAGCTAGATCAGATGTAGCCAGATCAGAAGTGCCGGGTGGTAAAAGTATTCCTTATGTAATTGCATATCATGAAATTATTGAGGCTCCCAATAATGGTGTTTATGATCCTGATAGGTGTGATGTTATTTATGATGGAAGAATTTCTCCCGACTTTTATGGCTGGGTTTTCCCACATGGAAAATCTGCAAGTGTAGGTATGGGAACTTGTAAAAATGGTTTTGATCTTAAGGAAGCTACTGCAAAAATAAGAAAATCATCAGGCTTGGATAAGTGTAACACAATTAGAAAAGAAGGAGCTCCAATACCCTTAAAACCTCTTGATAACTGGGATAATGGAAAAGATCTAGTATTATCTGGTGATGCTGCAGGGGTAGTTGCGCCATCTTCTGGAGAAGGTATATATTACGCTATGATAGGAGGTCAAGAAGCAGCCTATGCTGTAAATGAAAGTATTAAATACAAAAATCCAAAATTGTTGAAATTAGCAAGAAAAAGGTTTATGTCTGAACACAAAACTGTATTTAGAGTTTTGGAAGCTATGCAAAATGCTTATTACAAATCAGACGATAGAAGGGAAAGGTTTGTAAGTTTATGTAAAGATGAAGATGTACAAAGATTAACATTTGAATCCTATATGAATAAAAAGTTAATTACCAAAAAGCCACTTGCTCATGTTAAAATTATGATCAAAAATTTTCTTCATTTAACTGGTTTGATCAGAGCTACAACATGAGTGAAACAATTGCTGCCTGGCAAGACAATATCTTATGTCCTTTTGATAAATTGGAAGTTCATAAAAGAGGCCTCAAACACCCAGCAGTATCAGTTTTCATAAAAAGAGAAAATGATATTCTTTTACAAAAGAGAGCTGCAACAAAATATCATAGTCCAAATCTTTGGGCAAATACTGTTTGCACACATCCACATTGGGGTGAGAATCTTTATGATTGTGCAATAAGAAGACTTGACGAAGAACTTAATATAAAATCTTTAGACTTAAAATTTTGTAAGAAAATTGAGTACAAGGCCAATGTTGGAAATAACCTTATAGAGCATGAAGTTGTAAGTGTTTTTATAGCTGAGATTTCTAAAAACTTTAATTTACAGATACAACCTAACCCCAATGAAGTAATGTCAACTAAATGGATAAATATTATATCAGTTTTACAAGAGATTGATCAATTCCCCAAATCTTTCACAGAATGGTTTAAAATTTATATGAAAAAATACTCCATGGAAATATTGGGATAATTTGTAAAATTTGATTTTGATATTTACGCAGATACGGGATCATTTTTGAATTTGACTACTGATACTCCCATTAAATTCTTTACTTTATCTACTATATCCTGAACACCTAAACCAGCTTCCTTATACATATTTTCAGGTTTACCTTGATCAATAAATTTGTCAGACATAAACATTGCTCTAAATTTTAATTTACCATCTAATAGACCTGACTCACTCAATAGATTTGATACATGCGAACCAAAACCACCAATGGCTCCTTCTTCTATAGAAATTAAAGCTGAATGTTTTTTTGCTAAATTTATAATTAGGTCTTTGTCTAGTGGTTTTGCAAATCGAGCGTCTGCAATCGTTATATCTATTCCTGAATGAAGCAATATTTCTGAAGCTTCTTTCACCTCAACCAAATGCGCACCAAAATTTAAAATAGCAACTCCACTTTGGCCATCTCTTATAATACGACCTTTTCCTATTTCAATTATATTACCTTTTTCAGGCAATTCAATACCCATACCTTCTCCTCTTGGATATCTAAATGCAATCGGGCCATCATCATAGGATGCTGCAGTTGCAACCATATTCATTAAATCTAGTTCATCAGCTGCTGCCATAACCACAAATCCAGGCAAGTTAGATAAATATGCTATATCATATGAACCTGCATGTGTCGCACCATCTGCACCAACAAGACCTGCTCTATCTATTGCAAATCTTACTGGTAAGTTTTGCAATGCTATATCATGAACAATTTGATCATATCCCCTTTGTAAAAAAGTAGAATAAATTGCGCAAAAGGGCTTTAAACCACCCGCGGCCATTCCACCTGCGAAAGTAACTGCATGCTGTTCAGCAATACCAACATCAAATGTACGTTGAGGATATTCTTTTTGCATCAGATTAATTCCGGTACCAGATGGCATAGCTGCAGTAACAGCAACAATACGGTGATCACTGGAAGCTTCGCTCACTAAAGCTTTTCCAAAGACAGAAGTATAAGAAGGAGCATTGGGTTTGGATTTACTTTGTTCACCAGAAGTAATATCAAATTTTGCTACTCCATGATACTTATCTGAAGAATTTTCTGCTGGATAATAACCTTTACCTTTTTTTGTAACACAATGTATTAAGATTGGTCCTTTTGCTCTTGCCTTAACAGCTCTTAAAACAGGTAATAATTGATTCATATCATGACCATCAATTGGACCTAAGTAAGAAAAACCTAGTTCCTCAAAAAACGTACCTCTTGAAGCTAAGCCTGTTATTATACTCTTTGCACGTCGTGCTCCTTCTTGTAGAGGAGTAGGCAGGTTTTTTGCTAAACCTTCTGCTAACTGAGTAAGACTATAAAATTCATTATTAGCATACAAACTTGATAAATATTTTGACATTGCTCCTGCTGGAGGTGCTATAGACATTTCATTATCATTTAAAATTACAAATAACCTTCTACCTTCGGATCCTGCATTGTTTAAACCTTCATAAGCCATCCCAGCACTTATTGATCCGTCACCTATAACTGCTATTGAATCCCCGACACTAGAACCTAAATCACGAGCTACTGTGAAACCCAGGGCTGCAGAAATTGATGTTGAAGAATGTGCTGCACCAAAGGGATCATATTCACTTTCAGATCTCTTTGTAAAACCTGATAAACCTTTTTCTTGTCTTAATGTCATCATACCTTTTCTTCTTCCTGTAAGAATTTTATGCGGATAACATTGATGACTAACATCCCATATCAATTTATCAAAAGGGGTATTAAATACTGAATGAATTGCAACAGTTAACTCTATAACACCAAGGCTTGAGCCCAGATGACCACCCGTTTGAGAAACAATTGAAATGGTCTCTTGTCTTAATTCATTAGACAAAATATTAAGTTCATTATCAGTTAATTTTTTTAGGTCAGATGGAAATTTAACTGTATCTAATATTTTCTTTCTTTGCATTCCCACCCCCCTTTAACAAAGAATAGGAGAGATTTTTTCACTCCTATTCTTTTCAATATTTTATACTGGTGATACCAACCTATCATAAGAAGCATAAAGTTTGCCGCCTGTATAATAAGCACTCACTTTTTCCTCTTCTAACATGGTAACTTCTTTAGGTTTTTTTATAGTTGGGACTTTTTTAAAGTGCTTACCATATAAAGAATGTACATCAACAGATTTACTATTTATTTTAGATAATGGCATTGGTAAAAGTCTTTTTGACCCATCCTTTAACTCAATCTCCAAATATCTTACAAGTTGTTCAGGTACATCAATCCACATATCAATTATCTTTCCAACTGATACTTTATCTGCAGAAACAACATCCATTCCTCGAGGATCTCTTCCAGCCGAAACTTCATAACCTTTAAGACTGCTCATTGGTTTTATTTTGGGATTTCCATGTCCATCTAGTTCTGGCACATCTCTTCTTTCGGCCCATGCAGCTGCTCCTAGGCCATCATCCATTGGATCACCTATGGGATAAAGAGGAGAACCATTTGCTACGTTTTTAATTTCGAGCTTTAGTTTTCTAGTTTCTCCTACATTATTAGGTACTGTTACTTCTCCTCGCCCATGCATTAGTTTAAATGTTTTGGAAGATGGTAAAGGATACATCCCCTGATTATGAGATGTATCAGATTGTTCATTTTCCAATGGGTATCCCTCACGCATATTTTCTTTTTGGAGATAAATTACTAAGCCAATAAAAAATGCCCAAAAAAGATAAAGACTTAATTGTGCAATATCAAAATTTGAAAAAAATGGTTCCATAATTATTCTCCTAAAATTGTAGATTCTGGTACTGAATATTCTATTTCAGTCGCAAAACCGTGCTCTACAGCCCAATATCTCCAGTCGTCAACGACTGTACCTGTTAATAGAATTCCTATTCCACCAGTAATTGGTACAAGCACTGCAAACCACCAAGCCCAACGGTGAATCCCTTCCATTGATGCATTGAAACCCATTGTCCATCTCCAAAAAAGAGCGGCTCTTTCTGAAGCTGTTCCTCTATCATATATTTGCTCTAATTCACGATCTCCTCCTAGTCTGGATGTTGCTAATATTGTAGCACCGTGCATAGCAAATAAAAGAGCTGAGCCATATAAAAAAACAATACATAGCGCATGAAATGGATTATAGAAAAGATTTCCCCAAGCCACTGATAAATTATTTGTCCATATTAAATGAGGGAAAATACCATATGGAACCATTTCAGACCATGATCCCATAGCAAGAGGTCTAAAAAGCCCAATTACCAAAAATAACCATATTGCTGCTGCAAAAGCCCAACAAATGTGTTTTCCCATTCCTAATTCATGAGCCCTTAAATACGACCTTATCCACCAACTCAATACAGATAAAAGCAAACATAAACTTGCAATCATGTATAAACCACCATCATTAATTGGTGGAAAAGATAATCCGTACTTCTCAGGTGGAGGATTAAGAGATAACCAAAATAATGTTCTTATAAAAAGAGAAAAATCAAAGTTAACCTGTTGTAGCATTCCAAACCCAACCAGAAAAAACCAAACAAAGCCTAGATATATTGATACTACCCCAAACATTCCCAAATGTATTGGGCCAAGTTGGGCATTCCCAATATAGCCTAACCAGGTATTATTTCTTGTTGATTTAGTTCTTTCACTTGATAAATTTCCAGCCTCATCCATTCCCATTTCAGGGGGACCTTTTACTTGGACTTGTGTAAAAATATTTTGATATTCAGCCATCATAAACCTCCTACTGCGTCCATTCGAGACTATTTATAAAATTCATTGTTTCTTGATATTGAGCATCAGAAAAAGTAGTCAACCTTGGCCACCAATTCCACCACTCAACCCAACTAGATCCCTCTGGGAATATCCATGCTGGACCAGAAATCAATATACAAACTGCAGACCAGAAACCTGCATTTAGTGCCAACAGTAATCCTATTCTATGAATACCTAAAGTTCCTATTGAATAACCAATAAAATCTCTAAAGTAAGTATCTTCATGATCAGGGGTTTTCGATTCCTTTCCACTTTCTGGATTTGCAGCAGATAATATTAATCCACCATGCAGTGAAAGTGCTAAAGTAGTCGTAAAGAAAAATGTAATTGCAATCCAATGTGCTGGATTAAAATGAAAATTGATGTAAGCATAACCTGTATAAGATACCCAATCTAAATGTGAAAAAATTCCATAAGGAAATGCATGACCCCATGCGCCCATTAAAATAGGCCTTATTACAACCAATGAAGTATACGCAAAAATAGCGACACCAAAAGCAAAAGGTATATGATAACCAATACCTAACTTCCTACAAATTTCTACTTCTCTTAATAACCAGGCTATAAATGCACCATGTGCACAAATAGTAATTATTTGCCATAATCCACCATCTCTAAGTGGAGCAAACTGTAACCCATACTCCAACGCAGGTGGGTTAATACTTATTAGGAAAGGATTCCAAGTTCCCTGTAATGCGGCTCCCCATAAGATAAGCAATGTACCTAATGAGGCAAAAAATATGGTCATTAGACCAAAAAAGCCAATGTAAAAAGGCCCAACCCAAAAATCAAATAAGTCTCTTCCGATTAGGGTGCCTCCGGGAACACGATACTTTCTCTCAAAACTGAGTAATGCCATCTCGCGACCTCCAATTAAAATTATTCATTTTTTTATTTATATCCTATAGATCTTTATATACTTTGCCGCAGGCGGGATGTTTGGGGGGAGCCCGCCCGCGGCCACTTTAAATTGGTTTAACCTGCAGCCTTTGCTGCTGCCTCAAACCAATTGAAGTGTTCTGTGCTTAGCAGTACTAAATGAATTAATGCTGCTAATAAAAAGAGAAATACGCCTTGAGCCACGAACACTCTACGTGGGTCAAAAATCAGCCATATTTTATAAAATTGACTCATTTAATTCTCCTTTAACTGAAATAGAACCAAGGACGCCATATCCATGTTGCAATATGAGCTAAAACACACATCAGCGTGAATGTCCAAAGACCGCTCATATAAACACTATGAAGTTCCTGCGCTTGGTCCTCTGTTAAACCTGATAATGACAGGTCGTTATTTCCAGCCATGTTAAATCCTCCGGATTGTTTCGACTGATCCCACGATTTCTCGTGGGGGTGATGTTTCTGAACCCTCTTGGCCCAGAACTATCCGGTAGCATAGCCACCGAATTTCGTTAACCGCACTCATGCGGTAAATATCATTGGGGTAATGACCTGTGCATGGCCCCATGCCCTTTTAAAAATTCCCTCATTTTGCACGCTATCAGAATTAAACATGTTCATAATCAAACAGCCTATCCATGCAAAAGTCGCTAAAGGAATTGAAATTAAAAAAATTAGAGCAAAATATATCCTATATTCTATTTTTATAGTTCTTCGATAATCTGAAACACGAAAATCTTTCACTGTTGACTGTTTCATTTTACTTTTTCCCCTTTTTTTTAATTAATTTTTTTATTTCTTATTTTCTTTACTGTTTCCAAAACTACTCTTTCATCACCCTCAGCTAACGCTGATCTTTCTGCTTCATCTCTTAGGTTCTTTGCTGCTGAAATTCTTGTTATCACAGGATGTTCTTGAACAATTTTATCTAAAAAATCCTTTGCATCATTATCCCAAGGAAAATCTCTTTTTAAATTTGTGGGTGTTGCATCAACGTCATCCATATCCGATCCTAGTGGAAGAATATGAAATAGGGAATCAAACAAACTATTACATACTTCTTGTAATAAATATGTCGCCCCAGCATAGCCCATCATTGGAGTACCAGTTGATCTTCTAATTGCAGCGCCAGGAAAGCTTGCAGGAATAAACGAAGGACTAGGGCCAAAACCATTTTTTAATTCTGCTAAGTACATTTTTTCATTAATTGAGCCCATTAAAACTAAAGGCCTTTTATTCCTTATTAATGATCTAACTTCGTCATTATTTGTTTTTTTTCCAGAAATTCTTGCTACTGCAAAACTACAAGGTAATCCTAAATCATTTTCTAAAAAATTCCGTATTCCACGGGAATATGTTTCATTTGCAACTATTCCAAAACTGGCCGTTGCAAAAAAATCCTGAGTTACAGATCTCCACAAATCCCAAACAGGTTTTATAGTAGAATGTTTTTCTTGCTCAATAAATGGTTCAGGATCTACTCTCAATAATTCTCCTAATTTGCGTAAAAATTTTGTAGTAGATTCTATTCCTATTGGGGCTTGAAGATAAGGCTTATCTAAAACTTCCGCTAAACCTCTTCCAAACTCTCTGTATAAGACTACATTTACATCTGCATTTACTAATTTATTGGCATCCACCAGGTGACTTCCTAAAGGAAAGACCATATTTATTTCAGCTCCAATGCCTTCAACTAATCTTCTTATTTCTGCTAAGTCAGATGGCATATTAAATGTTCCATACATAGGACCTAAAATATTTACTCTAGGTTTTGTGCCTTCCTCTCGTTTAGTTTCTCTAGGCATTCTTCCTTTAGTTTGTCCAAAATTAGTAAATATCCATGTCATGGCTCTATCGGCAGATTGCCATTGGTCTTCATCAATAGTACGAGGAAGGAACCTTTGAATTGTCGTTCCCTCTGGAGTTACGCCACCACCAATCATCTCTGCAATTGAGCCAGTTACGACTACAGAAGGTAATGCAGGATCTAAAGATTTCCATGCACGTTTCATAGAACCCTCGGTTCCTTCACGTCCCAACTCTTCTTCTGCTAATCCAGTTACTACAATTGGCAATTCATGAGGAGGTAATCCATCTGTATAATGCAAAACAGATGTAACTGGTAAATTCTCACAACCAACTGGTCCATCAATTACAACCTGAAGACCTTTTATTGCACAAAAAGCATATACAGATCCCCAATATCCACCAGCTCTGTCATGATCTTGAATTAGCATTAAATCATCTCCGCTGCTTTTGCAGCTTTTTTTCTTTTTTCAATTTTTTTCAAATTATGCTCTCGAAATTGAGGTTTTAAATTCGGGCTTTTTTCCCAAATGCCTGAAGTATCATCTTTACCAACTCCAGAAAAAAAGCTTTTCATGTCAGCCATTCTTTTTTTATTTTTCATGGCTGCATTTACTACTTGTGCTAAGCTTCCAGCTCCAGCAACACCCATTAAAGGACGAGCTGAGATTAAGTTTGTAAAATATAACGATGGAATCCCAAGCTCCTTACCTTTTTGGACTACAGGCGTAGTGCCAATTGCGAGATTTGGTTTGATTGCTTCAACAGCAGCACAATCATCTTCCAAACTAGCTCTAAACTTGACCTTTGTTCCCTTTGACTCCAACCATTCTTTATCTTTTTCTGACCATTTAGTCTTTGGACAAGCAGTTCCAACATAGGGTATTTTTGCTCCACTTTCTATAAGAAGACGAGCAACAAGCAACTCAGATCCCTCATAACCAGAAAGAGTTATTGTTCCTTTGATCTTATGTGATTTAAGACCCTCTTTTATTTTAGGAATAATTTCATTTTTACACTTTGAAACTATATCCTTTTTAATATTAAAAATTTCTCCTACAGATTGAATCCAGTCTTCACTTCCTTCACTACCAACCGGTGCAGATCCTAAAATTGGTCGGCCAGCTTCTTCAAACTCTCTTACTGAAGCAGTATAAAATGGATGGATAGCTGCAACTAATGAGCAATCCAAGGCACCATACAATTCTCTCCATTCACGACAAGGAACAACGGGGCCAGCAGCTAATCCTAGATGAGACAATATTCCACCAATTCCAATTGGATCGGCTGGAAAAATTTCCCCAAGCAAAGCTACAGTTGGTCTATCAGATTTACCTGATAGAGGAGTTGAAACTGGTCCTTTTTCTGCTTCTTTTCTAGCATAATTAAGCATAGCACCTGCAAGAACATCTTTTGCTTCTGCGTGTGTTGGTACTCCAAAACCAGGAACATCAATACCAATAATTCTTACACCATTAATTTCATTTGGCAGCAATCTTAATGGAACACCTGAAGCAGTAGGAACACATAAATTTGTAACAATAATAGCATCATATTTTGAAGGATCGGCAGTTTTATGTACAGAATCTCTTATATCTTCAAATAATTTACCAGAAACAAGTGTTTCTGAGCTGAAAGGAACATAACCCACTGATCTTCTTGCTCCATAAAAGTGTGAAACAAAAGTTAAACCATAAACACAACATGCAGATCCCGATAAAATTGTTGCCACTCTTCTCATTCTAAGACCAACACGTAAGGATCCAAAAGCTGGACACATACTTTGCGGTTTATCATGTGGTCCAATCGGGTAATCTTTTTTGAATTTATCTAATAGTTTATTATTATCATTTATGGACTTTATAGATTTTTCTTTATTAAGCTTTGAATGACATCCAGATGACTCAAGATTAGAGGAATTTGGCAAATCTTCCATTTGATTTTGACTCGCTTCAGTCAATTTAACCTCATTGGTTCGATCATATTTTATTTCTGTACTCATCTATAAAAACTATTTTATCTTTCAAACTTTGTCATAAATGACCTCTAAAGATTTTTTTGGCTTTGAGAATTTACCACGCATATCAGCATCTGTTGCTGGCACCAACGTAAAACCAGCTCCTGTTTGACCACCATCAAATAATCCTAAAAGCTCGTCTTGGTTTAAAGTCTTAGGTCTTACCGGGGGAGCCCCACCTACATTTGTGGCCAATGTTTCAAAAAGATTTCCCCACTGACTTTGCTTAGTACCAATTATCTGATACATAGCTGATTTTCTTCTTATATCATCATCAGCAGGTATAGTACTAAGTACTGGGATCCCAACTTTTTCAGCAAATTTCTTTGCCTCTCCAGTTCCATCATCTCTATTGATGACTATTCCAGCTACTCCAACACTACCTCCAAGCTTTCGGAAATATTCAACTGCTGAACAAACATTATTTGCAACATACAAAGACTGTAAGTCATTTGATCCAACAACAATAACTTTTTGCGCCATATCTCTAGCTATTGGCAGCCCAAAACCTCCACATACAACATCTCCAAGAAAATCAAGCAGTACATAATCAAAATCCCAGTCATGAAAACCTAATTTTTCTAGTAATTCAAATCCATGAATGATACCTCTTCCACCACATCCTCGCCCAACTTCAGGACCACCTAACTCCATTGCAAAAACACCGTTTCTCTTGAAACAAACATCACCAATAGCAACCTCTTCACCAGCAAGTTTCTTTTTTGTAGATGTCTCAATAATTGTAGGACAGGCTTTACCTTCAAATAATAGCGATGTAGTGTCTGACTTAGGATCACATCCTATTAACAAAACACGCTTGCCTTGCTCGGCCATCATACAACTTAAATTTGCTAAGGTAAAAGATTTACCAATCCCACCTTTCCCATATATTGCTATAATTTGACATTTTTTCTTCGGTTCATTCAGATGCAAATCATCTAGTGGTTCATTAGCTTCTGTTTTCAACCTATTATGATGATCTTCAAGAGCCTTACTGGCATTTCCCTTTACATTTATTGTTTCTATAGTCATGCCGCATTTCTCCAATCTAGAACCATTTTTAAACATTCAGCATTATCAAATGCGATATTATATGCTTCATTTGCTTTTTGAGCAGAATAGACATCACTTATTAGTCCATCAAATGATAATGAACCGTCTTCAATTAGCAATTTAGTTGTTACAACATCTTCAGGCGTAAATTCTGCTGAGACTCTAAGTGAAACTTCTTTTAGAAAAGCTTGCGCAAATCCAAACCCTAATCTTTCTGGATAAAAACCAGCCAAAACTATCTCTCCACCTTTTTGCACTCTTCCAATTAAACTATCCAAAATTTCAGAGTCACCACTAACATCAAAAATACAATCATAGTCCGAACGCTCATCATTTTCAGGTAATACAACTTCATAATCAGTTGCTCCTGAATGGCGTAAAATATTTTTTTCCCATACTATTGGTGGTTTTTCACCTGCTAATATTACAAGCCTAGCAAGCAACCGACCTAGTACTCCATGACCTACAATTACGTCTGGCATTTTATTTCCAAAACCTGCAATTGCATGTCTTGCAGTTGCAGCTAGAGCAAATAAAGCACCGTTACATCCCATAGTAGAATCAATTTTTATAAGTCTATTTGGGGCAGAAAAAATCCTTCTTGCTGCTCCTCCGAACAAACTCTTTATAGATCCAGAATAACAATTGGCTCCAGGAACAAAAACCATATCACCAATTTTAAGACTAGAATCATCGGGAGCCTGAACTACTTCACCTGTTGATTCGTATCCAGGAACCAATGGATAGCCCATTCCAGGAAACTGTGGCATCTTACCATTCCAAAATAGTTTTTCTGTACCAGTGGATATACCAGAGTAATTTATTTCTATAACTACATCATCTTTTGAAATGTTTCTTAACTCCACAGGTCTTACGGATAAATTACCTGGTTCAGACATAACTACAGCTTTTGTAATCAATTTAATAATACCTCACGTTAGGTCTTGGTTACATTTTACTAAACTAGTGTAATATTATATTGACAGTTTATAGTGTCAACTAAAATTTACACTTATTTGTGTAAATTATTTATTTTTTTTTGCAATTATAACCGAAGTAACGAAATCATTAGTACCTTGCAGAAATTTTAATTGCATAAATCCACTTTTTTTAAGCACCTTGAAGTGTTCATTTTTACTTCTCGGTTTTCCAGAAGTCATTGCAAGTGTGTAAAAACCAAAATAAGCATCCCCTGACCGTGTAGGGTTATCATTTCCCGCCATTGGCTCTGATATTATTAATTGCCCACCAGGGGATAACGCTTCATAAATTTTCATAAGTAATAATTCCATATTTGTATCATTATGATCATAAAGCACTCGATTTAAAAAAATTAAATCATTCCCATCTGGTAAGTTATCTTCAATAAAATTACCTGGTATCAGGTTTATTTTAGATTTTTTCCCTAAATGACTTATTTTAGGTTTAGCTGCTTCAATAACACTAGGAAGGTCAAATATATTCAAAATTAAACTAGGATAACGTTTTCTAACCTCTAAAATAAATGTACCATTCCCACCGCCTACATCTAATAGGCTTTTGAAAGGGTTTAAATTTACTAAGCTAAGAGTTTCTTCCGCAACTATATACTGAGAAACACCCATTAGCTCAGAATAATTTTTAGCTTCCTCTTCAGTAATTTTTTTAGTCGAAGGTACATAAGTCCAAAAATTTCTAAGCTCAGTATTAAAATTTTTATTTAACAAATTTACAGGATCAATTAAGTCACGATAAAACATTTTGTGGTGTAATATCATTTTATCTAGTCCTGCAACTCCTTTAATTGCTGCTCCAATTCTTGTAAGTCTATAACTAGAATCCTTATTTTTTTTTAATAAGCCAATAGATGCAGCAGCATTACATAGTAAAATACATTTATCACATGGCAAACTAGTAAACCTTGATATTTCATCTATTTTCTTTTTACCGGTAATTAAAAAATCTATTAATCTTAATTCAATTATAGCTAAAAGAACTTGTGAGTACACAAATCCTGCCACAAGGTCATAAATTATTTTACCATCATTAAGTGCCAAACGCCTAATAATAGGAATTCTCTTTATAAATGAATGAAACGAGGGCTTAGCTACTAGATTATTCATCCAATTGGTGAATATTTCCATCTATTGTCTCAGGTGTTATTAAAGAACTTTATTTGCAGCAAAAGAAGGCATTAGCTGTTTGGCTTGCTTTCTTATTATTTCACAAAGACGAGCCTCCCCTGGACAAGCTGGAATAGAAGCTATTGCACCACTTAAAATGTTTTGTAACCTATCAATAGCCCCATCAACACCAAACTCAAGAACAGCACTCGGTCTAGCGTTTTTAGTGTCTTGACCAGTTGGCTTACCTACTATTTTTTCTGTACTTGTGACATCTTTTAAATCATCTGCGACTTGAAAAGCTTCACCTATTCTAGCTCCTAATTCTACCCATGGTTCAGCATCTTCTCCCGCTGAAACAGCTCCCATACAAGTAGCTGCGACAAATAAAGAGCCCGTTTTTAATTGATGATAAGCACTTAAATTGATTTGATCTTCACTTTCCCATCCCTGCCCAGAACAAATACCAAAAGGAACACCAGAAGATTTTGATAATATTTTAATTAACTGAATTAATCTTTCTGGATACTTTTCACAGCCTCTTGCTAAATTTTCAAAGGCTAAAATAATTAAAGAATCTCCAGCTAAAACTGCTACTGCTTCTCCAAAAGCTCTGTGAACTGTGGGCTTACCTCTACGTAATTCAGCATTATCAAAACAAGGAAGATCATCATGAACTAAACTAGCACAATGTATAAGTTCTAAAGCTACTGCTGCTGACTCAGCAATTGCAAAATCATCTTCTCCACAAGCTTCGGCCACAGACAAACAAAGTCTAGGTCTTACTCTTGCTCCACCAGGAAAAATTGAATAGTCAATAGAGGCTGCTAACTTTGGCGGTGCAGGTGTGCGACCAGCATTTTTTAAAGTCTTCAAAAGTGCTAAATTAATTCTTTCGTGAATATTTTTAATATTTGACATAATCACTCCCTATCAAAGATTTATCATAAATAAAAATTTATGTCTATTTTTTTTGACAGTAATATGTAAATATTTAATTACAGTATTATTCAAGGCTGGATTTTAAATTGCAAAATAGAAAAGTTATAATAATTGGTGCTGGAATTGCAGGCTTATCAGCTGCAATGAGACTTTCCTCTTCTGGACTTAAAGTTGAAGTTTATGAACAACATGAAAAACCAGGTGGTAAAATAAGAGCTTTTAAAAGCAAAGTAGGTTTAATAGATGCGGGTCCAACTGTTTTAACGATGTATAATATTTTTGAAGATTTATTTAATTCTTGTGGGTACAAAATTAATAAAAAATTGGAACTTGTGAAAGAAGAAATAATTGCAAGACATTGGTGGAGAGATGGTAGTTCTTTAGATTTATTTTCCTCTTTTGAACAAAACTTTGAGGCAATAAAAAAGTTTTCTGGAACTAAATCTGCTCTAGAATTTGAAAATTTTAATAAATTTTCAGAGAACCTATTTGATTTTTTTAAAGAACCCATAATAATGAGTTCAACCCCCAAAAATATTACCTATATTATTTAATTGTTTAAGAAATCCCAGCCTTTTGAAGCAATTAATTATTAATAATAAAAAATTATATTATTATTTGAAGGAAAATTTCTCAGATCATCGTTTAAAGCAACTTTTTTCCAGATATTCTACATATGTAGGTGGTTCTCCATTTATGTCTCCAAGTATATTGTCTCTTATCTGGAATGTAGAATCTAGAGGGGTGTGGAGAATAAATGGTGGTATGTTTAATCTTATTCAAGAAATTGAAAAAATATGCAAAAAATCTGGTGCAAATTTTTATTACAAAAATAAGGTAAATAAAATTCTGCTTAAAAATAACAGAATTGAAGGAATTGAGCTAAAAAGTGGAAAAGTAATTGATTGCGATAAAGTGATTTTTAATGGTGAACCCAAAGCACTCTATGATGGTTTACTGGGTAAAGATTTGAAAAAAGCTGTTCCCAAAAGAGGTGTTCAAAAAAGATCTCTTTCTGCATATGTGTGGAGTTTTGCTGCAAAAACAAAAGGGTTGAAATTTTGTCATCATAATATTTTATTTAATAAAAATTATAAAAGTGAATTTGATGATATTAAAAAAGGGGAAATGCCTAAAGATCCCACCCTTTATGTATGTGCGCAAGGTATTGAAAATGATCCTAACCCAAAAGAAAATAAAATAGGACGTTTTGAAATAATCATAAATGGATCTCCTATATCTTTAAAAAAATCTTATAATAAACAAAAGGAATATACCGAATGCAAGGAAATAACTTTTTCGATTTTGGAATCAATGGGTTTAAAAAATAGATTTGAAACCCACCGAAGAAATGCTTACTACTCCAAAAGAGTTCGAGCATTTGTTTCCTGGCTCTCAGGGTTCACTATATGGAAGAACTCCACACGGAATAATATCAACATTCATGAGACCGAGAAACAAAAACCAAATAAAGGGGTTGCTTCTAGTGGGAGGAGGAATTCATCCAGGAGCAGGAATACCAATGGCATGCCTATCAGGAAAGCACGCAGCAGAAATGATATTGAAAGACCTAGGTTTGATGTAGAAGTAAACCCTAATGGATATGCTTGGTGGTACGTAGATGGAATTTCTGATGATGGGAATAAAGCAATATCAATAATTGGTTTTATTGGTTCTGTTTTTTCACCATGGTATTATTGGGCTAATCGAAAAAACCCAGAAAATCATGTTTGCGTAAATGTAGCCATGTATGGAAAGGGTTGGCGATGGACTATGACCGAAAGGGGTGAGAAAAAACTCAAAAGAGATAAAGATACTTTACAGATTGGACCAAGTTCGTTTCGTTGGGAAAAGGACCATCTAATTATTAATTTTAATGAATACTCAATACCGCATTTTGATAATGTAAAAGGAACAGTAAAAATTTTTCCAAAATTTATTTCTGATTTAGAATGTAATTTTCTAAATGATGAAAGCCACATATGGCGACCATTTGCGCCTTTATCCAGAATTGAAGTAGACATCAATAAACCAGGTTGGCAGTGGAATGGGCATGGATACTTTGATGCAAACTTTGGATCTAGAGCATTAGAAAAGGATTTTTCATACTGGACGTGGGGTCGATTTCCTACAAAAGATGGTAGCTATACTTTTTATGATGCAATGCCAAGAAGAGAACCATCTGTAAATGTTGCTTTATTATTCAAAAATAATGGAGTAATAGAAAAAGTTCAAAACCCTCCCGATATATCTACATTATCAAGATCTTTATGGCTAGTTAAGAGAGAAACAAGATCAGATAAAGACTTTAAACCAAAACAAACCAAACATATGCTCGATACTCCTTTTTATACTAGATCTGGAGTTGAAACCTCAATCTTTGGTGAAAAAAGTGTTGGGGTTCATGAAGCATTAGACCTAAATAGATTTTCAAGCTCTTTACTAAAACCAATGTTAGCTATTAAAGCACCAAGATATAATTGGTAAAAATTCAGCAATTTAGTTGCATGATCCGAAAATTTAAAGCAGCAGCAAAACTTACCCAAATAAAATAAGGACAAATTAATATTGTTGAGATGGGGTCTGCAAACCAATAACTCAAGACCATAAATAATACAGATAGCCAAAGGCCCATCATAAATTTCATTGCCAATTTTATGTTATTTAATCCAAAAAATATTGGTGTCCAAATTGTATTTAATGAAATTTGCAAAGCCCATAAAGCAACTAAAAAATTTTTTTGACCTTCAAGTAATGAAACTCTCATTCCTACATAAGCTATTATTAAATAAAGAATAGACCAAGCTATAGGAAATAGCCAATCAGGAGGATTCCACGATGGCTTTTTTAAATTTCTATACCACTCATTTGGTGGAAATAGAGCTCCTGTAGAAGCTGCTACGCAACATGTCAAAAAAAACAAAAAAAATGTCAGCCAATCCATAAGTTGAAATCTCTAAGTATATAAAAACTACCTAGATATATAAAAACTATTTAAAGTCCTGCAAGAGCTCTGTCTTTTTGTTCTAAATCAAAAAGTAAATTAATAAATTTACTAGACCTATCTTTAAAAGATTTTTTATTCTCTTTTGGTTTTTTTACAGAACTTACGAGAAAATTAACTTCTGGTAAAGCTGAGGCATGAATTGTAGATGGTATTGGCATTACTGTTGTTAATGCAGAATTACCAATAGAAGATATAAGTAATAAAAATTTTTCAAAAGTCGTAGTATAGGCTCTTCTAGTGATACTGTCATAATTAGAAGCGGCAATATGTTTTCCTATTTGAGAATAAATTTTTCCTGCTGAAAAAATCCCAGGTCTACATTCTCTAGGAAGAGAAAAATAACCAGCTCCAGCTCTTTTATAGAAATAATCAGCTTTATTTAATAGTTGTTTAACAAAAAAACTCACTTCAGGAAAATTTTCAGGATTTTCTAGAAACTTCTCTATAGATATACCACTTTTCTCCATCCATTCTGTTGGAATATAAATTCTATTATTTCTAGCATCTTCACCAATATCTCTTGCTATATTTGTAAGTTGCATTGCTATACCAAGATCACATGCTCTTGCTAAAGTATCTCCATCTCTTACATTCATCAAAATGCACATCATTACACCAACAGAAGATGCTACCCTAGCACAATAACTATATAATTCAGATAAATTTCTAAATCTTCTGCCATCCTGATCCCATTTCAGTCCTTCAATTAAAGCTAAAGGTAGTTCTTTTGGAAGCTCATAGCATTTTACTAGTGCTGCAAAGGCCCTATCAGTACTATAATTCTTAGGTTGACCATTATAAACTAAATCTAACCTCTTTCTCAAATCCTGAACAGGATTTTTAATTTTTGATTCCTGATCTACAACATCATCTGCAATTCTACAAAAAGCATATAATACAATTGCTGGATCTCGTACATATTTTGGTAGCAATTTAGATGCAGCATAAAATGAATGTGAGCCTTCCTTAATTAATAATTTGCATTCTTTTAAATCATTACTATTAATTTTCATTTGAATTCACCTTAAATCACTTCTTTCATAAAAATTTTTATTTTTTTTCTTGTATAATTTTGCATCTTTAATTTCTTTAGCTATAATTTCAGCAGATGCAATTACACCAGGAACCCCAGGACCTGGGTGAGTACCTGCTCCAACTAAATAAAGCCCTTCAATTTCTTCAGATATATTATGTGGTCTAAACCAGGCACTTTGAAACATTCTTGGTTCAATAGAAAATCCAGTGCCCATAGGACTTGAGTAGTTTTCTCCAAATTCAATTGGGGTCATTATATGACTTTCAACAATTGTTTTCTGGAATCCTGGAAGTAACCTGCTATCTAAAAATTTTGCAACTTTTTGTAAATATTTTTCCTTTTCATCTACCCAATTAATTGCATCAGAATGACCCAAATGAGGAACACAAGATAAAACATAAAAAGTATCACAATTAGCAGGCGCACAGGTAGGGTCTGTTACAGAAGGTCTATGAATATAGAGACTCATATCTTCTGATAATACACCATTTATAAATATGTCTTTCACATGACCAGAATATCTTGGGCCATGTAAAATAGTATGGTGTCCTACGTTTGACCACATATTTTTTGTGTTTTTTGTACCAAAATGCCAGACAAACAATCCCATTGACCAACGTTTGTTTTTTAATTTTCTCTCAGTCCATCTTTTCTTATCTTTTGTCTTTAGCAACTGATTATAAGTGTAAGCAGGGTCCGAATTTGAAACTATAATGTCAGCTTTAAAAATGCTACCGTTTTTTAATTTTATCCCAGTAACATGATTGTTAGAATATTTAATTTCTTTTACATCAGAATTTAAATGAATTTCTCCACCTTGTTCTAAAATTATTTTTCCCATCGCTTTTGCGATTTCACCAAAACCTCCAATAGCACAATGTACCCCAAAGATTTTTTCTATATGACTAACTAACCCCCACATGGAAGTAACATTAAAGGGATCACCACCAACAAAAAGAGGATGGAAACTCAATGCAAATCTTAATCTTTCGTCCTTTACCCTAGTTGCGGCCATTTGATATACAGATCTATCTGCCCTTAATAATCCAAATAACGGTAGAACTTTTAATGTATCCCAAAGCCTATGCATTGATACTCTTCCAATGCTACTTTCTTCTGCAAAGGCTATGTCATAGCGAGTCTTTGATTCTCTCATAAATCTCTCATAACCAGATAAATCATTAGGGGAAATTTTTTTTACTTGTTCTTTCATTTTTAAAGGATCATTTGAAGCTGAAAATTCCGTATTATCTGGAAATTTAATTTTATAAAACGGATCCAGTGACTTTAGTTGAATATCCTCGTCAAAATCACGACCACAAGCATTCCAAAGAGACCTGAACATGTTTGGTAAAGTGACAATAGTTGGTCCTAAATCAAATCTATAACCATTAAAATTTATAGAAGAACCTCTTCCTCCAAGGCTTTTTAACTTATCAAAAACCTTAACCTTATACCCTTTGGCGCCTAACCGCATTGAAGCTGCCAATCCACCAAAGCCAGCGCCAATAACTATTGCTGTCTTTTGTAAAGTTTGATCTGTAGCTGGTAGATCAAATTCGTTATTGTCAGACCTTTTTAACATAATATAAACTTATCATGTCAGAAAAATTTGACAACATAATAAATGAATGCTTCTTTGTAGTTTGAAGATTAATATAAATTTCATTTAATACGGTAAAAGATATTTGAAAGTAAATTCTCAAATTGTAGCAATAAGTTTTTTTCGATTTGAAGGAATCTTTCAAAAACTTTGGGCATTTAGCCAGATGGGTTTAGCGCGCAAAAAATTAAAAAATATAAAAGAAATCTCTTTTTTTAAATTATTTGGTTCTGGAACTGGAGAAGGATTTACACCTTATCCCAATACAAGTGTTTATGCAATTTTAAGTGTTTGGAATAGCCTTAGTATAGCTGAAAGTAATATCCACAAAAGAGAAGTATATGAAAATTATAGGAGCCACTCAGTTGAAAATTGGACGGTTTTTCTATCACCAATTTCTAGTACAGGTTATTGGGATAAAGCAAATCCTTTTAAACCAGTAAAAAGTGTCACTGACCTAGATGAAAAAATGTTGGCTGCATTAACAAGAGCTACGATAAAACCTAAAATAATGTTAAAATTTTGGTCTAAAGTTCCAGCAATTTCAAAAGTTATAGGTAATGATAAGAATGTACTTTTTAAAATGGGGCTAGGAGAAATTCCGTGGTTTCATCAAGTAACTTTTTCAATTTGGCCTAATTCAACAGCTATGTCTAATTTTGCAAGAAAAGACGGCCCCCATGCAAAAGCAATTAAATCAGTTCGAGAAGGCAACTGGTTTTCTGAGGAATTATATGCAAGGTTTGAGGTGAAAAAAGCAATTGGAAAATGGTGTGGAAAAAAAGTTATATAATAATTTAATATGGTAAAAAAATGACGTCAGATTATCCATTCTCGGCTATTGTTGGTCAGAACACAATGAAACAATCCTTAATTCTTACCGCTATCGATCCATTAATAGGTGGTGTATTAGTTTTTGGTGAAAGAGGTACAGGTAAATCCACTATTGTTAGATCTCTAACTGCTCTTTTGCCTGAAATAAAGTCAATAAAAGGTTGTCCATATAACTGTGAGATACTAAATAAAAGTTGCCCTCATTGCTCTGAAATTTTTATTAATAAAATAGAAAAAAAATCAACACCAATTATAGATTTGCCACTTGGATCAACCGAAGATAGAGTAGTAGGCTCTTTAAATTTAGAGGTAGCATTAAGTGAGGGTAAAAAAAGCTTTGAACCAGGACTTCTTGCTTATGCTAATCGAGGATATCTTTATATAGACGAAGTCAATTTACTCGAAGATCACATTGTGGATCTTTTATTAGATGTTTCTGCCTCAGGAGAAAATCTTATAGAAAGAGAAGGTTTGTCGATTAAGCACGATTCAAAATTTGTTCTTGTAGGCTCAGGAAATCCAGAAGAAGGAGAATTAAGACCCCAGCTTCTTGATCGCTTTGGATTATCAGTTGAAGTAAAATCGCCTACAGAATTAGAAGAAAGAATTGAAGTTATAAAAAGAAGAACTAAATTTGATGAAAAAGACAAAGACTTTTTAGATTTTTGGGAAAAAGAAGACTCAAAATTGAGAAGAAGAATTATAAGAGCCAAAAAAAAACTCCTTGATATAAAAGTATCTAATAATATTTTAGAAAATTGCGCAAAATTATGTCTTGCCTTAGGTTCAGACGGATTAAGAGGAGAATTAACATTAATCAGAGCATCAAAAGCACAAGCATCATTTGAAAATAAAGATTCCGTTGAAATTCCACATTTGAGAAAGGTTGCATTAATTTGTATGGGTCATAGACTTAGAAAAGACCCCCTCGACGATGTGGGCTCAAATATTAGAATTGAAAGAACAATAGAAGAAATCTTAGGAAAATAAATTTTTTATAATGGAATTTCTATTGGAAGAAAAATCATCAAAAGAACCTAACCTAATTGTTGAAGATAACATTGATGATTTATTAAGTAAGTTTGAAAAAATTATTGCAGTATTAAGGTTAATTCCTTTTGATCTAGGGGGATTAATAATAAAATCTCGACATAGCGAAACCAGAAGAATAGCAGTCAACATTATAGAAGAAAATTTATGTGATTTTCCTGTAAAAAAAATATATCCAGAAATCTCAGATTCGAAATTGCAAGGAGGGATAGATTTCTCCGAAACACTACGTTTAGGAAGACCAATTTACAGTAAAAGTATTTTTGACGATAATCCTAAAATTTTTAAATTGATGATGGGTGAAAGGTTTGAGTCAAGAGTTGCTGCAATTTTTGCACAAAAAATGGATTTAAAACCAAATTTCTTATTATTAGCAGTTGATGAGGGAATTGAAGAAGAAGAAATACCCGATTGTCTCAAAGAAAGAATTTCTTTTTATATTGATTTAAATGATATTCCTTATAAAAAAATAAAGAATTTCAAAATAAAAAAATATAGAATTTCAAAAGCAAAAGCTCTTTTCGATAAAATTGAAATACCGAAGAATTTTTATAAATTTCTATTTAAAATTATATTCACAACTGGAATAAATAGTATGAGGCCTCCCTATTTTACTCTAAAAGTTGCGAAGGCATTATCTGCATTTAGGGATGTAAAAGTTGTTGAAGAAAAAGACTTAATTGAGAGTATCGGATTAACTCTTGCACATAAAATAAAATATTTTCCTCCCCCTCTTGAAGATAATCAAGAACAAAACAAACAAAATAAAGATACTAATAAGGATGAAAAAGAAAATAAAAAAAAATCTACTGATATTCCCCTTGAATTACTATTAGATGCAGTGAAATCTAATTTGCCATCAAATATTTTAGAAAAAATAATTCATGGGAAAGGTATTAACAAATCCTTGACTAATAAGTCGGGAAGTGGGGAAAATAAAATTTCTTTCCAACGCGGACGTCCACTTCCATCTATAAATGGGATACCCAATGGAAGGAACAAAATAGATATTATAGGAACATTGAAATCTGCAGCACCTTGGCAATTAATCAGAAAAAAACCATCATCAAAAGAAGATAAATTAAAAATTGAATTCAGAAAATCTGATATACAAATTAAAAAATTCAAAGATTCAAAAAATAGAGTTATCATTTTTACAGTAGATGCTTCTGGTTCATTAGCAGTTGGAAGACTAGCGGAAGCAAAAGGTGCTATTGAATTACTTCTTTCTAATGCTTATTCTTCAAGAGATTTAGTAGCGCTCATATCTTTCAGAGGTGAAAATGCTGAAACCTTATTAACGCCAACCAGATCGTTGAGTAAAACAAAACGTGTTTTGGGTTCTTTACCTGGAGGAGGTGGAACACCTTTAGCCTCAGGTTTAATGTCAACACTAAAGTTATCTATCGATTATTCTCAAAAAGGTTTTTCACCAATAAGTATTATTTTGACAGATGGAAAAGCTAATATAGATTTAGAAGGCGAAAAAGGAAGAACCAAGGCTTTAGAAGATAGTTGTCAAGTTTCAAAATTATTTGTATCAAATCAATTGAAATCAATTGTAATTGATACTTCCCAAAGGGTATCTCCAACAGCAAAAGATTTAGCTAAAAATTTAGATGGGGAATATGTTCTCCTCCCTAGAGCCAATGCTCATCAATTATCTAATGTGATTTTAAATAAATTAAACTAATGGAGTGGAATAAAGAAAAATATGATTGGCCTCATTATAAATTAAGTAGTTTTGTATATTCCCACCCACATAGTTGGCATATTCAAGATACAAGCCTAGTAACAAAAAATAAAAATTTACCTATAATTCTTTTTATTCACGGAGCAGGTGCTTCTACCCATAGTTGGCGATTAATGGTAGACCAACTTAAAAATAATTTTAGAGTCTTTCTGATAGACTTACCAGGTCATGGGTTTACGAAATTAGGAAAAAAAAATCGTTCTAGCCTTGAATGTATAACTCAAGACCTAGAAGTGCTTTTAATTAGCCAAAAAATAAATCCTTCATTAATTATCGGTCATTCTGCAGGTTCAGCAGTAGCTTTAAATTTAGCCGTATCAAAAAAATTAAAAATAAAAGGAATACTATGTCTTAATGGGGCTTTGGGAAATTTCTCTGGTATTGCTGGTTTATTATATCCATTCTTAGCTAAAGTTTTAGCAATGAGTCCTCTAACTGTTCCATTTTTTACCTCCCTATATTCTTCAAAAAGCCAGGTAGAAAAATTTCTTAATTTAACTGGAAGTAATATTAGTTCAGAAGGTGTTAGATATTATAGAAAATTAATTTCAGATAAAAAACATGTGGAAGGAACACTTGCCATGATGTCTCAATGGAATTTAAATCAGCTTATATTAAGATGGAAGCAAATTGAAATTCCAGTTTGTTTAATAGTTGGAGAAAATGATAATATTGTACAAAATAGTGATAATTTAAAGGCATCTGAGGATATTCCTAAATCAGAATTTATTACTAATCCTGGGCAAGGACACCTAATGCATGAAGAAAATCCAGAATTAATATCTGACCAGATTAAATCTTTTTATAATAAAATTAGATCTATTTAGCTAAGTTAAAATCTTGCAGTAAGGCTTTTCCTATGTATAATTTAATTATGAAAATCTTAATATTAGTATTATCTATATCAACACTATGTTTTAATTTTTTTGGCTTTTATGTATTTGCAAGCGAACAAGTCAACGATGATGATGGTTTTGAAGTTTCCGACGAAATACTTGCAATAGTTGGGGACATTGATTATGGAGAATATCTTTCTAGTGAATGTATGACCTGTCATCATGCTCAAGGATTAGATGACGGAATTCCATCTATTACTAATTGGCCAGTTGAATCATTTGTTTGGGCACTTCATTCTTATAAAAATGGAGCAAGGAAACATCCTATTATGGAAATGATTTCTCAAAGATTATCTAATGAAGAAATTGCTTCTCTTGCAATTTTTTATGAATCGATAAATAATTAAAAAAAAGGAGAAACAAATATGAAACTAAATCGAAGAAATTTTATTTCTGCTTCTGCCGGCATAGCTGCTACAATGTCTTCACCAATGGTTTTTGGAGCATCCAAACCAAAAGTTGTAGTCATAGGTGGTGGCGCTGGTGGTGCAACAGCAGCAAGATATATAGCTAAAGATTCCAAGGGAGCTATTGATGTGACTTTAGTGGAACCTACTAGAAGCTATTATACTTGTTTTTATTCTAACCTATATCTAGGTGGCTTTAGAGATTTTGATTCTCTTGGTCATAGTTATGGAAAATTAGCTAGTGAACTTGGTATTAATGTAGTTCATGATTGGGCAGTTGATGTCGATTCAGGCGGTAAAAATGTTTCTTTAGCTGGAGGAGGAACTTTAAGTTATGATAAGTTAATTCTTTCTCCTGGAATTGATTTTGTAGATAATTCAGTACCAGGCTGGGATTTATCTTCTCAAAATAAAATGCCACATTCCTATAAAGCTGGATCTCAAACTCAACTCTTAAATGCTCAAATAGAGAATATGAGAGAGGGTGGAACTTATTGCATGGTTGCACCACCAAATCCTTATAGATGTCCTCCAGGTCCTTATGAAAGAGTATCAATGGTAGCTCACAAACTTAAGAAAACGAATCCGAGTGCCAAAATATTGATTCTTGAACCTAAACCAAAATTTTCAAAGCAAGGATTATTTGAAGAAGGTTGGAATAAGCACTATTCTGGGATGATTGAAATGATCGGTCCTGAAATGGGCGGAAAAGGTGTTGAAGTACGACCTGCAAGTATGGAAGTCATTATTGATGGAGAAACAGAAAAGGTTGATGTTTGTAATGTAATCCCAGCTATGAAAGCCGGTAAAATTGCCGAATTAGCAGGAGTTACAGACGGTAATTGGGCTCCTACAATTGCACACACAATGCAGAGTAGAAAAAATAGTGATATACATATCCTTGGAGACGCAGCAGCTCAGGGAGATATGCCAAAATCAGGTTTTTCTGCTAATTCTCAAGCCAAAGTATGTGCTATGGCAGTTAGAGGAGAACTTACTGGATCAAAAGTATTTCCAGCCAAATTTTCTAATACATGTTGGTCTTTAGTGGATACTAATAATGGTATTAAAGTTGGTGCAAGCTACGAAGCAACTGACGAGAAAATCGCCAAAATTTCTGGCTTTGTTTCTAAAACAGGAGAAGATGCTTCAGTTAGAAAAGCAACTTATGAAGAAAGCATTGGTTGGTATTCTGGAATAACATCTGATATGTTTGGATAAGTTTAAATATTTCTAAATTTAAAACCCCCTAGGATAAGTTTTCTAGGGGGTTTTTTTAACTAATTTTTTAGTTTTTCATTAGATGATAATTTAACTATAGCCACCACTATGAATGCACCACCAATTAATATAAAAATATCAACTGATTCTTTAAAAAGTAATAAACCAATTATAGTTGACCATATCAGCTGAAAAAATATAACTGGTTGCGTAACAGATAGTGGTGCTAATGATAAGGCCATTGTCATAAAATAATGACCAAGTGTTCCTAAAATTGCCACAATCAATAATAATAATAAATCGTCCATTGCAGGATTAACCCATAAAAATAATGTAAAAGGTAATAAAGTAATAGTAGCAAAGAGCGTTAGGAATATAACTATCATATCAGTACTCTCAGTCTTTGTAAGGTTTTTAGCAATGAGATATGAAGTAGCAAATAAAATAGTACTGAAAAGTTGCGCTATTTTTCCATCTGAAAATATTTCAAATCCAGGTTTTAAAATTAGGAGAGCACCAATAAAAGATAGAATAAGTGCGAAAGATCTATTAAAGGTTATTTCTTCTTTAAAAATTAGAATAGCTCCTATTGTAGTAAAAATCGGGGTTAAATAGTTTATTGCTGTTACATCAGCCATGGGAATATTAGCAACAGAATAAAACCAAAGAACTACAGCAAAACCATGGATAATACCTCTTATCCCATGTTTGAAAATAGGGATATTTTTTATTTTATTTTTGAATTGTAGACCAATTAAAGGAAAAATAATTATTAAACCAAATAAATATCTGAAAAAAGCTGCTTGAATTGAGGGGAGTTCTTTACTTAAAAATTTTACAGTCACCATTACAGCTACAAAACAACCTCCCGTTAAAAGCATTAAAAAAATACTTTTGATATAATTATAATTTTTAATGCTGGAATTTGTAATTAAGTAAATCCTAATTTAAAAAATGAAATAAATTAAAGCTATTTAGATTATTATTTCCCGACAAACTTGGGCTTTTCTTTATTGAAAAAAGCTTTTACAGCATTCTTAAAATCTTTAGTCTTAGCTAAACGAGCTTGTGTTTCTTTTTCCTTATTGTAAGTAGCCCAATAATCATTGTTTTGAGAAAAGCGTAGTAACTGCTTTGATTCTCTAGATACCAGGGGGGATCTTTTAGCCAAATTTTGAACCCAATTCTCAACTTCACTAAAGAAATTATTTTCTTCAAATATTTTATTAGCTAATCCTAATTTTTCACAATCTGAGGCACTTAAATGTTCTCCATTTATTATAACCTCTAAAGCTTTATTGTAACTTAGTTTTTGGGATAAGGACCAGTGTGCTCCTCCATCGGGGATTAATCCAATATTAGAAAAAACAAAAGATAATCTAGATTTTTGGGACATAACTAAAAAATCACATGCTAATGCTAAAGTAGAGCCTATCCCAGCAGCAGATCCATGTACTGCAGCAATAAAAATTTTTTTACCATTCACTATTTTTTCAAAAATGGGCTTGTACTCCTTTTCTAATTGTATAGGAATATCATCACCCGATGTTTCTATTAAATCAGCGCCGGCGCAAAAACCTGGTCCTGCTCCTCTTATTACAACTGCTCTTATAGAAGAATCCTTCTCAACTTGTTCCAAAACTTCAAGAAAATTATGCCTTAATTCTTCATTTAGTGAATTATACTGTTCTGGTCTAGACAAACAAATATTTGCAACATTATCCACAATCTTATAATCTAGTATGTTTCTATTAGACATATTTATCTTTCTCTAATTATAAATTCTAACTTAAATAAAATACCAAACTTACTGAATTTATATATAATAGATTTAATCTATTTGATAAAGAAACTGTTACATATTATGAAAAAAAAATTTAAAGATTTAGAAGATATTATCAAAATGGAAATAATGACTATTAAAAGTGCTGAAAAACTATTAGAAAATGAATCAAAAATAGTTGAACTAGACCAACAGTTAATTGGACGATTATCAAGAATGGACAGTATTAGAGATAACGCAATGTCCATCGCAAAATTACAAAGGCAAAGACAACGTTTACATCAACTAGAAGATACTTTGATAAATATAAATAAAGAAAATTTTGGAATTTGCATTGATTGTGGGGAGGATATAGAGATCCAACGGTTAAAGATTAATCCTATTGTAAGAAAATGTTTTGAATGTATGAGAGGGTAAAATTATCATTTTTTATATAGAACTACCACATATTAATGAAGAATAATTTTTACTATAATAATTTAAGGTGGCTGGTAATTACTACTTTACTCTACTTTTCTTCATCATTCGGACAAACTTTCTTTATTGCAATATTTGCAGGATATATAAGATATGATTTTGAGATAAGTCATACTACTTGGGGAAGTATTTATGCAATAGGAACATGCTTATCTGCCGCTTTGATGTTTAAGTTAGGAGGATTAACCGAAAAATTTAAATCAGTTAATCTTGGCTTTATTATAATTATTGGACTTTCTTTTTTTTGTTTAATGATGGTATTTGCAAATGGTATTATACTTTTAGCATTTATAATTTTTGGTCTTAGATTTTTTGGGCAAGGTTTTGCTAGTCATCTATCAATGGTATTATGTGGAAGATGGTTTTCTAAAAACCGAGGGAAAAGCGTTGCTTTTACAAGTCTTGGTTTTGCTTTTGGTGAAGCTTTTTTACCAATTATATTTGTAAGTATTATAGGTATATATGGTTGGAGATCGACTTGGGGTATAGCATTCATAATATTAATACTAATTTCTTTTATTATTAGAACTTTATTAACACACGAAAGATCTCCAAGCAAAAACAATCAAATTACCATCGAAAAAAAAGAACTTGGTATTTTAAAAAAGCATTGGACCAAAAAAGACATGCTAAAGTCTTGGATTGGCTGGCCTATGATTATTGCAATTGTTGCACAGTCAATGTTTGTTACTATTTTCTTTTTTCAACAAGTAACTTTAGGAATTGAAAATAATTGGAAAATAACTCAATTTGCGTTACTTATTCCCTTTTATACAACTGCTAGCATTTTTTCTACTTTTGTTGCTGGATATTTAGTAGATAAATTAGGAGTTAGAGCGATATTACCATATTATTTGCTACCAGGTATATTGGGTTTTTATTTAATAACTTTATTTAAAGATCCAGTTTTATGCGTTATCCCAATTAGCTTGTTAGGCATCATGCAAGGGATTAGTAATACTTTAAGCGGTACTTTTTGGCCAGAATTTTTTGGCACAAAATATCTAGGTGAAGTAAGAGCTGTAGCAACTTCTTTTATGGTTATTGCATCTGCACTAGGACCATTTATCAGTGGATTAATGTTAGACAATCAAGTCAATTTGAATAACCAATTTTTTCTGATGTCAATATTAATGGCAATATCAACAATAGGACTTGTTTGTTTATCTATAGGGACAAAAAAATATTTTAAATACTAATTTGAGATAGTAGCTTCAGTAAATTTTTTTATATCGCCTATAGTTGTTTCGTCTGCAATTTCTAAAATTTTGACACCCTCTTTTGTAATTTCAAACATTCCTAAATTTGTAATTACAGAATTTACTACATTTTTTCCAGTAAGAGGAAGCGTGCATTCCTTTAAAAATTTACTCTCACCTTTTTTATTCGTATGGTCCATTATCACAATAACCCTTTTTACCCCAGAAACTAGATCCATTGCACCTCCCATACCTTTTACTAGTTTTCCAGGTATCATCCAATTTGCTAAGTCCCCTTTTTCAGAAACTTCCATAGCTCCCAAAATAGCCATATCAATGTGACCACCTCTAATCATTGCAAAACTGTCAGCACTAGAAAAATAACTTGTTTTACCTAATTCAGTTATAGTTTGTTTTCCTGCATTAATTAAATCTGGATCCACATTTTCTTTGGAGGGGAATGGGCCCATTCCCAACATACCATTTTCTGATTGAAGGGTAATATCTATATCTTTTGGGATAAAGTTAGAAACTAATGTTGGTATACCTATACCCAAATTTACATACATCCCATTTATTATTTCCTTAGCTGCTCTTGCAGCCATTTTATTACGATCCCACATCTCTATTATACCTCACTCCGACAATGTCATATTTTCAATTCTTTTTTCATGTTTTCCTATAAATATTCTATTAACAAAAATACCTGGAGTATGAATATAATCTGGGTTGAGGGTTCCAGTTGGAACCAATTCTTCAACCTCAGCTATGCAGATTTTGCCACAAGTTGCAGCAACTGGATTAAAATTTCTTGCAGTTTTACGATAAATCAAATTTCCCTCTTGATCACCTTTCCAAGCTTTAATAATTGATAAATCGGCCAAAAATGCTTCCTCCAAGATATAAGTTTCACCATTAAAATTCTTATGCTCTTTACCCTCAGCAATAACAGTTCCAACCCCTGTTTTGGTATAAAATCCGGGAATACCCGCTCCACCAGATCTCATCCTTTCAGCTAGTGTACCTTGTGGGTTAAATTCTAACTCTAACTCCCCACTTAAAAATTGTCTCATGAATTCAGAATTCTCACCAACATAAGACGAAATCATTTTTTTTACTTGTCTAGTTTTTAGTAATAACCCTATACCAAAATCATCAACTCCTGCATTATTAGAAGCTATAGTAAGATTTTTTACTTCTGATAATTTTAGAGCTTCTATTAACTCTTCAGGAATTCCACATAGCCCAAATCCCCCTGCAGCTATTTTCATGCCATCAAAAATTACTCCTTGTATTGCTTTTTCAGCAGACTGAAAAACTTTATTCATAATTATCTCCAAAAAAAATAAGTCAATCCCTTGATTAATCTCTCCATAAAATTGGCATAAATAAAGCCATTACTACTAACAACTCTAACCTTCCTAAAACCATTGCAATAGTAAGAACGAATTTTTCTGAATCTTTAAGAGAGCCATAATTTCCTGAAGGTCCTATTATTTCTCCAATGCCAGGTCCAACATTTGCTAGAGCGCTTGCAGCACCAGATAAAGCCGTTATAAAATCTAATCCCATAGCCCCTAAAATAATAGTAAATAATGCTAAAAAACTCAAAAAAGTTGTTATCATTATCATCGCCGACCTAAAAACAGTTTGATCAACAACTTGCTTGCCATATCTCATTAGAAAAACACCTCTGGAATAAATTAATTCATTAAGTGATGACTTTATTAATTGCGCTAATATAACAAATCGATAGATTTTAATACCTCCAGAAGTAGAACCTGCACACCCACCTACAAATATCAAAAAAAAGAATAGTACTGGTCCTATCCCAGAATAAGACATGAAATCTCCTGAAGCATATCCAGTTGTAGTAATAATAGCTACAATATTAAAAATATATTGAGTAATTTTAAAAAAAGAAATTTCAGCCAATTTCAAATCAACAAATATTACTGCAAAGCTTGCTAATAAAACAAGTGATAAAAAAAACATTATTTGAGGGTCAGTTTTAGGAATGTTTCTAGTAAAAAATATTGCAATGAAAAAGCTAAATGGTAACCCTCCAAATATCATAAAGACAATAGAAACCCATAATACTTTTGAACTTTGATAGAATCCTATTGATTCGTCATGAGTTGAAAACCCCCCTGTAGCCACCGTAGTCATAGCATGAGCAATAGAATCAAATGGTCCTACTCCAACTGCGACATATGAAAAAGCACACAATCCTGAAAGAACTAAATAAATTAAAATTATTGATTTTGAAATCTCAATTAATCTTGGGAGTGGTTTTTCTGCCCTATCAGAACTTTCCATTCTGAATAATTGCATTCCACCGACTCTCAAAAAAGGTAATAATATTAAGCCTAATGATAAAATACCAAGTCCTCCAATCCATTGCATCAAAGACCTCCAGAGTAAAATAGGACGGGGTTGATTAATTAAATCAGACAATACAGTTGCTCCAGTAGTAGTTAAACCAGATGTAGATTCAAAAATTGCATCCATTATTGTTAACTCTGGTAATGCTAAAATAAATGGTAAAGCACAAATTAAAGGTACAACCCACCACAAAAAGTTCACAACCAATATTCCAAATCTAGCCGATATCTTTGGTGTTTCTCCTCTGGTAGCTAATAGTATCAAAATACACCCAAAACCAGATGTTAGACCAGACCAAAGAAAAGGATCGCCCCCATTCCAACTTGCTGCAATCGATGCAAGCCAAGGTATAAACATTAATATAGAAAAAAATAAGCCAACAAGGGCTACGATTTGGCTTGCTGCTCTTAATTCTTTAGAAAGCATTATTACCTCAATATACTTTTAATTATAGTTCATTAGACTAAATTATTTGTAGTATTTTTAATTACTAACTTTTCCTTTATAGGTAAGTGTATTAGTGCTGCAAAGATAGCTAAAACTATATCAATTAACCAGACAAAAGTATATTCACCGGTAATTGTAAAAAAATAACCTCCTAAATAAGCTCCAAAAAAAGCCCCGATTTGATGGGAGAATAAAGCAATCCCAAATAAAGTTCCCATACAGCTTGGTCCAAACATTTTTGTTACAAGAGCCGCAGTTGGGGGCACTGTAGATAAATATGTAACTCCAAGTAGTGCAGAAAATATCAGAAAAGTAAATTCTGTTTTTGGAGAAATCAAAAAAATAATTACTATTAATGCTCTAGATAAATATATTGATGATAAAAAAAGCTTTTTGCTTCTTGAAGAAATATACCAACCAGCAAATAGGCTACCTATAATATTAAATAAACCTATAAATGCTAACGACCAACCAGAAAGAGAAGTAGGAAGACCACAATACGCAATAATACCTGGCATGTGGGTAGATATAAAAGCTACGTGAAACCCACACGTTAAAAATCCAAGAGCAAGATAATTATAACTAGGAGTTTGAAATGCTAATTTTATCATCCTATAAATATCTGTTTGTTGATCATCTATGATTGATTTTTTTCTTAATTTTTGATCTCTGAGAAAATAAGTAAATGGTAATGTCAGAAGTAATAAAATTCCCAAACAATTTAATGCAAAAATCCATCCAAAATTTATTATTATAATTACACCAATCGGAGCTAAAAAAGTTTGCCCAAGAGAGCCTCCAGCATTCAAAACTCCAAATGCAAGTCCTGCTTTTTTTTCTGGAACTTTTTTGTTTACTGCTGACATCGCCACAGCTAAACCTGCAATACCAGCCCCTCCAGCTGAAAGAAGTCCGATTGCTATAACTATCTCAATAGTAGTATCACAAAAAGGTATAAGAAAACATCCTGATGCTGCTAATATAATACCTAAAAATAATGCCTTTTCATCACCATATTTATCAGCAATCATTCCTCCAATATAATTAGCAAACCCCCACATTACTTGCCCAACTGCAAATGCAAAGCTTAGAGTAATATAATCTAAAGCTCTATCAGTTGTAATCCCATCGATCGTTAAAGGAAGGATTTGTCTACTTCCAAAACTTATTGCGACGATTATACTAGCGCAGATTATTGGAAAAATATAAAAAAACATTTTAACTTTCAAAATTTTTTAAAAATAGAAGAATTCGAGGATTAGTATCACATATAAGTTTTAGCAAAAAAATTTTATGCCTATATTCTTTTCCCTAATACTCCATTTGATTTGATATTAACTAATAAATTATTATCTGTTTGTTTTATATACATCAAGCATGACCTCGCGAAAGCGAAATAAACAGAGTTTGGTTAAAAATTTTTACAAATTTCACATTATCTTGATTTATCATTACTAAGAATAAAAAATAGTATTTAAATATATTCTTATAAATAAATAAAATAGCTATTGCGATATTATTATATATTTTATTAACATAGTATCGTTTTATAAATAAATAAAAATTTTAGGAGACGCAATATAAAAGCATTAATTTTGGCTGCTGGACGAGGAAGCAGAATGAAAAATGAAACTGCTAATAAACCCAAATGTTTAGTAGAATATGGGGGAAAAAGTCTTATTAAAAGACAATTAGAAATTTATGAAAAATTGCCAATAGATGAAATAGCAATAGTAACTGGTTATAAACAATTTTTATTAAACAAGTTTCGAGTAAAAAAATTCCATAATTTTGAATGGCATAAATCAAATATGGTACATTCGTTAACTTTTGCAAATCAATGGCTAATGAGATATGAATGTATAATTTCTTATAGTGATATTTTCTTTGAACAATCTGCAATCAATTCAATAATTAAAGCAACTTCTGAAATTGCATTATTATATGATAAGAGCTGGAGGCAACTATGGGAAAAAAGGTTTGAAAATCCTTTATCTGATGCAGAAACATTAAAATTAGATAATAACAATAAGGTTTTAGAAATTGGAAAAAAAACTAACGATTATAGCAATATAGATGCATAATTTGTTGTATTACCATTTTTTTTAGTATTTTGCTTTCAGGTTACCATGCTGGTATTAAATACAACTTCTGGGCTGGTCCTCTAAGTTGCTCAAGCTCCGGGATCCCTAACACGCTTAGCCCAGAATTATTTCTTGAAGCCATCTAAACAACACCAGTACCAAGATGCGATGAAGTCGTGTGGACATTCCTGAATACTTCATTGGCCGGATTGAATTTACTTCTTTCAATTTTGCTTTTGATTTTGTGGACTTTAGTAACCTTCAAAGTATTGAGGGATCTTCGATGTTAACTCTCAAGTTCGGCATCCCAATACAAAAAATCCATCCAACTATCGTGCAGACCTATTGGGAGGGTGGGATGACCCCTACCCCAAAAAACATGGCCTAATAATGTAGTACCTTATGAAACTGATATGACACCACCCATACCAGCTGCATGATGTTCCAACATATGACAATGAAATAGCCACAGTCCTGGATTGTCAGCAACAAAGACTAGGTCTTTTTTCTCGCCTGGCTGCATTAGGTATGTATCCCGTAATAGAGCTATTTCTTCTTGCCCAAACTCTCTAGACTCTACCCAAAAAATGCTGGCCATGAAGATGCATAGCATGTGGCCCCACGCTGTATCGTTCCAAACACGAAGAGATACAATATCACCTAGATTGACATCCGCGAGATTGACATCATAACCACCGACCTGACCATTGAACGCCCATAATTTAGATTCATTCATAGCCAAATCTCTTAGGCCACGTTCCTCTCCTTCAAACACTGCACTCACAAGATTACCCATTGCCCCACCTTGCATGTGAATATCTACTAATCTTGCGTTAATATTTTTGACCTGATTGTAATATGGCGATTTATTGTAAATTATACGCTTTTGTGAATTATGCATCTTGGTTGGGATAAAAACAGCAGCCTCAAATCGTGTTTTTGTGCTTATTTCAAATAACCTACTGAGCTGTGCTCCATCTTCAACAACAATATCAACCCGTTGAGCTGGTGAGATTTTAACTTGCTCAACTTCAAATGGCTTACAGGGCGAGCCATCCACACTAACCACCTTGATCGGTAATCCATCATTGAGAGCAAACGACAAAATGCGAGCGTTCGCTGCATTTAGTAAGCGTAGTCTTACTTGCCCCATGGCAGCTGTTTCTATAGTCGGTCTATATGACCCATTTATTGTGAGGGCATTACCTAAACGTCCTCCATGTGACCAATGACCAAGACTTCCAAGGCTGCTAGAAATCTATTTGAGAATTATCATCAAGCAACCAATCATCAGCTACAATGAGATGATCTCTATCATCCTCAAACGTCTCATGTTCATCTAAAACAATGAGCGCCCCATATAGCCCTCTTGCAACTTGCTCCCAAGATTTATTGTGAGCATGATACCAGAAAGTACCAGCATCATTGACCGGAAACCGATAAGTGAACTTGTCGTCTGGCTCAACAGCAGCTTGAGTTAAATCTGGAACGCCATCCATCTCATTGATATTGCGAATGCCATGCCAGTGAATAGTAGTTGGTTGGTCTAATTTATTGATAAACTCAACTTCAAGGACTTCGCCTTTTTTTGCCTTTAATAATGGGCCTGGCGTTGTGTTGTTATATAACCACAAATTAGTTTGGTTTCTGTCTTGAGCAAATGATGCTGAACCTATTTTTGCAGTTAGTTG
>JBJLFR010000002.1:0-62587 GCA_045565285.1 Paracoccaceae bacterium
GTGAAATTTACTCTGGTGGTCGTGGTGTTCCTAAAGATCATAAAAAAGCAGCCAAATGGTATACTCTGTCTGCTGAAGGTGGTAATACTACAGCGCAAGCAGTTGTAGGTCTTATGTACCAAAATGGACTTGGTGTTCCTAAAGATCACAAGAAAGCAGCCAAATGGTATACTCTGTCTGCTGAAGGTGGTAATACTAGAGCGCAACTATCTATAGGTGTTATGTACGAAAACGGACTTGGTGTTGCTCAAGATAATAAAATAGCAGTGAAATGGTATACGCTTGCTGCTAAAGGCGGTTCTTCTATAGGACAAATGAAACTTGGACAAGCGTACTATATTGGTAAATTGCTTCCACAAGATTATAAGACCGCCTTCAAATGGCTAACTCTTTCTGCTGAGCAGGGTTTGGGGATTTCTCAGGGTTTTCTTGGACTTATGAACTATTTGGGACAAGGTGTTAATCGTGATGACGTTTATGCTTACATGTGGGCAAATATCGCAATAAGAAATGGACATGGAAAAAGTATAAAACTTAAAGATAAGCTAACTAACGAAATGACTGCATCTGAAATAGAAGAGGCGCAAAGGTTAATTAAAGAGTGTATTGCTAAGAAATACAAAGATTGTTGAGTTTTAAGGGAATACTATCTTAGCTTTAATTTTCTAAGTTAGAACAGAAAAAATTTAATTATTTTGAAAATTTGATTTTATTTTTTCAACTATTTGTTCTAAAGGCACACTATCACCTAAAGTATTAATTGCTTTCTCAAACTCTGAAGAAGCTTCATGGTTAATAATATGGAGTTCTGAATATGCTTTTGCGAGTTTTTCATCATCAAACGGAGAAATACTTAAATAATATTTTTTATTTATGTTTTCTATTAAACTAGAAATGTCCTGTTTAGCATCATTTTCCAAACTTTTAAGATATTCTACTGATAACTCTAAAGGCATTTTTTGAATTTCTCCCCAACCTTCATTTGCATCTTGTCTATATTCTATTGCAATCTTTGCATTAGGGTAATCTAACAAAAGATCCTTCTTAATAGTATTTTTTTTATTATGTTCTTTTATATTTGAATCTATAGTTTGATCAGTTAATGGCGACTTTTTTGATAAAACAAAAGAATCAATTGTTTTTGAACTATCATTCTCTAAACTTGAGGCATTTTTGGCATTTTTATATTTGTTTTTTAGTTGTGTATTAGTTTCAGGTTTCCTTTCATTTTTCATAAAGAATTTAATAACACTATATACTTCACGTATCATCCATATTAGAAAAAGATAAAAATATAATCCTCTGACAAAGCAAAGCATAGGTTCTCCACACGACCAAAAAGCTAAGTAATGAGCTTCACCTATTGAATACGTATAAAGCCCACCAAAAAATGAAAAAACACAAAAAATAAAAAATATAATACGAATAAAATTTATAAAACGTCTCATGGATACTAAGTTTAATTCTTTATTTTTATTTGAAAAGTAAATAAATAGTGTAGGTTACTTTTCTCATATTTTTTTAGTTGGAATACTACTTATGAAGAAATATTTTTCTCTTATACTTTATTTTAAATCCTTTATTTATTTAAAGTTTATTTTTTATTGCACCCCACGCAAGTGCCATTCAACCCCTAAGACATATCCTTGAGGACACCCCAAAAACCATAGCCTATTATTAGCAAGTGCTACTGCTCACATGTTATGGTTTGAAGTGTATACAACTTAGATATTTTTAAAAAAATTATGAGTCCCCTATTATTTATGTTGCAAATAGTAATTTTTTTCTTATAAAAAACATCATCAGATAGTTATTCTCTGCAAATGAATGTCCAGGTTACGGTATTCCCTGAGACGAATACCTCTTTAAAAAGAGGTGTAAAATGACCCAAAAAAATAAGAATTTAATTATATTAAAAATTTGTAGCTATACAAAAATAAAAGGTATTAAAGGAATTTTTGAGTCTTTGAAAATTCTAAAAAAAATAGAGCCAATTATTTAATTAGCTAGAGATTACTATGATAAAGCTTTTTTTAGAGAACTTTGTACTATTGTTTATTGCTATTGATCCTATATCGTTGCTACCTATTTTTGCTTCTTTTACTCAGGGATTAAACAGAAAAGATATTACTACTCTCTGTCTTAGAGCAGGTACAACAGCGTTTTTAATTTTGCTAACTTTTTGGGTATTTGGAAGACAGATTCTTAATTTAATGGGGATAAGTATAGATTCATTTAAAATAGCAGGTGGAATTTTTTTGCTATTTATTGCATACGAAATGCTGTTTGAAAAAAGGCAACAAAGGAGGAAAGAAACAGCTGAAAAGGCAATGGAAGATGAAGCATTAACTTCTCTAGCTACATTCCCTCTGGCTATTCCTTTGATAGCAGGACCAGGAGCAATTGCAATTGCAATGCTTTTATCTGAAAAGTCTCCTCAATCTATTGGGTTCCAATTGATTGGTTTCAGTCCAGTATTTATTATAATACTATTAACAGTATTCTCTATTTGGGTTTCTGGAAGAATTACTGAAAAACTACCAAGTTCAGTACTGGGTGTCCTTCAAAGAGTTTTTGCATTATTGCTTGGTGCTTTAGCTATAGAATTTATAGTTCAAGGGCTAAGGCAAACTTTAATATAACAAGAACAATTAAGAGTGTTGAACATAACAAGCATAACACCTACCCCTAAGACATATCCTTGAGGGCACCCCAAAAACCATAGCTTATTATTAGCAAGTACGACTGCTCACACATTTTGGGTGGGGATAGATATAAAGGATTACGTATGGTAATTCATTTTTTGTGTTAAACTTTTTTTAAAATAATATTAAAATGAGGATTAATTCTTAAAACAATTATCTATGGAGGATTTTCAATATGCCTACTTTAGTAATCAAGGGGAAAATAACAAAAGGATATGAACATTGGGTTAATGTATATGACCAAGCTGAAGAACTTAGAAATACAAAATATGGAATTAAAACAATTTACAGAGGACATGAATTAGAAGATTCTAATACGATACATGTAGTTATGCATACCCCTAGCATGGATGTATTACAACAACACATGGAAAATGAAGCTGAATTAATTGCTGAAGCTGGTGGTGATCCTAGCCCAGAAGCTAATGTAATTACTCTTTGCAGTGATTAAAAAACTGTACTTTTAAGAAGAGATAGTCTTTTACGATATTAATTTTCACTAAACATAACACCCACCCCTAAGACATATCCTTGAGGGTATCCCAAAAACTAGAGCCTATTATTAGCAAGTGCGATTGCTCAAACCTGAAAAGTTTTTTTATCTATAAATAACCAATACAAACTAGAATTTTCTTTGAATGAATATGTAGATTATCTATCTTTTCCTATTGTAACCTTTGGGACTTTCTGAAAGGCAATGAGTTACTATTGACTAATAATAGACGACTTATATTTTCTCAGAGTTCCCAAAGGTAATTTAGATAAATTGATTTTTTTACACCACTGGTGCATTAATTAAATGCATAAACAATACCAATTATTTGAATCTTTTTTAAAAAATTTATTTTAATAAAATATTATAAAAATGTTTCATAACATTGTCATGAATTTGTAACAATATTATGATGTATAGTAGCTTATCCTTACTAAGTATAAACCTTTGGGATTATTTCACTCAAAGTGAATGACAGATCACTTAATGAAAATCTCTGCCGTATAAGAGACAATTTATAATTCCAAAGGCTACCTTTTAAAAAAGATTTAGTTAATAAAACTAATAATGTTAAATCTATTTTTAATGATTTATTTCAGAAGTATGATGTTCAATATGCATTTTTTAATGATCTTTTAAAAAAAAATTAATTCAATTTCATTGATATAATTCTATTTCCCAAATTAAAAATTTTTAAGATATATTTTGAGGATGCTTTATCTATATTAAAAAAGAAAGTTTAATTCTAATGAATAAGGGTAAGATACCCAAAAAAACCATAGCTTATTAGCAAATACTACTGCTCTCATATTTTAGTTAGAGAAGAATTATGTTAACCTTGGTATACACCCAGTAAATCCACAGAATAAAACTTAACGAATTATAAGTTTTTTAAAGTTCACTCATTACAGCAAAAGTTTCACCCGTTTCTTCTCTAATCATTTTCAGACCACTATCCTCACGATTAGTATTTCTTGCTTGCATATCTTTTTCATAAGCCTCTTTTGAGGAATATATTAATACTGAGCCATGTGTGACTTCATCGATTTCAAACCACATCACATCAATTACTTCATTGCTATTATTTCTATCTTTTAATCCCGATAGAATTTTGCGCATATTTACCTTGTCCATAGGCTTATCATGTCTCCATGTTGTCGTTACCATATACATCTATTATCTCCTTTTTCTAAAGTACCTTCTACAATCTCACTATTCACATATTGTAATTACCTATAAAATTTTATTGAAATTTAGACCAAACCCTTTCTAAAGGCTCGGTCTAAAATATAATTTAACGTATGGTTTCCATTCCAAAAGCACGATCAAGAGTTCCTAATTTAGATGCCTGTTGCAGCATTTTCTGAAACTCCTCTGTCATCCCTACTTCATCTATTCCCTTTCCAAGAGTTCTTAAATCAGGAGCAGAATACACTGCCATAGAGCGTTGCATTTCCTCAGCTATTATGGGCACCCACATTGTTACATTAACATTATGACTACTTATTAACTTTTGAATATCACCAACTAATGCAGTAGCTTCACCCCATTTTGAACGTTCCATTATATATTCTCGAACCATGAATGCTTTATTTTCTTGTTTTGGTTCACCTGCAATCAACCGTGCTACATTGGGTCCATTAATTCTTCCTGCTGGAATTAATTCTCTTTCTGACATAAGTGCATTCCAGCTTGGGTCACTACTCAAGTTTTGTGAAAGTTGCATTCCTTGTTCCATGCTCATATAAAAAGTGTATAAGTGTAAAGATCCTGCAGTAAAACCGCCACCAACTCTTGTTATATTAACTGAGGTTGCACCGTTTCTAGCTAATATTCCGGCGGCTTGTCTTACTCGGCTCATTGCAAGTTCATATTTCCCTATATGGGGTGTAATTATTCTTCTTGATCCAAACATAATTAACTCCTTTCTCTTAAAAATTTGAAAATTAAATTTTCGACTAATAATGTTTTATTTGAAAGTTGAAATATGAATAAATAGTTTTTATTCAAAAAAATGATCAAAAATTATACAAATATTAAATGATATGGATAGCACATTAACCCCTTCCCCTACTTTTCGAACATCCTTTAGGCTTCTCATGAGTCTTATTAAAGCATTAAGATATTATTAGAGATGTAAATCCCAAAAAATCCACAAGTTAATAAAAGGAAGTACTTCAATTTTCCATTTCATTTTGAAGAGTTACAAAAGTATGATATTTTAATTTCACCTAATTTAATTAGGCCTGCAAGAGAGTGTCTTAAGAAGAACTATAAAGGGTGTTGAACATATCAATCATAACACCCACCCTGAGACATATCCTTGAGGGCACCCCCAAAACCATAGCCTATTATTAGCAAGTACTACTGCTCACACGTTTTAATTTGTTTAAGTGCAAATTTATACGGTTAGTCTATTTTAAATATCTTCACTTAAATTAAAGTTTTTTTAGAAATTACTAATTACTCTGATAGCTAGCTACATGTTCAAATTTTAATTCTTGATCAGATGATTCTATATCCTCTTTCGTCATTCCAAATATTTTCATAGCTTCCTCAAGATGTCCTTTATCATCGGGATGATCACTTTTCATCCAATTTTCTAAACTTTCAGCAGGGTCTCGAACAACAATCATAGCTGTTCCAGTTGGTAACTCTGCAAAAAATGCATCTATTGAATTAATTCCTGTTCTTTTTGCGTGTTCTTCCAACCACTGTGGATCACCATGTGTCTTTTTTATAAGTGATTTAAATTGTTCAATTTTATCATCAGGTATTGGCATATATTCAAGTATTTTCGGCATTTAAATTTCCTTCTTATCATAACAACTATAAATTAATTGTTGACTAATCTTGGTGAGTTTAAAAGTTTTTTTATATAAGAAATTATTAATATCAGATAAATGACTAAAAAGTATTCATATTTTATACTTACGTTACTAAAGCTTAGTAAATAATAGTTTTTTGAAGTAGTAGCAGACCAAAAACCATAGCCTAAGTAATACTGCTCACACATTTTGGTTTTGAATTTGAGTAATCTTGTATTTAAATTAAGGCTTTTTTTGAACTCATATTTTTATATTAGATGTTTTTACATTTATTCGAAACCTCTCAAAGAGGAATATAGACAATATTATTATTATAAAACCAAAGGTTTCAGTTAAATTTAAAAATTGTTTTAACAAAATTAGAGCAAAAATTGCAGCAAATATGGGTTCCATAGTTGCTAAAACTGAAGTTCTAGTTATCCCAATTCTTTTAGAGCCTTCATAAAATAGAAAGTAACTAAGAACATAAAAAAAGCCATTACTGAAAATAGCCAACCACCCTTCGGGATTTTCTGGTAATTTAAAAATTATATCTGTTGAAAAAATTAGAAAACCCAATAGCAAACTACTCCAAAGATTAATATGAAAGTTCATAATTGCTGAACCAGTTAAATTAGCTAATTTGCCAGAAAAATAAATGAAAATTATCATTAGTAATAAACCCAAAATGCTTATAAAAAATCCATAAATGTTACCCTCAAATGAACCATCTATTATTATCAAACCAATCCCAAAAATTATAAATAATATACAAAACCATTGTATAGGTTGGAATAACTCTTCTTTTGTTAGATATGTTATAAGAGCAATCCCTAAGGGAAATAAGTATAAAATCATAAGTACTAATGCAATGTCCAAAAATTCAATTGCATGGTATGTAACAGCTATCAAACTTACTGACACCAAGCTAATAAAAATTAATTTAAAAAAAATAATGCTTGAATAAATAACTTTTTGTTTTTTTAAAAAAACTAATGGAGTTAATAAGATCAACCCGATTAAGCATCTAGAAAACAGAAGGACTAAAAGAGATACACCATTATCTAAAGCTATCTTAGCTGAACTTGGTACCATTGCAAAAAAAATTGAAGATAAAATAACTATAAGAACACCAGAAAAATCTTTTTTTTTATTTTTTTCTAACAAAATGTCATTCCGAACAATTTTAATAAATTATATAGGAATTTCATAATTTTATAAGAATTTGTCAATTTGACAATTTTAGAATTAATATCAATCATTCTCCCTTTTTAAATAACGTATTCAAAATTTATAGTTTCTCTATTAGAATTTAATTCTAGTGCACCATTTCTTAAATGAAAATTTCTAGCCATTTTAGTTTTTGGACTCATAGTTATATATCTTGTTATTTCAGGCTTCTTTTTCTTTAACCAGTCAACTGTGCTAAATAAAATATCTTTCCCAGATCCTTTAGAATAACTCCATATAGTATAGAAAATAGCTTTATCATAATTTACAGAAAGATGATGCATTGAATAAATTTCTAATTGTTTTTCTGTTTTAGGTATCTCTTTAGTATAAGCTACACAAATAATTGCACATGGTTTACTAAAGTCTTTGGTTAGTAAGAAGTTTACTCTATTTTGAGTTAATCTAAACTTAGGGGTTAAATTTGGTCTTACTGGATCGTCTTTAAATAGTTTCACCCAGTAATCGCTACTTATTTTAACTAAAGACATTAATTAAAAATTCCTAATCAAAAAACTAAATTAACTAGTAAAGTTTATTTTGAATATATTAGTCTTACAATATTTACCTAACGTTATTAAAAATAAAATTTAATAAATAATATTTATAACTATATCTTGATCTGGAAAGAATTATATCTATCTAAAATCCAGAATATATTAGGTCACGCATCTTTAAAGATTATAATGGATACCTATGCTCACTTCTTTGATAAGTACTACAAGAAGATGGTTGATACCCTAGTAGCTATTCAAGGGGGACAAAAGGGGGACTTTTTTTAGTGGAGCAGAGTTAATTACTGAGAGATATGATACTGTAGCTAACACTTTAACCCTAGTTTTATTGAGTTTGTGAAAATACTGAGACTGTAGTTAACTAGTACAAAGATTAATCGATACCCTATCCAATGAGGAAAATACCTGATTTAAGCCATATAAATAAGGGGTTTGATTTTCTATTTCTTTGAAAAAGGCTCTAAAGGGGCACTTAAAGGGGCACTTCGTGAGAGTTTTGTAAGAACATAACAATCATAACAATCATAACACCCACCCCTCAGACATATTCTTGAGGGTACCCCAAAAACCATAGCCTATTATTAGCAAGTGCTACTGCTCACATATTTTGGTTTGTGTAGGTAAACATCTCTAATCTTCGAGTAAATATCAGAAAGAAGTCCTAATACGAAAGGGAGTTATATTAGGACTTCTGTTTAAGCAAATATAACTATTTATGGAGGAAATAATTATATTCACTTTTAATAACATTATAAATTATTTTGGTTGACTTTAACGTAAGGTAAGATAGAAAAAAACCTTAGGTAACCTTTGAATATTGATTAAAAAATATTCAATTTTATCAAATTTCTCATAATTTTAATCATTTCTTAATTTATATATTTATTTCTAAGCTAACCTATTAATCAAATCCGTTTGCTCATACATTTTGGTTGGAAAAAATATTTATTAACTATTTAATAGTTCAAAATTTAAATTTGTAATCACAATTGAATTAAAATGTAAGTAGCATGAACAATTTTATAGATAAAAAGGCCTTAGTAATTGGAGCTAGTGGTGGAATGGGAAGTGCTGTGGCATCGATGCTTTCAAAAAATGGCGTTCATTGTTTCTTAGTTGGACGAAGTCAAGAAAAACTGAATGATATTTTTTCAACTTGTTCTTCATATGGAAACCCTTGTTTTATGTTTTCCTGTGATATTTCAGATATGACTGAAATTAAGCAATGTTCAGAAAATGCAATTAAAAGTCTTGGAGGATTGAACTTCCTCATTCATTGTGCTGGCGATTATAATAAAGCTTTAGCTGATGAATGTGATCTAGAAATTTGGGATAAAATAATCGATATAAATTTGCGTAGTACTTATCATTTTGCAAGAAATGTTCTTCCAGAAATAAATAAAAATTCTGGTGGTGCAGTAATTAGAATCAATTCACGAGATGCTCCACACACTGGCATAGGCATCCAAACATCGCAGAAGCGAGCTATCGATGGTTACATGGAAGTTTTATTTGAGGATGTTAGAGAGTATGGAACAAAAGTCTGCACAATTAATCCAGGGTTTGTTAATACCTCTATGGTTAACCCTGAACGATTAAATCCTGAACTTATGATGCAACCGAATGATATAGCTGAAGCAGTTAATTTTGTTCTGAATACTTCAGAAACTGCCTGTCCAACTGAAATATTAATACAGCCGCAACGATCTCCGTGGAAGAAAGCTGAAATGCACATTTAATATCCACCCCTAAGATATATCCTTTAGGTATACCCCAAAAACAATGGCTGATTTTTTAAATGTACTAATGCTTACACATTTTGGATATTAAATAAAATTAGCTGAGAAAATTAATGTTGAATGTGATTAAATTAATTTAGCTCATATACTTCTGTAGGGTTGTTTGCAAAACAGTATTTCAGTAAGTGCTTAAATTTTATATTATGAATAAATGAACAAAGTTATTATTTAATCTTTATAGGAGTTATCAATGCCCAAATATATCTGGACTGCAAAACACACATTTAAGTCTGAAAGTAGTCTAAAAAAGCATTTAAAAAGGGATGAAAAACATTTTCTTAAAATTTTAAATCAGTTAAAAAAGGCAGGCATGATGGGCGCCCATCGAGGTGTTATTAATGATAAAAAAAATAAATTTTCTCATATAGGTTTTCTACTATTTAAAAATAAGAAGTCATATAAAAAATCTATGCAAATAATTAAGAATGCAGAATGGGATAAAAAAATATCAAAGAAAAATAGATATGAAACTTTCTTGATAGATAAAGAGATTAATTAATCTTTTTGATTTATGGTAATGTAACTTGAGCTATGTTTTGAATAATCATAACACCCACCCCTTAGACATATTCTTGGGGATAGGTTTAAAAAAATAAATTCTATTAAATTACGTAACGTAGTTATAGCTAAATTATATTTAATCTAAGATGATTATAAAATTAAAAATAAAAAATTTAATCTCCCAAAAGGTCCAATGCTATGATTTTAAAATTATTTCTCTCATTTTTATTCACAATTTTTATAAGTTTTTCAGTTAATTCTTCTGAAGATATTCCTAAAACTGGTTGGGGAGCAGTACTTAAAGTACCTGTTGAAGAGATTGAATATGTAGATAAATGGTTGGTAGAATGGGGGAGCTGGATCAAAGATACCCATCCTATGGGAGCAGATGAAAAAAATGGATTAGAGAGTTTAACTATAACTAAGAGTGATGAGGCTTCTGGTCATGTATATTATGTAATAATAGAAAGGTATCATTCTATATCTGGATTAAAAAACCATACAGAAATTTTTCAAAGAGATGTAGGTGGAGCATATCAAGATATGTTCAGTAAACTTTATTTCTTTAATAAATATCGAGTAGCTTCATCAGAACAAAGGAAAACTCTTTACAGTTTAATTCCATCAATTAATTAAAAAACTAAAATATTCTGCAAGCTTCCTAAATTTAAGAGGTGCAAACATTAGCTAGAGAGTGAGTGAAGAAGAACTATAAATGGTGTTGAACATAACAATCATATCATCCACCATTAAGATATATCCTTGAAGGCAAACCCCAAAACTATAACCTATAGTTAGTAAGTACTACTGCTTACAGATTTTGGTTTGGAAGGTAAACATTTCTAATCCTTCACAAATAAGTTGATATTTAATGTAACATAATAAATATAAAAAAAAACTTAATCATATTCCTATTTTTAGTTATTCATTTATATATATAATCTAAATAATATCCCTTGAATAAAACTATATATAGAAGTGGGAATAATAATAATAGTGTATTAAATCAATATGGATCCAATATCTCAAGGTATAGTTGGTGCAGCTTTTGCGCAGTCAAAAGCTAAAAAGAATAATATCATCAAGATTGGTATTATCGGTTTTCTGGCAGGATTGGCGCCTGATTTAGATGTGTTGATTAGGTCATCAACTGATCCAATTCTATCCCTTGAGTACCACAGGCAGTTCACACACTCGATTTTTTTTATTCCCTTTGGTGCTTTGATTATTGCTCTTGTGATCTTTCCTCTGGTTAAGAAGTCCCTGAGTCTAATGACTGTCTATATGGCATGTTTTTTGGGCTTTGCAACTCATGGATTACTTGATGCATGCACTTCTTACGGTACGCTACTCTTTTGGCCTTTCTCCAATGATCGGGTTACTTGGAATAATATATCTGTTGTTGATCCGCTGTTTACCATTCCTATCTCAGTCCTGGTTGTAACTGCAATAATAACAAGAAAACGGTTATTTAGTTTTTTTGCTATTGGATGGATGACTTTTTATCTGCTGTTAGGTTTTGTGCAATATGAAAGAGCTTTATCAGGTGCGACTGAACTTGCACATTCAAGAGGGCATAATCCAGAGCGCCCGACGCTTAAGCCGTCATTTGGCAATCTAATTTTATGGAAGTCCATTTATCAGTATGAAGAAAGGTTTTATGTTGATGCCATTAGAACTGCTCAATCCTCAACTTGGTGTTTGGGAGAAAGTATTCCAGTGTTTGACTATCAATATCATCTGCCCAATCTTGAAAAAGAAAGCCAGCAAAGAAAGGATATTGAGAGGTTCCGTTGGTTTTCACAGGATTATCTGGGCTTTGATGATAAAAAAAATCTTGTCACAGATGTTCGTTATTCTATGATACCTAATCAGATTGCGCCCATGTGGGGGCTGGTCATTGATGTCCATCGAGGCATGGATGAGCATGCGATTTGGTGGACAAGTCGTGCTCTAGAGCAAGGTCGGTTATCCTTATTTAAAGATATGTTAAGCGGTAAAAAGTGTAGAGGCAGTTTTTGATATTAGAGATTAACTATCCGGGACAAAGTATTTAGGTTTTCGGATGCTGCTTTAAAAACCATATCATATAGATTAGCAAGTAGGACTAATCACACATTTTTGGTTAATAAAAAATATTTGCTGATTTTTTTGATTTGATTATCTTTGATTAAGAAATAAAACACCCTTAAACAATTTTGTTTAAAGGTGTTTTAAATATTAATTTATTATTCAGGTATTAGTACTTTATTAATTACATGGATAACTCCATTATCGGCTTCAATATCAGCACTTACTACCTGAGCATCATTCACAAAAACATTACCATAAGATTTTTTTACAATCAATTTTTGTCCATTAACAGTAGTAGCTTCTATTGTTCCAGATATGTCAGTTGACATGACTTTGCCACTTAAAACATGAAAAGTTAAAATTCCAGCGAGTTTATTTTTATTCTCTGGTTTTAAAAGATCAGATAATAGATCCGAGTCCAAAGCTGAAAAAGCTTCATCACTTGGTGCGAAGACTGTGAAGGGTCCCTTACCTTTAAGAGTTTGGACTAGTTCAGCTGCTGTAACTGCCTTAATTAATGTATTAAAAGATCCAGCTTCAACGGCTGTTTCTACAATATCAGGTTTATGTCCATCTGCCTTTGAAATACCTGCAAATGATAAAGATGATATTATAAGCAGTAAATAAAATTTATTCATAAAATTATCCTTTTATAATGTTGTATTTAAGATTTAATTATTTTTTTTTATTTTAAATGTGACAAAAGGTACTTTTTGTATGTGACAAAATTAGACTCTTTATTATTTCTAAAATAGGCGTTTAATTAAAAAATCTAGTTTAAGAGGTAAATAATCCCTTCCAAATTGAATAAGAAAAAGACTGGCAATAGATTGTATGAAGAATCATTATTAAGAGTATTGAACATTAGAATTTGGATTGTAATTAGCGTAGAGAATGGAATAGGCTATTAAGATGAAAATTAATAATTTGATCCAGCTAGAACCTGGTGAAATAACGGAAAAATTTACCAAATCTTCAGGTCCGGGTGGACAGCATATTAATAAAGTCGACACTAAAGTTGAATTACGTTTTTTTGTGATGAGGTCTCCAAGCCTTTCAAAGTCTGTAAAGGATAGATTAAAAGTAATTGCTGGGAACAAGTGGACTCTGAATGGAGAAATTGTCATTACAGCAGAAAAATATCGGTCGCAGTCTAGGAATCGTGAATTGGCAAAATCAAAATTAATTAGTCTCATTTTAGAGGCTCTAGAAAAACCAGTGTACCGATTAAAAACGAGGCCAAGCAATGTGGTAAGAGTTCGAAGGAGTAATGAAAAACAAAAAAGAAGTAAAATTAAAGCTATGCGTAGTCCCGTAAAGGATGACCAAAATTGAGAATTTAATGTTTTAGTTAGATTTGAGGCTAATAATAATATCTTTTTTTTTAAATCTATTTAGTGAAGAATTTTGAGGTTTCGTTTGAACATAATAATTATCATATCACCCTAAATAAATAGCCCAGAGTTTAGGGCAGCACTAAAAACCCTTGCCTATTTCTAGCAAGCACCTCTGCTCTCATATATGTTGGTTTGAAAGGTTGAAATCTTATATTTATTTTGTAATTAAATCCATCTTCTTACATTTTTTTTATACTCATTATATTCACTTCCAAAAAGTTTTTCCATTGCTTCTTCTTCTGGAATTATTTGAAATCTGTTTATATACCAAACAAAAAACATTAGAATTATAATACCAAACCATGAACCAAAGAATAAAATTGTGCTAGAAATGACAAGAAAAAAACCTAGATACATTGGATTTCTAGTTATAGAAAAAATACCAGTTATGACTAAAGTTGTAGTTTCCTCTGGATTTATCGGGTTAACAGTTGTTTTATCTTTTTTAAACAAAAGAATTGCAAACATTGCAGTTATTAATCCTACCAAAAGAATTAACCCCCCAATTATTTCAATGTATGGAAACTTAATAGGATTAATTAAATAAGTAGATAAATAATTAATAACAATACATATTAAGGCTATAATTGGGGGTGGTATTTTTGTTTTCATAAAATATACAATTTTTATTGAGTTAAATTTTAAAAAAATAGAAAAGATTTAATCTATTTTTAATCCAGTAGAAAAAGCTTTTATATTGAATTGCTTCGGTGAATGCCCTCATTTTAAAATAAATTAGATCAAGTTTGGGTAATGTGATGATCACAATATTTCCACTTTAAATTTATTGATGACATAATATTAAGATTATTGATACTCTTAATTCTTTTAGATTCTATATTTTGATGTCTAGATTAATAATTTTAGATTTATCAATGAAGCGGTGAGCCTAAGTTCAGTTAGAAGAACAATAAAAACCATAGCCTATTATTAGAAAGTGCTACTTCAAACACATTTTGGTTGGAAATGTTATGCAAGTCTTATTTTTTTAGGTAATAAATTTTATGTAAAATAATAAATATAAAAAGATTTATAATAACTCTGTACCTTAGTATAAGCCTTGCCATTGGCAACTTTGGTATGGGTTGTTGTAATGACTTTCAAAGTTGTATGGAAGCTTATAAGAAGGTAATTTTGTTAATGGTATAAAAGAATGGATTTTATTAGGTGATGACGGTAACGAAAAGGCACAATATTTTCTAGGAGAAATTTACTATAAAGGAAAAGGTATTCCTCAAGATTATAAGAAAGCATTAAAATGGTATACCCTTTCAGCTAAACAGGGTAACAATGTAGCACAATACAATTTTGGAATTATGTATAGTTTTGGGTTAGGCGTTGTCCCAGATTATAAAACTGCACTAAAATAGTATAATCTTTCTTCTGAACAATGTAACGCATTAGCCCAGTATAATCTAGGAAGGTTATATTATTTAGGAAATGGCGTTAAAGAGGACATGGTTTATTCACATATGTGGGTTAACTGTGCTTCATTAAATGGTTTTGAGATGGCAGAAGAACTTAATAAATTACTAACAGAGCTGATGACCCCTTCCCAAATTGAAGAAGCACAAAGATTATCAAGAAAATGTGTGAGGAAGAACTATAAAGGGGTGTTGAACATAATACCTATCCTTAAGATAGATCCTTAAGGTTAGATACCCGAAAAATTCTGGCCTATTATTAGTAAGTATTGCAGCTCAAATATTTTGTGTGGGGTAGGTAAGAAAGTCTGATCTTCTAGACTTAGAATTTTTATTGAAATCTAAGAGGTGTGGTCAAGTTCTGATCTTATCTTAATTTTAAATTATATCCCATCACTTCCATACTAATATTTTAAAATAAAAGCATAATTAATTATATTTATTTTTTGTTGACTATAAATAGTTAGAAATAATGAGAGTATTCTAGATAGTGAGTAATTATAACTAGTGATTTTTATGCTATTACTCTTACTACTTGCACTACTATAAAATAATTTTAGAATAATACATGGTAATTACAAATTATTCAAAATCGAGTACTTTTAGGCATGGAAAAAGTTTTAGAAATACAAAAAAAAGCATTTTTGAAGGAAGGTCCTCCTTCTTTAAAGATGAGAACAGACCTTCTGAGGAGATGTGCCGCACTTATTGAATCTCATGAACAAAAAATTATTAAAGCGTTGAATCATGATTTTCAGAATAGATCTATAGAAGAAATTAAAATTTCTGAGATTGACCAAACTATAAGAAATATCTTATTCACAATCAAAAAGTTAAATAAGTGGATGCAGCCTCAGAGAAGATTGTCGTCCCTTGGAACAGATTTACTAGGTGCAAAAAGTATTTTAAAACCAACCCCATTGGGAACAGTTGGGCTAATTTCCCCTTGGAATTTTCCAGTGGGTTTAGTTTTTTATCCTCTTGCATCAATTTTTGCTGCTGGCAATAGGGCCATGGTTAAGCCCTCTGAAATTACATCGGCAACCTCCAGTGTTATCAAAGAGGGTGTAGAAAAGTATTTTGATGTTTCTGAACTTGCGGTGGTAACTGGAGGACCATCTGTGGGAGAAAAATTTAGCAGTCTTAAACTTGATCACCTGATTTTTATAGGGAGTAATAATGTTGCAAAAAAAGTGGCCTACCAAACAGCAAAAAATTTGGTTCCCACGACGCTCGAACTTGGGGGAAAGAGTCCCACGATCATTGGACAGAATGCTAACATGAATCTAGCGGCACAAAGAATTTTATTTTCAAAAACTCTTAATGCTGGCCAGATTTGTTTATCACCCGATTATGTTTTTGTACGAAAAGATGATGAAGAAAAATTTATATCTGAGTTACAAGATACCTATTCTAAATTTTTTCCTAAACCAAATAGTATGGATCAAACATCCATGATTAATAAACACCATCTAAAAAGAATGAAAATGTATATTTTGGATGCTACAAAAAAAGGTGCAAATGTACAAAGTTTAGGAAAAAATGATGATCTTGATAGGAACATGCTTTCAACTAAATTGGTTACTAATGTTAACGATAATATGGAAGTAATGAAAAACGAAATTTTTGGTCCTATTCTCCCTATAATGTTTTATGATAATATTAGAGAAGTTGTAGATTATATTAATAAAAGAGATAATCCATTAGGCCTTTATTATTTTGGCAATAATAGATTTGAGCAAAACTTTGTTGTAAATAATACTAGATCTGGTGGAGTTACCGTTAACGATACTATGTTTCATATTCTACAATCTAGATTACCTTTCGGTGGAGTGGGACAGTCGGGACATGGTTGCTTTCATGGTTATGAGGGATTTCTCAATTTTTCACATCTAAAATCTATTTATTATCAGACAAGAATAGACTTTATTTTGTCCATTATAAGACCTCCAAGAGGTAAAGCCTTCAGTTTTTTATCCAATATAATGAGAAAGCTTGGGTAATGATATTGAAACAAGCGGATTTCATTATTGTAGGAGGGGGGTCAGCGGGAGCAGTTATTGCGTCCAGGTTAAGTGAGAATAATAAATTTAACGTTTGTCTTTTAGAGGCAGGGGGTTGGGGCAGTAGTATTTTATTCCGAGCACCTGCTGGGGGATTATTAATGTTGAGAGACAAACCTAAATTTCATAATTGGGCCTTTCATACGACACCTCAAAAGGGTCTTAATGGTCGAAAGGGTTACCAACCTAGAGGCAAAGCACTAGGAGGATCTAGTGCTATAAATGCAATGATTTATATTAGAGGTCAGAAGGAAGACTATGACGAGTGGGCAAATTTAGGAAATGCTGGATGGGCCTGGAAAGACGTACTTCCATATTTCAAAAAAGCGGAAAATAATGAAAATGGTCCAACAGAATTTCACGGAGATGGGGGTCCTCTTGAGGTATCAAATCAAAAAGTACCAAGATCTATTTCACATGATTATTTAGAGGCCTGCGCAAACTCTCAAATAAAAATTTGCGATGATTTTAATACTGGATGTAACGAAGGGGCTGGCTTTTGGCAATCAACTATTTTTCATTCAAAAAGTAAAAATGGACAAAGATGTTCAACTGCCGCTTCATACATTTTACCTTATATTAAAAAAAAGAAAAACCTAAACATCGTTACTAAAGCAACAGTGACAAAAATAATATTTGATGGGAAGAGCGCAGTTGGAGTGGAATACATTCAAGGTGGAGAGAGGAAAGAGGTTAGAGCAAATAAAGAGGTCATTATATCCGCAGGTTCGCTTAAGTCGCCAATTGTTTTACAACGGTCTGGAATCGGTGATGCAGAAGATATTCGTCCTCACGGAATAACGATGTTACATGAACTACCTGGAGTCGGAAAAAATCTTCAAGATCACATTGACTTCAACTTTTGTTTTACAACGAGTGATAAAAATACTCTAGGAATATCTCCTGGAGGATTTCTTAAAATCCTAGGAGAAACAGCAAAGTGGCTTTTTCATGGAGATTCAATGATTTCTTCAACTCTTTCCGAAGCTGGAGGTTTTTTTAAAACAGATCCAACTTTAGATAGACCAGATATACAAAATCATTTTGTAATAGGCCTTATTGATGATCATCTAAGGAAAATCCATTATGGATATGGATATTCTTGCCACGTATGCCTACTTAGACCTTATTCAAGAGGAACTGTTTCCTTAGCTTCTGCGAAAATTTCTGATGATCCAATTATTGATCCAAATTTTTTTAGTGATTCACGTGATTTAAAAACATTAATCAAAGGTGCAAAATTAACTCAAGATATTTTAAATACTCCTCCACTAAAAAAATATAAAATAAAGGAAATTTATGGAGTACATAATAATCTTAATAATTTAGAATGGGAGAAGCATATTAGGGACAGAGCTGATACTATTTATCATCCAGTGGGAACATGCAAAATGGGTAATGACGAGTTAGCTGTTGTTGATAACAAACTGAAGATCAAAGGGCTAAAGAATATTCGCGTAGCAGATGCATCTATAATGCCCAAAATTACTTCTGGTAATACGAACGCGCCTACAATAATGATAGCAGAAAAATGTTCGTCACTGATTATCGAAGAATATTCATAGCGATGGAATCTTTATTACTCTATCTTTTGTAATTTATTTAATAAATATTGTATAAAAAAAATTTTTAAATTTTCATATGTTAGTAATTTCATTAATGTCATCCATCCCTAAGACATAATCTTGAGAGCAGTTGCCTAAAAAACATAGCATTAATTATTACAAATTGATACCAATAAGAAAAATTAGAAAAGTTTTAATCTGGCTTTATTCCAGTAGAAACAGCTTTTCCGTCTATCACTAGCATCGGCTCTTTACCAACCCCTATTAATTCTGGTCTAGATGAAAGATACTCTGATACACCTTTTAAATTTTCAACTGCAGTCATGAACAGTTTTAACGATGAAAAATCGTCAAAAATTGTGTTATCTAAAACTCTAATTAGTGAAAACTGATGATATGTTCCAAAGTCACAATAAAAAGGGGATTTTCCAAAAAAGAATGGTCCAGATTGATCATTTTCCAAAAATTTGTTGAAGTAAAACAATCTGGGTCGAAAATTATTTAATATTGATTTCTTAAAATTTTCGTAATCCTCTCCCACTCTAAAATTAATAGTTGCGTTAAGGGGTTGGAACAATTCTTGGCTAGACTCAAAAATGGCATCTGCGATACCTTTATCTTCTAATTTTTCAGGAACAGTTTTAGCAAGCGTTGCCACATAGCGCATTATTGATCCACTTTGCCAGACTCTTTTCTCATCATTTATAACAAGTAGTGGAAGTTGCCCAAACCCCGCTTCTTTTTTTGCTTCAGGCCATGGCTTATCAAAATAGTCCCAAGGAAAGTGATAGTTATAGGGGATATTTCCATAGCTTAGTTGCATCTGAATTGCTTCAGTGAATGCTCTCATTTTAAAATAAATAAGATCAAGTTTGGGTAATTTGATGTTCATAAATATTCCATTTTAAATTTATTGATGACTTATATAAAGATCATTAATTCTTTTAGATTCTTTCTTTTGGTGTCAAGATAATATATTTTAGGTTTATGAATGAAAGGGTTAGCTTAAGCTCATTAAAGATTAACAAAAAACCATAGCTTATTATTAGCAAGTGCCAATGCTTACATATTTGATATGGTGAAATATGCATTTTAAAAAAACTCTTATTGAAGAGAAAGAACTTTAACTATGTTCTATGAGAGATTTTTTTATTAAAAAATTATAAAAGGATGTAGAATGGATATATTCATTGAAAATAAAATAAATCATTATGCTGGATCTATAATCGCTGGAGGTGAAAAGCGTGATCATCATGCTTTAGGAGCACTTAATTTTTATATGGCTGCTCGAAGGGTTGAAAAAGGTGAGTATAGTGATCAAGACCTTGGAATGATGGATGCTATTACAGAAGTTTTAATAGAAGCAAAATTAATAAAAAAAGGACAACGATTTAATCAGTTGTTAAAATAAAAATAACCAAATGTAGAAAGTTATATTATAAGTGAAGTTAAGTTAATTAGTTGTCTTAAAATTGTCTAAACTTTTCAAAACTATAAATAAGCCCTTATAAGCATAATATTTAAGATAACTTAATTTATTTTTTAAGAATTTCTTACTTTTTTCATTTTACTAAAAACGTTCAAGAGGTGGATTAAAAGATGGACAGGTTTCAGCTAAAGTTTGAAAACCTTATACTCAACATAATATTGGATGGATATGTACTTGTTATATGAAAATTCAAAAACCATAGCGTATTTTTAGCTAGTTTTTTTATCTCTTTTTCTTTTGTTAATTATAGAAATTGCGAGTATAAATGCAGAAGAAAAAAACGATAAAGCAATTATTGTGTCGGCTACTGTTAAGTAAGGCAGATCTGGTATTTTTGTATCCATAAGTATAGAATAAGCAGCTACTGCTATTAAGGCAGCTAGTTGTATTTCAACTTTCGTTTCAAAGTCATTTTTTTCAAGTAATAAGGAAAGAAAATTTAAAGACACAATTACCAATAGAGGTAAAAAAAGACGTAAAGAAATTGAAAAAACCTGTCGATCCAAAGTGATTGTGTATCTTATCAGATCATATACTTCATCATCTTGGTCCCATTTTTCAATATCTATTTTTTTTGCAAAATTAATTTTTTCCCAACCCTGAACCTCCAATGCGTCTAATAATGAATTTTTTTGGTCCTCAACATAAATTTTGAAATCATCTGTGGAATAAGTAGAAGATATGTCAACATGCAAGTTTTGAGTATCAAAAGGATACATAGTAAAGTCAAAATTGCCTTTAAACGTACCTTTATATTTTGCACTTACGTATACTCCTTCCTCTTCTATTTCAACACCAAATGAAGTGACTCTTTCCAAATCAATAGCATTTTGAAATTCAAAATAGGGATTAAATATTCCTTCTTCTAAATTTTTTGATTCAAAGAAACAGTAAGGCAAATCATCACCAATTTCATACCAGTAACCTAGGTAGAATTGATAATCAAAAGTTGACTCTAATTCGTTTATTTCTGTTATAATGATGGGGTAAGTTTCTAGATATAATTCCTCAGGAACATTACTCATTTCCTCAGTTATGTTACAATCGTTTTGCTTGGCAAAAATGGGTGTACTAATTAGAAATTTTAAAATTAAAATCTTAATAAAATTAAAGATGATTTTTTTAAATAAAGTCATATGGAATATTCATTAAATTATTAATTTTTTATGATGATACTATCAGCTTATGTAAGATTTAATTCTATTTATTTGCCTTTATTACTTCTTTGGCAGCTCTTATTCCTGTAAAAAGAGCACCGTGAGTTGTTGCAAGATATTCGAGATCGGTGTGCTCTCCACAAAAAAATAATCTATTATCAACGGATTCAGCAAGATTTTCAAAATCTTCTTCAGAGTTATCAACTTTTGGAAAAGAATAGGCACCTTTTGTGAATGGGTCATTAAGCCAGCTAGTTCTTAATACATTTTGAACTTCTCCAACATCATCCTCCCAAACATTTTTTAATACTTTTAAGCCATCCTCTATTAATTCTTCTGTAGACATTAAATCTGCCTTTTTAGCGTAATCACCCATGCATAAGCCCATTAAAATTTTCTCTTTTGAAAAGGTTCTATAATTCATCCATACAGGCCATCTTCCCGTTTCTTTGGCTACTGTATAATAATATTGAACATCACTATCCCAAAATTGATCTTTAAATTTTAAAGCTAATTTTGTAACTGTTCCAAATCCTACTTTTTCTATACTTTCCTGCTTATATCTAGGTAGAGCAGGATTAAATTCTATAGAATTAAATTTGAGCACTCCTAATGGAACAGAGCAAATTACATAGTCACATTCATAATTTTTGGATGTAGTAGAAACTGTAATATTATTACTACTGTAGTTTACTGATTTAACAATTGAATTATTTTGAATCTGAAGATTTTTAGCAAGTAAATTTATTATTTTATCATATCCATCTTTGAAAATTACATCAGCTGTAGGAAAACCACTCATTTCTTTAATGAGACCTGCAGAAATTTCATGAACAGGACCTCCATAATTAAATTCTTCATAAGCAGAAAAAACCCACCTTATGTTTGGGTCACTCCAGATATTTGAGTCATATTCATTAATAGCATCTAAAATACTTCCCTCTGTATCACTGTAGATCTCATCATATATTATTTCTTCCCATATTTCTTCAATCTCATCCCAAACTTTTTCATCAATATCATTACCTGAAAGATTAAGAAGTTCACAACTATCATCGTCTGTTACAAATAAAGATGAGTTAGTACGATCAGCCAAATTTCTTATAGGGTTCTCTTTAGAAGGCCCGTGTATCCATCCCGCTCCATACTCAAAAGGTGAACCAAGACTTCGGTTAGTTTTAATTCTTCCTCCAATATAATTCTTGGCTTCTAATATAATTACATTTGCACCTTGTTGTTTCAAAGTTGACGCAGCTGATAATCCTGAGATACCAGCTCCAATTACTATAACATTTTTTCCAGCTAGATTTTGATTACTTCCTAGAGAAAATTTTGATAAGGATAAGTAGCTAATAACAGATAGAATTGATTTTAAGGCAGATCTCCGAGAAATAAACATATCTTAAGTTTTCTATAATTTTCATCTATTGTCAAAACTTGATTTTTTTTCCATTAATTAGCAACCCTTATAGATGGTGTATCATTACAAAAACCCGAAGGGTATAATTTCAAAAAAAGTGATGAAGAAAAATTTTGGAAACAAGTAGTAATAGAAATAGACTATAGTATATTTGGATGGAAAAAAATATTCCTTTCTAAATAAATTTCTTTTTCAAAACTGGGTTACAAATATCAAATTTAAAAAATATAAAAAAACTACTATTTTATATTTTTTTGAAAAAGTATTAAAAGGGTAATTAAAAAGTAAAGTAAAAATAGTTTTTTATTTGATAAGTATCAAATTATTCTATTTTTGAGTTACTACTTATAATGATCTATTGTTAATTTAAAATAATATTCTACCTATTAAATTGTTTGGAGATCTCATGACAAAGATAACAAATCTTAGAAGCTATGATTTAAGGTTTCCCACATCTAAAAGTCTTGATGGATCTGATGCAATGAATCCAGATCCTGATTATTCGGCTGCTTACGTTGTTCTTGAAACAGATGGACCATACGAGGGGCATGGTCTTACTTTCACTATAGGTCGTGGAAATGAATTATGTATAGAAGCATTTCAAACACTTAAACATCTAATTATTGGTCTTGAACTTTCATGGATAAAAGAAAATATGGGAAGTTTCTGGAGACATATTACTGGTGATAGCCAAATTAGGTGGGTTGGTCCTGATAAAGGAGTTGTACATCTTTCAACTGGAGCAATTGTAAATGCAATTTGGGATTTATGGGCAAAAGTTGAAAAAAAGTCAGTCTGGCAATTAGTTTATGATATGAGACCTGAAGATGTGGTTCGCTTGATTGATTTTAGATATTTAAAAGATGCCCTTACAGAAGAAGAAGCATTTACTATTTTAAATAAAGCATCGGTAACAAAGGAGAAACGATATAATCTTTTATTAAAAGAAGGATATCCATCTTATACAACATCTGCTGGCTGGCTTGGTTATACTGATGAAAAATTACGTAAACTTTGTGGAGAGGTAAAAGAAGCGGGTTTTACCCATGTAAAATTTAAAGTTGGTCGTGATTTAAAAGATGATATACGTCGTTTAAAGATTGCCAGAGAGGTTCTTGGAAATCAGGTTCAGTTGATGATTGACGCTAATCAGGTTTGGGAAGTTGATCAAGCGATTGAATGGGTAAACAAACTAAAGTTTGCTTCTCCTTTATTTATCGAAGAACCGACAAGCCCTGATGATGTAAGTGGGCATAAAACTATTAAAGAAGGAGTTTTTCCTATTAAAGTTGCAACTGGTGAAATGTGCCAAAACAGAATTATCTTTAAACAATTTATAAAAGAAGACGCAATAGATATTGTTCAAATTGACAGTTGTAGAATGGGAGGTCTTAACGAGGTTTTAGCTGTAATGCTTATGGCTGAAAAATATAAAAAGCCAGTTTGGCCTCACGCCGGAGGGGTAGGATTATGTGAATATGTACAACACATTTCAATGATTGATTACCTTCTCATTTCATGTGAAAAAAATAATAAACGTATTGAATACGTTGATCATCTGCATGAGCATTTTTTGCATCCATGTATAATTGATAATGGTAATTATCAGGCTCCTTTTGAACCTGGATTTTCCATAGAAATGAAAAACTCTACTCTGAATGATTATCTATTTAATAGATAAAAAAGAAATATAAAGTTTTTATCTCTAAATCAGATTTCTCTTAAACCAATAATTGAGCTGAATTTTAATTAAATCATTAAATTATTTTTTCACTTAATAAAATTTAGGAGATTTATAATGAAAAACTTTTGTTAATTGCCTTAACTATAATTTTAATCAGTTGCAAAAGTACTAGGTATTTTAATGCTTAATAATTTATCCTAAAAAATTCAAAAAAAGGGATTACGTATGGTAATTAATTTTAATGTTAAACTATTTTAAGAATCATATTAAAATAAATATTAATTTTTGATCTAATTATTCATGGAGAATTTTAATTATGCCTACTTTAGTAATCAAGGGTAAAATAACAAAAGGTTATGATCATTGGATTAAAGTATATGATCAAGCTGAAGAACTTCGAGAGACAAAATATGGAATTAAAACTATTTACAGAGGACATGAATTAGAAGATTCCAATACGATTCATGTAGTGATGTTCACACCTAGTATGGATGTATTACAAAAACATATGGAAAATGAAGCTGAATTAATTGCTGATGCTGGTGGTGATCCTAGTCCGGAAGCTAATGTAATTACTCTTTGCAGTGATTAAAAAATTTGTATTAATAAAATAAGCATGTTAATAAAATTAAACATTTTTTTAATCTATAATAATTTTATAAATCAATACCTAATTTAATATTAAAAATATAAAATTTAATCAATTAATTGAATTTTAAATGAAATTCATTCACTCTATATAAATTAAAAATTTTAATAATTATTAATAGTGTCTAAAATTAAAGACTATATTTATTGATGGAAATAATTCTTTTTTGGATGACTGGAGCCCTTATATGTGGGCAAATATTTAGACTCTTATCATTACCAATTTTAGTTGGGTTTATTTTTTCTGGCTATATCTTTAGCATTTTTAATTTGGAAGATACTAATGGAATATTAACTTTACCTGCAGAGTTAGGTGTTGAGCTTTTATTGTTCTCTATAGGTTTAAAAATAAAACCATCATATTTTTTAAACTTAGATCTTATTTCAGTTTTTTTTATTCATATTGGATTTTTAACTTTAATTTATTTTCTTTTTCTATCTTATGATGTCAACATTTTGATTTTTTTGATGTTATGTATTTCATTAACATTATCTAGCACTGTTATTGCTTCTAAAGTACTAGATGATAGGAAAGAATTAAAAACTTTCCATGGAAGAATATCAATAATCATTTTAATATTTCAGGATATTCTAGCTTTAATTTTATTAACAACTATAGAAGTGGATAAATTTTCTTCAAATTTTTTCCTAATTATCTTATTCCCATTTTTTATACCCATTCTATTATATTTTTTGTCCAATTTGCGTTCAAATAAAGAACTGGAACTAATAGCAGCAATTATAATAGCACTATTTTTGGGAGCTGAGTTTTTTAAATTTATTGGTTTAACAGGAGAGATAGGTGCTTTGATTATAGGGATATGTCTTTCTAATTACAAACATGCAGACAAGCTCTCTGATAAAATATGGGGACTTAGAGAGATATTACTTTTAGCATTTTTTATTTCACTTGGCATGGAGTTAAAAATTGACAGTTATGTTTTAAAGCATGCTTTGTTTTTATTATCTTTCCTCATCTTTAAAACAGTAATATTATTTTTCCTTCTTCTTGCTTTTAAATTGAGAGCCTATACTGCTTTTTTGATAACTATTTCTCTTTCAACTTATTCTGAATTTTCATTAATAATCTTATCGTCTTGGTTAGATGCGGGTGTCATAAATTCTGAAATATTAACTATTATTACATGTAGTGTTTGCCTAAGTTTTATAATTGGATCCATTATTAATAGTTATGTACATGATATATATGTATATTTTGAAAAATATCTTGTTGTTTTAGAAAGGAAAACGCATCACCCAGATGAGGAGCCTCATACTTGTGGTGAAGCACAAGTTATGATTTTTGGTATGGGGAGGATTGGAGGTTCTATTTTCCAAAATTTACAAGAAAAAAATATAAAAGTAGTAGGATTTGATGCTGATACCGACCTAGTAAAAAAATATTTAAAAAATGGTAAAAGAGTGGCATTTGCAGATGCAGAAGATCCTGGGTTTTGGTCTAAACTCAGATTTGGGAAACTGAAAACCATAATATTATCACTACCAGAATTTCATTCTCAAAATTGGTCTACTAAACAAGCACGAAAATATGGCTTCAAAGGCAAAATTATTGTACCTACAACTTCAAAGGGAGACCCAAATATTTTAAAAAATTCTGGTGCCGACGAAATTTATGATGCTTATGAAGCAGCTGGAATTGGTGTAAGTGAAATATTAATTAAATAATCTTTATTAGTGATTCAATTTAAGATTTTTATATGATTATATTTAATTTTTTTTCGTTAATAACAACATCCTCATTTAATAGCAATAAAAATGAGATGGTAAGTATGTTGGAAAGTATTCAGGTTTTGTAAAAGGTGTGGAATTTTTAATTTAACAGAGTTAATCAAAAATAATTCTGAGACTGATTCAAATAGAAATAGATTATTTTATTGATGATTTGATAATAATAAAACTAGTTTGAATTCTTTGCATAGTTACCAAAAAACGTTGCTTTACCACCTACCTTAATCTAAATCCTATCTTTATTATTAGCTCTCATTTTTCTGGAAATGGTAGAAAAAACTTGGGTTGGGTTACCCTTAAACAATAAGTAGTTTAGTTATCATATATTTTGAAAAAGTGTGTACTTTGGAAATTATATGAGTTTAATTTTCAATTATGTGTTTAACTACCATGTCACCTGATAATCTAAAATCCTCGTCAAAAAGGGTCTTTAATTCTCCAGAAACACGACTTTCAGCAAGCTTTTTTGAATTAACCCTTGCTTCTTCATTCGGGTAAACAGAGATAGCAATGGCACTTGTATCTGTTAGTTTAATAAACATCAACATTTCAGCATCAGGATAAAGTTTTGGACTATCTTTCTGATACATTCTAATAAAATCACTTAGAGCTGCTTCACTTTTAAAATTCATTGAAACTACATTTGTGGGTGTCATATCTAATCCTTTAAAAAAGAAGTAATTTATTTTTACAATAATTATTGAGGCATTGAAACTTTTACAACATAAAATAAATCAAATAAATTTATCCAGATCACCCCAAATAAAAAAATTGCTAAAGAACAAAATTCTAGTTTAATTTAATTTATCAAAAAAACTAGTTTGATTTCGTTGACAAAGAGTGTGGTATCTAAAAAAACCAAACCTTTTGTTAGCAAATGCAATATACTCTCACTTTTTTATTTGCAGGTAAGATACTTAAAACCTTTTCTATTAAATAATTTATTGTAATGATGTATTAATGAATATTATTATTCCCAAAATAAAATATGCCTATATTGATGATCTTACAATTGCATACCAAGTTTGGGGAACATCTAAAGATGTTTTAATTTATGTACCTGGAATTGTTTCACATTTGGAAGTAACTCTAGAATTTGATGGCTATCAGAAATGGCTTAAAAACCTCAGCAATAATTTCAAAGTAATTATTTTTGATAAAAGAGGACAAGGTATGTCTGATAGGGAAATGGAAATTACGGGAATTGAGCCCAGAATTGACGATATTACTGCAGTTGCAGAAGCAGAAGGAATAAAAGAGTTTTCACTGTTTGGATTATCTGAAGGTGCTGCCATAGCTCTTTTTTATGCAGCAACTTATCCTAATAAAATTAATTCCATAGCTGTATTAGGTAGCTTTGCAAACGTCCACAATACTGATGATAGTTGGATAAAAAAATGGGGCGAAGGTATTTCAGGATATGCTCTATGTCCTCATATGATGCCTAAGATAAAAGACAAAATTGGAAAGTTTGAAAGAATGACTTGTAATCCTAAAACTTTGAAAAGAATGATGGAAACAAATCGTAAGATTGATATTCGTTCAATCTTATCAGAAATAAAAACCCCTACTTTAATTTGTCATAGTAGAGATGATATGACTACTATTAAAGAAGATGGTCGTTATATTGCAGAGCAAATTAAAGGTGCAAAATATATAGAATATTCATATGGTGGACATCTTCCTTATTTTGGATTGGAAGATGATCTTAGTGAAGATTTGACTAATTTCTATAAAAAGTTTACCAAATCAAATAAATTTAACTCAAATGAAAATGATAAATTAGCAACAATTCTTTTTACAGATATTGTTGAATCCACTTCAAAACTTGCATCTTTTGGTGACAAAAAGTGGAGTGAACTGATGGATTTTCATGATAATATGATCGTTAATAAAGCTAAAAAATATCAAGGTAATTTTATTAAAAATACTGGGGATGGTTCTTTAATTGTATTTGATGGTCCTATACGTGCCATTAAATATGCATTAGAATTTCAATCTGATATTAAAAGTCTGGGGGTTGAATGTCGCTGTGGATTACATATTGGTCAAATTGAGTGGCGTGGTTCAGATGTTTCTGGAATTGCAGTTAATATTGCTTCTAGAGTTATGAATTTAAGTGATCCTAATAAGGTGTTAATTACAAAAACCTTGGGAGATTTGATTGCTGGTTCCAAACTTAATTATACAAATTTTGGTGAATATAATTTAAAAGGAATTGAAGGTAGTTGGAATCTTTTAGAAATTTTAAATTAATGTATTTTTTTCTATATTCATTTTTCCAAGCAAAAATAATTTCAAAAATTAATAAAAAACCAAAATATCTATTAATTATAATCAAATTTAAGGAAATTAATTTTTCAATGTAATTAATAATACTAATTTACCCAACGTAAATATTGTTTAATTTTTTTTTTACATATTTATTATATATCACTAACTTATTTGATTTTGAAATTAATTAATAATGTGAATTTAATGATACCACCTAGTGAAACATTTAAGGCTGCTCCAAAAACCTCTAATGAGGAAAGAAGACTTGAGGCGGTAAAGAAATTAGGCATTATAGGGACAAGTCAAGGAGATATTTTTGAGATATACAGTGAACTTGCAATTGAAATTTCTGGATATTTTATTGCTACAACCTCATTGATAGATCTTGATACACAACATGGTTTGTCTTTTTGTTCATCTACCGGAGAATTTGAAAAACAAATGGGAAATGAACCACCAAAGAATGATAGAAATCAAAGTATTTGTTCATATACTATACTTTCTTCTGATCCATTAATTGTTCCGGACTGTAGAGAACATGAAATATTTAAAGAAGCTGGCCCTGTTAAAGCTGGAATGGTAGTATCTTATGCTGGTTTTCCCATAATCAACAAAGATAATTATGTTTTTGGAACCTTATGTCTATTAGATCCAAACATAAAAAAATTAGATTCTCAACAAATTAAATTGATTGAAAAATTGACTAAACGCTTAGCTCATCAACTTGATATACAAACAGAACAGCGTGAATTAACAGCAGAAAAAATGATAGATGCAATTTCTATTTTCAAAACTAAGATACCTAATATCTCTATTGAAGATTTTAATTATTTTGTAAATATCTGTGCCGGAAGAGAAATTGATAAAGCAAATTGTGAAAATCTTATCAATAATGGTTTATGCTCATTTAATGATAATAGTAGTATTGAACTTTCAGAAAAAGGTCGCAACCTACAATTGGAAATGGGATTGCAAACTCGAGTATTAAATAAAAGGAAGCTTGAAGGGGAAACTGCAAATAAAATGGTTGATAATATGCTATCAGAACTGGAAAATTTATAATGTTCGCAAAGGTATATCAATATAAATTTTCAGGAGTAAGCGAAGCAAAGGTTGCAGCTTCTTTTTGTTCAGATAAACTTGGAAAAAAAATTGTTGAATTTGATTTTGAAGGTTTAAATATTATGATTGGTAAAGATGGAGATTTATCAATCATAATAAAATTTGCGGATTCTAATAAATTAAAAAAATTTGAAAATACTGAGGCAAATTTTATTTTAGATCTAAAAAACTCATTTGTATTTAAAGAAAATAAATATGCTGGTATATACGTATACAACTATGAAAAGGAAGCTTCCTCTAATGAGCTAAAACTAACTGCTCCTGTTCAAGTAAAAGCATAAATTGTGTTAGTAATTAAAAGTTACTAAAATCGTATTCTCTAAATTTTTGTTTTTTTAATTTTAAACATGACCAAACTAAGAGACATAACAATTATAACATCCACCCCTTAGGTATATTGTTGAGGATAGGATGCCCCAAAAAAACCAGTCCTTAATCCAATTAAGTTCTTACGCCCACAGAATTTCCTATAAATATGTCCCATTCTAACTTATTTTGTCTTATTAAAGACACCTAATTTAGATAAAATATTTCAAATAGTTTTTCTTTATTTTTTTTAGCACAGTTATATCCAATTGAAATTGCTTCTTTATAAGATTTGAAATCAAAAATTTTTATACCAGAAACCTCTGGTAATAGTAGTAAATCACATTGATTTCTGTGCAAATCAGCAGTGGCACTATTACCAAGTGTTGCTGCTAAAGTAATCAAATTTAACAAACCTGGGTTTGATTGTTTTTGTGCCGAACTTGTAGTCGAGGGTGCGTTAGTACCGACATCAATACCGATTATTTTTGATACTCCAATACCCCTTGTTTGATCTGTTGGAAGGTTGTTCATTACACCACCATCAACATGTAGTGTTTCACCAATCTTTACGGGAGGAAAAACACCAGGTAATGCTGCAGTTGCTCTTACAGTTGCTTCAATCCTTCCTCTATTATTTACAGATTCTTTAGAATACTTAACATCCACTGAAATGTTCCTATAGGGGATTCGAGTATCTTCAATGGTTAAATCCGAAAACCACTCTGAACAATATCGTTTTAACCACTTGTCTTTAAATATGGAGATTTTTGGGATATGTAGATTTAAAAGTGGTTTGATTTTAGCCATAAGTGACATTTTTTCTACCATTTCATCAAAAGACCATCCAAGAGCTATACCTGCACCAATTAATCCTCCACTACTAGTTCCTACTATAAGGTCAAACTCAAATTTGTTTTCTAGTGCAAATTGATAAAAACCAAGGTGAGCTAATCCCTTTGCCCCACCTCCTGAAAGAACAAGGGCTCTTCCATTACCTGTTAAAATACGGGATATTCGTTTTAGATCTGACGAGTCAATATAATGATAGTGATTATTTATATTTGCAGAGTCCAGCAACCAACTAGTGACCCCAGGAATAATCTTAGAGTTAGGCCATTTAATGATAGTGTCGTAATTGCTTAAATAACTTTCAAATTTTTTAAAGATAAGTTCTCGTTGCTCTCTTATCTCCTCGCCATTATAGATCAAAATTGACCGATCACTGTTTTGGATCATCCATTTTATTGATTCTGATGGTTGATCAAAAATATTTTCAGAATAATAAATTGTAAAATCGACATCTTCTTGTGAAATCTCACGAGTATTGATTGTTTTGTTGTCGACTTCTATATCGTTGAAAATATCAACAGAACCAAATTTTTTCATATATCCTGATATAGCTAAGGTTACTTCTTCGGCGTTGGGGCCAAGCAAGCAATAAACAGCTGGCAAGTGCTCCATGGTTTTACCATTTTGGCTATAAAGTAATCTTGCAATAGCAACCTTTGCCAAAAGCAACAAAAATGGAGAGTTTTTTTCACTGGAATTTTTTATAGTATCCAACTTTAGTTGAACCACTTTACTTTTTCTATTCGCTATAACTGTTGCTGAGCGCGATAGGCCAGTTATTGAGCCCATCTCTCCTATAAATTCACCTACTCCAATTGTTGCTATGCTTGCTAGAGAAGTATCATCTGTAATAAAAACTGAAAATGAGCCAGTAATTGTTATATAAACAGATTCAGTAGGATCACCTTGATTAAAAAGTTTATAGTCTTTTTCAATAGACAAAATCTTTCCAGTTTTTAACAAAGTTTGTAGAGATCTTTTACTAAGTTTAGCTTCTTTGTTTTTTCTTAATATTTTATTGATTAGATTATCAAATTGGTTGTTACTTTTTATCGTCATTTAAATAAACCCTACATCCTTAAATTATTCTCTGGTCAATTATATAATTTTGGTAATCAGAAAATCTATCTGATATCATTTTTGTATAAATTATCATAAAAGGAAAGCATTTGATTATAAAAGCCTCTATTAGATATATTGTTTGTAAAATGGGGTAGGGTACCAAAAAAAACAAAGCTTATTATTTAGACGGTATTAATGCTCATACATTTTGGTTTAAAGATATTTATCTTATATTTTAATGTTTAATACTTTTAAATCTTACTTAAAATATATTTTTTAAATTCATTAAGAGTAAGAGACTTAAAAACTTCTTTACCTAATTTCGATATAACAAATTTATTGAGAGCTTTTTGTGTGCCTGAACCCCAAATGCCATCAACCTTTGAATTATAGCCATAATCCTTAAGAATTTCTTGGAATCTTTTTCTTTCCTCTAAATTCAAACTGATATAGGCGCTTTTCATTATTAATGTTGGCTCTATTTTATTTTTTAATTTAGAAATTTTTTCTGTAATTATTGACCAGTGTAGATACCCTCCCCATTTACTCGAAGTACTATGAATAAATAAGACTGTATCTTTTTCTGGATACATAAGTAAAAATTGACCAAAACCTCCAACAAAACAAAATGCATCATTACCAAACATGCAATCGGTCCAGATATGGTACCCATAATTTCTATTATCTGTAAAACTTGGATTATCAATTTTAGTAGTTATTGCCTTTCTTAGATAATTTCCGTAACAATCATCTTTTTTTAAACTATCAAGTACATAGTTTCCTAAAGCAACATAATCATATGGATTCGCAGCAAATCCACTGTGTGCCACAGGTTCATTTCTTGAGTTTAAAAGAAAATTGGCATCATAATTACTTCCAATTTCATCCCACATTTTTTTTAAGTATATATGTAAAGGTTTATTTGTTGCTCCCTCTAATACATAACTTAAGGCAATTGAATCTGATGTTGAATAAATCATTTTCTTACCTGGTGGTTGGTATTTCTCGTCCACATATAGAAATGCCTCTGCATTAGAGAGATTATTCCTTTTCCAAATAATATCCGCTGCATTTTTTTGCATTTGCTCGTCCTTATGTCCCATGAATCTTGGACTTACTTTATTAGCACCACTCGACATCATAAGGAGTTGTTCAATTGTACTATTTCCCCAACTTGTATCAGTTAGTAATTTACTATATTTGAAAGCTTTTTCTTGAATATTAAGTTTTCCATCACAGTGAGCTTTTCCAATAGCTAAAGAAAGAATACTTTTGGTAATGCTATTTCCACCTGGTTTAATTTCTTTTTTTGGTTTTATAACTTCACCAATAATTATACCTTTATAAGAAATGATTGAAACTTTATTAAAATTTTTCAAACCACTTAATAGTTCAGTTTGAACTTTATTATTTATTTCTTTAATTATTTTATTTGGATTTTGGGATTTAGGTATAACAGCATAATTAGATTGGCTCCAACCACTTTCAAGATTCTTGAAATATGCTCTTGGAGGATCTTTAGCTAATATTTCTAAAGGATTAAAAATAAATAAAGTTGATACAAGTATTTTTAGAAAATGTAATTTCATATTAATTTTAATAAAATAAATTAATGAGAATATAAACTTTTTTAACTTCAAATAAACCTGAAATAAAGAGTCATATGTGGTAATATTGTTTTAATAACTAATTAATTACTTTTCTTTCAATAATAAATAAGTTTTAGGACGGCATTCTAGGAGCTTTCTCAATATTTTCGTCAATACTAGTTGATGGAACCTTACTATCCATAAATACATTAACCTGTGGTTTAATTAAATCTAATTGGTTTAAAGTACCTGCTCTAATTGACAAAATATTTTTTTTAGCACTATTTCTTCCGAACATTAATGACCCACAATTTATACAAAACAGTTTTGTCATATTACTTCCGCTATCAGACTTATGGGAATAAGAAGAAAGCTTGCCAGAAATTATTACTTCTTTTTCAGGAACAAAAAGATTTGTACCAAAGACTGAACCAGTAGCACGGCGACAATCTTCACAATGACAGTTAAATATGGCTTTAGGTTCAACGTGACAATAGTAGGTTACTTTGCCACACAAACACTTACCAGAAAAAATATACAATTTATCCTCCAAGAACTTTGCTAAAACCTTATATTAAAATATATATATATTATTACAGATAGTAAACGAGAATGCACCAGAATACCCTGGTACATTATCATCAATAATTTAAAAAATGTATTAAAGCTATTTTCAAGAGCAATGAAGTTTTCCCCATGAAGAAAATAAGTGGATAAAGCCATATAAATAGAGGGTTTAATTTTCATTTCCCTGGAAAAGTGAAAAAAGTGAAACAATTTGGATTTCTGTTTGAACATAACAAATACATAATAAAGGAATATAACATGGATGATCTAATATCTAAAATAGCTGAAAAACAATTATTTGATTATCGTCGGAAAAATCCCGGTACTTGTTTTGCTAATACTGAATTTAGTCTGGATGTAAATACAGCATATATTTTACAAGATAAAATTACAAAATTAAGAATAAACGATGGAGAAAAAATTATTGGATATAAAGTGGGTTGTACTGGTTCAGGTACTAAGCAGCAATTTGGTTTAGATGGTCCTATTCGAGGTACATTATTTGATACAGAGCAACTACAAAATGGAGCTACTCTTTCTTTAGAAAACTACTGTGGCCTATCAATTGAAGGCGAAATGGCCCTAAGTATCGATGATAATGGTGGTATCAACTCAGTTTTTCCAGTTATAGAACTTCACAATTTCATCTTTCGAGGCACTCAGAAAACATTATCAGAATTAATTGGAAATAATGGTATAAATGCAGGAATAATATTACCCCAAAAGGAGTTTTTAAATTCACAAACTTACTCATATAAAAAGGCAAATTTATCAATATATATCAATAATAAAATTGTTGGAAATGCTGAACTTTGGCCTTTGCCAGGAGGACCAGATGCTTCGTTAAACTGGCTAAAAAAAAATCTAAGTCGATATAACCATAAGCTATTGCCTGGCCATATCGTTCTAGCAGGTACAGCATCAGGGCTTTATCCTGTAAAAAAGGGGGACAAAATTCAAGTATATATAAATGATAATCTTGCAGTTCACTGCAACATATTAAAATAAAGAAGATACCCAAAAGTTATTTAGATAAATTATAATATTACAATAGTACAATTTATTGGGATAGGAGAAATATAAAACGATCCAAATTTGTTTAAGAAGATGAGTCGAAAAAAAGATGCTTTATCATAGGATATAATACTTCCTCAAAAAAATGAACCACAAATTCTATGAAAATGTGTCAAGTGGAAATAGCATCTTTTAAAGAAAATTTTTTAGTCATGATTAATTTATGACTGAATTGGTTGATGTTATTTTTACAATACTTACTGTTTTTTTAAGTTTTTTTATTTTATTTTTCAATTTGGCACGATTTGTGATACCATATTTATGGCTAGTTATTTTCCATTTGTAAAAATGTATGTAAAAGCCTGTTTGTATATGTGCCTTTGGTTTTTTAAATTGAAGGCACATTTAATATAAATGATGTAGGTTAACTAACAACAATCTCCTGAGGCTTCTATGATTTTAACTTAAAGTGTTAGAAGGTAGGTGCTCTTTAAATGAAAATTTCATTTATTAAATGTATCTTATTTATTTAATTAGCTAATAATAATTATCTAGTATATTATATTTTGAGGGAGAATTATGTCTAGATATAAAGCTAATATGCCTTCAGTTGGGATCACTTCTTTTTTGAAGCTTCCAATTGTAGAAAATTTTTCCAATCTGAATTCAGATGTTGGTTTTTTAGGTATTCCTTATGATGTTGGTAATAGTTGGAGACCAGGTACTAGATTTGGTCCTAGGGAAATAAGAAATTATTCATCTAGATATTCAAGTTGGGGGGGTGCTCAACAAAAAGGTTATTGGGACATAAATCAAAATAAAAGATTTTTAGATGGAATTTCTATTTCTGATTGCGGGGATGTAGATGTAGCTTATTATGATATTGATAGAAATAGAAAAATCATTACAGAAACAGTCAAAGAAATTTTAAAAGCTGGTACTTTCCCTGTAATTGTTGGTGGAGATCATTCTATTACATACCCTTGTATTTGTGCTTTTGAAAATTATAAGTCTTTGGATATTATTCAAATCGATGCACATTTGGATTGGATAGATGAAGTTGATGGGAATACGTTATGCAAATGGAAGTCCAATGCGTAGATCTATGGAACTCGATTTTACAAAAAATATGGTACAATTGGGAATAAGAGATATTAGATCAAGGGAAAATGACTATGATTTTGCTAAATCTCAAGGCTCACAAATATTTACTCGTCAAGATATTCGTCAACAAGGGGTTGATAAAATATTTAAAAAATTATCACCATTAGGAGATGTTTATGTTTCCATAGATATAGATGGATTGGATCCTTCTATCGCCCCTGGAACTGGTTCACCAACAGTAGATGGTCTGTTATACTATGAAGTAATTAATTTATTAAAAGGCATAACTGAAAAATCCAATGTAGTTGGTTTTGATATTGTGGAAGTTAATCCTATGGTAGATTTAAATGGTCAAACTTGTTTATTAGCGACTACACTTATTCTTGAGTTTCTTGGTATGATCTTTGATAAAAAGAATTGATTGGTTTCATTTGAACAGATCATACATTTAGGTTGATAATGTAATGAATCTCGGATCTTACCACATAAGATATTTCATATAATATCCTTTTTAATGAAAATCTATTAATGATAATAATTGTTTTAAAAATAATCTAATAAGGGGTTCAGTATGCGCTTTGAATTGATGTTGCCTTACCAAATTAAGGATGCAATTACCAAAAATACACCAATAGTACTCCCCATAGGAGTGATGGAATATCATGGTGAACATATGGCTGTGGGTATGGATACACTTGCAGTGACCAAGGTCTTGGATAGGTTAGAGAGCCAGATGGAAGTTGTTATTCTTCCACCGTTTAGTTATGGGGCTGCCAGTTATGCGGTAGCATCTCCAGAAGGAAGTGGTACCTTACATGTTGATGCATCTGTACTCGCTCCTTTGGCTGAACAAATATTCACTGGTCTGTTGAGAATAGGTTTTCGAAATATTCACGGGATCGTACACCACCAAACCGAAAATTTTTCATCAGGTATGCCAACTGACTTAGCTTTTAAAATTGGTGCAAGGCAAGCTATTTTTAAATTTCAAGAACGTAGTGAAGGTGAGGCTTGGTGGGGATCACAAGATATGAGTGATTACTATAATAGACATCAGCAAGGAAGTGACCCATTTAACTGGATAAAATTACATCCGTTAATGAATAGTGAAATTATTAAAAATTATATTTTTGATCATGCAGGAGAAGGAGAAACTTCGCTATTAATGGCTCTTGCTCCAGAAGGGGTTGAAATGGCTCATGTATCTGAAAATAATAACTGGTACACTAAATCGGCAAGCAATTCTTCATCTGAGAAGGGGGAATTGGTAACCTTACAAATTATAAAAAGCTTGATGGATCGTCTTAAATAAAATGATAATATCTGTCAAAGATAGAAAAAGCATAGATTTTGATTTTTCGTTTAATAAAAACTTTAGCAACTTCTTTAATTAAATTACTTGGTTAATATGTTTTTATAATTAACCACCAATCAAATGGTAATGTTTTACTATTATTTTACCCTGTGAGCTAAAAACGAAACTAGTTTAGTATGACAACTCTGGCGGCCACGGTCTTTGTCCTTCTGCTTGAATCCATTTCTTTACCCAATCTGGGCAAATCATTGGTTCTAAATGTATACCTAGTGCTTTTTTTGCCGCCTCTTTTGGGCATACTAGTTTAGCATTTTCAACTACTGCAATACGTATCAAACTTTGAATAGCACAACGTCCATCCTTTAAGAGTAGCACCTGTTCAAAATATAGGAATCGTTCATCGTGAAATATAATTCGTGTACGCATTTCGAGCCGACTAAAAGCAAGTATTCGATGACGGTAACGAATGCTCACACCTGCCACAGGCAGATGAATTTTATGTTTAAAATAACCAGAAAATAAACCCGCCCTCAAAGAAAGCCCATAACGACCAAGGTCAAAAAGAGAGAGAGCACGACCATTATTTAATTCGCCCCACATGTCAATATCCCAAGGCCAGCAAATTAGATGAGAAATGTGGGTATCTGTTAAAGAAATTTTTGAGCGAAAACTATCAAAAAGGAAAGATTTTGCAGTTCTTATATATGGGTACATTATGAATAACTTTCATTCTTTAAACATTTGTGAATACTAACATTTAATATCCTATTTAATTGATTATAATTGCAATGAACAACTTTGATAACCTTGCGTCATCAACTATGAAAAGTGGTTTCAAGTTAAAGGTTTTTATTTTCATGTCACTATTTGGAACAATTTGGATTATAATATTTGAAAAATTTTATAGTTTTTTTATTAAAATCAACATTTGTTTTTAAGGTTTATTTGGTAGGGTATTCCCAAAACCAAACCTATTATTAGTAAGTACTAATGCTGCACATTTTGGGTTAGAAAGATAAGTGAGTATATATTTTCAATTTTTTTTATTTATATTATTTCAGTGAATAAAATTCACACTAATATTTTTTGAAGCCCAGGTATATTAAAGCTTGAAAATTTATTCTGAGAAATTGAAAACCAAGATCCAAGAACTGTGTTGTAAATGGAACGATAATCAGTTGTATAAATCATGTCGCCATCTTTTAGTTTACTCAAACTTGGCTGTTCACCATAAAAACCACCATTGATTTTTCCACCTATTAAAAAGTGGGGAGCGGCAGTTCCATGATCAGTCCCTTCAGATTTGTTTTCATAGGCTCTTCGGCCAAATTCAGAGTAAGTCATGATGAGGGTATTGTCCCATTCACCCATATTTATTAAGTGCTCTCTAGTGTCAAAAATTGCTCTAGAAAGATCTCTAAGTAATCTACCATGAGACCGTTTCTGATCTTCGTGTGTATCAAAACCTCCATGGCTCACTTTGATAACAGGCGTTTCTACTTTTGCTGATATACAATTGAGAGCTAACTCAAATTGTTCGCCAAGTTCACCTCCTTTCACCCGGAAATTGTTTTCTTTATTTCTAAGTTTCTTTGAAATGGAATCCATTGCGGTATTTAAAGTATTACTTCTGTCCAACAGTAATGAAAGAGCGGGATTATTTGTTTCAACTTTTTCAGTAGAATGATGTTCTAAAGTGATAAATTTACGGATAGATGTCATAGAAACCCAAGTTCCATCTGGAGAGGCAAATACACCCATTCCACCATCAAGGCTAATACCATGAGCATCAACTGCATCTGCTCCTCTCATTCCATTGATGTCATCAGTTAACCATCCGTTTCTACCTACTCCCCTCTCTCCATCTCCACCTGTTTCCCATAAAGCGATAGATTTAAAGTGAGAACGATTAGCTCCAGGGTATCCCAGTCCTAAAACAATAGCTAAATCTCCAGAGTCCCATATGTCTGCCATGTTTCCCATAGAATGATTAAAGGCAAGATCATTTTCGATAGGAATAATTTCATCATTTTTAAGATGTATTTTTGGCCTGAGTTTTTTGTAACTTGGATCCATATAAGGGATAATAGTATTAAGACCATCATTAGCGCCTTGCAGTTCTATTAATATAATTCTACGGTTTAATTTTTTTGCGGCAGCTTCAATTTGAATGGGAACAACAGGAAAAGCTAAACCACCCATTAGTGCTTTTATGACTGTACGTCTATCCATTTTTCCAATCCTTAATTTAATTGAAAGGCTGGGTCCTTTAGTAGAGAACCTATATTAACATTTTCACCATGATTTGTCACAGGTTTAATGGATAACAGAAGATCAGATAATTCTTTTCCCATATTGATATTTAAATCTTCAATTTTACCAAGATAATCGCCTACGTTACCTGAAGCTATTTCGTCATTTAATTCCACTCTTTTAGGAACCATCATATTACTCATCATCTTACTATCCATCATGTTAGAGTTAGGATAGTCTTCTTCTTTGATCGTTAATTTAAAACCTGGAACATATTTTTCATAGGGTGATTTCAGAGATGCTTTTTTAAATTCATTCAACTCTTTTTTCCATGTTTCTAGTCTTTGGGATGTATTTTTCTTGAATATGTTCTCCTGCTACCAGTTGCGCATGATCCAGCAATTCAGGTAAAGCTAACCACAAAGCAGCAACAAACATTCGATCTTCTTTATTTAAATTAAAAAATCCATCCTTTTTACTTTTATTGGGTGGAAAGTATATTCCCCACCAATGGTGAATATTGGGGTCAGTATGGCTTTTTGAAAAACACCCACTATCGCAATCTTCTGTTTCAAGTTCCAAGCGATATCTTTTTGTATTAATGTCATTATTTCTAAGGCTAATTTTAAAAACAAAATGCATACCTGATTTTTTTAATTTGTTAAATGTTAAATCATTTAACCCAAGGGATAAATTTAAATGATCTTTATCTTTTCTCTTTTCGTTAATCCATCTAAATCTAGCCGTATCTAAAACCAATTCATTAGTAGCATAAGTTTCTGTCACTTGTTCTTTTTCAACTATAGGAGTTGGTTGCTCTAAACTCTCAATATGAAAATCTATAACTTCTAGACATTTCTTACTAAGTGTTTCAATTTTTTTTACTGTTTCTGAATTTCTCCAAAAATTTTCAACTTTTTTATGACCAAGTTTAATTTTTCCCCAATCAAACCAATCTTTTCTTTTTTGACTACCTATAAATTTACAAACCAATTCAAGCCGAGCAACATCTTCTTCATTAATCGATTGAATTATTTTTAGAAATTCGTTTTCATTAAACCAATCTGTATTATAACAAAAGCCAAGTATTTTACCCGATTTTTCATTGAAATGAGCAAAATCTTCATAAAAATATGAAACCGTACTTGGACTTTTGATACAAAAATGAACATTTTTTTTGTCCAAGTTGTATCCAAAATTAAAATTTAACATTGGACTGTAATGATTTTTAAATTTAGGTGATATTAAATTAATGTTCATGCCACCCTTTTTGCTATCCTTAATAAAACTTTTACTCCAAACATTAGCGTTATAATAAGTAATATTTTCTAATCCTATACTATTAAAGTTTTTTTCTAAATTAGCTTCTTTTAGATTAGCATCATCTTGGTTTTTAGATTTGATTAATAATTTTGTAACAGAACTGCAATTTTCACTTAAATTATCGATTTTATCAATAGTTTGCTCACTCTGCCAAAATTCAACTATTTTTTCTAAGCCAAATGATCCTACTCCAAAATCAGGTTTTGCTACTCCTGTCTCAAACCAATCTTTTCTTTTTTGGCTTCCCAAAAAACTACAAATAAAATCTACGCGCAGTAGATCTTTCGTATTCATCGATTGAATTATCTTGAGAAACTCATTTTGATCGAACCAATTTGTACTATAACAAAACCCTTTATTTGTACCTCCATTTTCAATAAAATGAGCATATTCTTCGTAAAAATAAGATATTGATCCGGGACTTTTTAAACAAAAATGAACGTTATCTTCTCTTAAATTATATCCAAGCCCAAAACTTAATACACTGCTATGATGGTCTTTAAATTGTGGAGAAGCCAAATTTATTTGCATTCCTCCTTCCTCACCATCTTTTATAAAGCTTTGAGACCAAACTGAAGCAAAGTAATGAATCTCTTCTAAACTGATTGGTTCCAAAGCCTCCTTTTTTGGGTTCATTTCATTGCTGGTTTTTTTTGTTTCCATTTTAACTTCTGTTTTTAATTCTTCAGATTCTTCAAAAGATTTAACAAAATAGTTAATTTCTTGCTGTCTGACTAATAATCTAGTTGAATTGATCCAATCCGCACCACCTGGCCATCCAGCAACATTAGGGTGTTCAAACAAATCCTGTCCCAATAAAGCAACTTTTTCTGGTAATAAATGGGATAAGTCAGTGATATGTCCCGTTGACCTTGTTGCTCCTACTAAAAGATCAATTGGGGACTTTATAATTGTCCCACGGTTTTCTTCTTCCCAAAAGGATTGAGATGCTAATAATTCTGATACTAAAATAAGTAAGTCATACTCACTTTCTCTAAATTTTTTGGAAATGACATTCAGCTCATCATTTGGAGGATTTAACTCAGATATATATAGCTTCCATAACTTATAGGTAAGAAATGTAGATGCAGAAGGTTGTTCAAAAATGATATCCACTAAATCATTAGGTTTAAAATTCCCAGTTTTTCCAAAGATTGTTTTTTTTCCAAAATCATGGTCATGTTTTTGAAAAAAAGGTTGACCATTAATGTTATTAAATGTGTAACCCGTTAATGTTTTGGCAGCTTGTTTAATGGTTTTTTCAGAATAATTGCCCTCACCTAGAGTGAAAAGTTCTAATAACTCTCTTGCAAGATTTTCATTAGGGGCTTCTTTTTCATTTTCATCATTATCTAAGTATTTTAAGAGTGCAGTATCTGATAGCATAAGCTTTGTAAGTAATTTAAAATTACTAAACCCATATTCTCTAAATTTTTGATTTTGGAAAAATAAAGCAAAGTTTGCTCTATCAATTCCCTCATAACTTGATACGAAATGATTATGCCAGAATAAGGTTAATTTTTCTAATTGTGGAACAGATGTGGTTTTCATTTCGTTTAACCACCAGGATTTAAGTTGATCTCTATGACCTTCCATTATCTTTTCAAATCCATCTATCGACCAGCCCATATAATGCGGTGGAATTTTTCCTTTAATAAACTCAGGAGGAGGTACTAGTTCTTTATTTTGCATACCTTTCAGTATTTGAATTATTCCATCTGCACGAGTTAAATTTAAAAGTTCCTTTACCTCATAGGGATGGGCACCAAATCCAGTCCTTCTTAATAAATGCGCGGCATCTCTAACAGTAAGAAGTTTTTTAAGATGTTCTATAGTTTTTAGATTTTCGTTAATCTTTTCCAGTCTAATATTAAGTAGAGAATTGATGGAAAAAGTTTTAGGATCCTCTGAAATAGGTAAACCATGCTCACTGAGAAATAAGTGATAACTTTTTTTTGTCTTCCCACCCCATAATCCATCTGCCGGTCCAGGGTTGTAGTTTAATAGACTAAGGTTTCTTTGAAGAACCTCAACTCTTGGATCGTAATTTGAAGCACTACCCATAGAAGTTGCTAAGTTCAATATAAAAAGTATGAAAGCAAATTTTTTCATAAAACCATTATGGAAAATAAAAAATTAAAAGAAAGGTTTTTCTACTCTGTTCATAATGCAAAATACTTATAATTGATTTACTTATCGAAGTTGAATTTTCAGAGGATTTTATAATACAATTTTAAATATCAAACAAGAAAAAAATAGGAAAATAGTTAGTATCTTGGAAAGAATTCAAGGGTTAAAATCTATAAGTAAATACAGATAAACTAAGAGAAGCATGAGAACGGTAATAATAAATTATATATGATCTAATAGCTTTTAGTTAATTTTTTTTTCTTTAAAAAATATAATCATAACTCTTAATTAATTTTTTTATCAAATTAAAAATAAGCCAAGTTATTTAAAGAAAAAGAATACTGATATTTCATAAAAGACTAGATTATCAACTGCTTTTACTTCTTATATTTAGTTTATATTTATCGGATAGAAAATTACCTTGTACATTAAAAACTTTTTGTGGATAATCAATTTATTTTTCGAAAAGAGTAGTCATGACCAAGATAGTCAATAAATTGAGAGAGAAGAAACCACTCATGATGTCGCCATTGGCTCTTGCACTAACAGCTTGCGGCGGCGGCGGTGGGTCGTCAACTGAATCGAGTACTAATAATACTCCTGTATCTAACACCAATAATACAGCTATTAATTATATGGGAAAAGGCTCGCTTCAAACTACAACAAGCAGTTTATATGATAGAACTTTGGAGGTTTACGGCCTTAAGCTACTGGTTGGTGGTGAAATAGGTAGTCACGCTGAAGTACCCGATGCTTGGGCGCATAAAGTTGCCCAATCATTTGTGATGTTGATGGCTCCAACTAATTCAGAAATAGATGTGACTGCACAAGAAAAGATGAAGAAGATACTAGCTGGCGATAAAGGTACCTGGCATGAGGGCTTGGGTACATCCCAACGAATACTAAAAGGAACAGGAGATGATTATCCCTTGAATCCGTTGCAAGACTTTAATGAAGGCGAGCTAGATGCTCAATATGGTATTGGAACTGAGGCACTACTGAAGGATATAATGCAAGATATGATATGGTACCAAAACAGTACTGGTGTTATCGGCTCTGGTGATGGTGATGTACAAGAACTTTTTGAGCATGCCTTGCATACGATACATCCATGGGGTGTGAGAGGCGCTGTTGATGGCTCTATTGAAGCTTTAAACTATACTAAGACAGGCTCAGTTGATCCACATGATGCTGCTAATAGCAGTTGGAAAGCGTCTGAGCTTTATTTAGCATTTAAGGAAGCCATTGATAACGGCGTTTTTGATCCATCTGGATATGCAGTAGATCCTTTGAACGATCCTCAACAATTTATGACTGCAGCGATAGAATATACTTATATTCTAAACTTCAGCATGTGGGAGATGGGTAAAGAGTTTTGGCTCGACAAGAACTCTGATGGGGATGGAGTCTTAGAGGGTGAATGGAGTGGAACTGCATCTGATCCAGCAGGGGTGCTTGCAGAGAACCCACTTGGCTTTGCCTTATTTAATAAATACTTTGCTCCAGTTTTATCTAAGCCTGACTTCAATACATTAAGAAGTATGTTTCAAGATAATGATGGCGGATTATCAGGATACCAGGCTGACTCAATTTCTGCTCAAGCATTTTTACGGTCTTTGTTTGACGAAGACGAACAATTGGATTCAGATGTGGCAGTGGCTCACGATTTAACTCAGGAAGTATTACCCACATCCAGCTTTACTGATGCTTTGGTGCCCATAGATGTCGTTTGATAGGCCTGTCTAAATTAGATTTTGATCTTATTGTGGCTAGCACATTAAATATCTCCGACATAAAATGAAACTTTATAATAGTACTATAAAAATGTTACATTATCATTATAGAATTGGTTGAAAATATTACTTTTGAAACTATAGCTTTCAATTATTTTTAGAATTATAAAATGTAATAAGATACTTTATTATGAGACCAAATCTGTAGATAGAGTGTCTACAATCTGAGAAATGAAAAAATAAAGTGTGGGGTAATTAAGTGTTGCAAAGAATACATTTACACCAAATAAATAGGATTTGTTTTTCTATTTCTCTATAAAAATGGTAAATGGTGATATAAAATTTAGCATGATTTTAATTTTTGTTTGAATATAAGACTTACAATATTCACCTTTAAGATATATCCTCAAGGATAGTACTAAGGATTGTATTAAATTACTTACTTACTTACTTACGTAAGGTAATCCTTGCTTGAAACAAAAATTTTGTTTTTATTGCCTAAGTTAGCTTTAGTCAGCATAAAGAGGACTAGAAATAAAATTATTAATCACCTTTTCTTTTTTAAAATTTCACAATAATGATTAGCAATCTAGTAGGAGCATATTATGGAACAAGAATTAAGTATTTTAGCTTATAACAATGGTAATCAGATAACAGTAGGAATATATAGTGTGCTTACGATTATTCTTTCTTTTATAGCATTGAGAGTTGCTAGATTTTCGCAAGGAACACATATAGCTGGAAAAATTATTTCTTCAATTTTTGGTATTATGAGTGGATTTTTTATTATTGATGTTCAGTCTTACAGACATTTTTGGAATGACGTAACTGCAACCTATTTAGCAAAAGCCAGAGATAATGGCGTAGAATTATCTACATTTGCAAACAATTGGGTTCAAGAATCAGGATTGTCAGGTGATGATATAGTTACTAGGGGGCTTTTTAACGATATGCCAATATTAGGATTTGTAATAGTATTTTTAGTAATAGTACTAGGTACAATTTGGGGGCCAAAAATTAAATTTGGGAATGAAAGTTAAGATTTTTAACACAATAATGAATTTGGATAGTATAAAGGTAATCTTAATTTATAGGTTACTTTTTATACTTATTTTTTTATATTATTTAACGATCTTCGTAAGAAGAACTTTTGAAAAGACGATAGGGATTTTATGGGTTTAAATATAAAATGGTTAATTTTTGCTACATCATGGATGTTTTTTCGTGCTGTAGGTTCTGCTGTTTTTTTGTCTATTACTGTATTAGCTACAGATAGTCCCCGTTCAGCACCACCAGAATGGATAGTTCCTCTGATAGGAGATTTTATAGTAGGTTTTATGGCTTTATTTTTAGCTTACTATGCTTATAAAAATCCAACAGCTATTTTGTGGGGCATTCTGTTAGCATGGAATATTTTAGGTATTTTTGATCTTTTTGGTGCTATTGTTCTTACTTTCATAGAACCCTACCAACCCCTACCTGAAATAGGATTAAATGAAATTGGTGTTAGGACAGTACTATCAGTAAATTCTTTTATTCAAATCTCAGCAATCATAATTTTATTTAATAGAACTACTCTTAATTATTTTAAAGTTCGATAATTATCCCTTAATTTTAAATACATTTGATTTTTCATTTTATAAAAAATGGGTCAAAAGATGGGGAGAAATTTTGAGTTCATTTTTAAAAAATATCTAACTGGACATAGTGAATATACACTTTGTTAGGGTGCTAAAAAAAAATAGTCTATTTTTATCAAGTGTTACAACTCACACATTTTATTTGGAAAGGTAAAAAAGTCATAGTTTTTCAGAAAATAAAAATCATGTAAGGTATTTTATATTAAAAAAAAACTTTATGACGCTTTACTATTGTCTATACCTTTTGAGATTAAGTATAGTATTTAGTAGTATTAAAAAAAAGATGTGGTGATCTTTAGTAAAATAATCTCAATCTAGTTATTAAAAAATGAAAATGAACAAAGAAAACCCCAATAAAAAAGGTAATGTACATGATCATAATCATCATAGTTTATTACCATCAGATCCAGAATTAAGGGTTAAAACCATTGAATCACTTTTAGTAAGTAAAGGTTTGATAGATCCAGATGCTTTAGAAAAGATCATAGATCTTTATGAAAATAAAATAGGACCACAAAATGGAGCAAAAGTAATTGCAAAAGCATGGACAGATAACGATTATAAAAAAAGACTTTTATCAAACGCTACATCTGCAATAGCTGAACTAGGATTTACAGGTAGGCAAGGTGAAAATATGCTAGTTGTAGAAAATACAGATGAAGTACACAACGTTATAGTGTGTACCTTGTGTAGTTGTTATCCTTGGTCAGTTCTAGGTATACCTCCATCTTGGTATAAGAGTGATGAATATAGAGCAAGAACTGTTAGAGAACCAAGAAAGGTTTTAAATGAGTTTGGTTTAAAAATTGATAGAAATAAGAAAATTAAGGTGTGGGATTCAACTTCAGAGTTAAGGTATTTAGTTTTGCCTGAGCGCCCAAACAATACTGAAAAGCTTGATGAGAAGGAGTTATCTAAGCTTGTAACTAGAAATTCAATGATAGGTACTGGTTTGCCTAAAGATTTTAAATGAAGAAAGTTCATGACATAGGGGGATCTAATGAATATGGTAAAATTCCCTTTTCTGTAAATTCAAAAGGGGATTTTATCGACGATGAATATGTCTTTAAATATTCATGGCATGCTAAGACCCTAGCTATAACTTTAGCTGCAGGTGCTTTAGGAGAATGGACACTAGATGAAAGTAGGCATGCAAGAGAATGTTTGCCGCCAAAAGATTATAAAAATTTTACTTATTACGAAAGATGGTTGGCATCCCTTGTAAATCTATTGATTAATAAGAAAATAGTTTCCTTGAATGATATAATTAGTTTTTCAAAAATTATTAATAAACAAAATAATCACAATTATTTACAAAAGACTTTTGAATTAGATAATAGAGCATGGCTGTCCAAAAACGTTAAAAAAGATATTTCTTTAGGTAGTCCTACATCAAGAGATTTAAATTTGCAGCCTTCTTTTAAAAAGGGAGATTTTATCAGAACAGTTTCTAAAAGTCCTAATAAAATTAAAGGAGGTCATACTCGGTTACCTTCATATGCTATGGGTAAAAATGGAGTGATCACTGAGTATAGAGGTATATACGTGTTTCCTGATAAAAATGCGCACTCTAGTCGGGAAAATCCCCTCCCACTTTATACAGTAGAATTTACTTGTTTTGAATTATGGCCATTAGAAAATGAAAACCCCAATGATATTGTATGTCTAGATTTATGGGAGCCATATTTCCAAAAATAAACTTCAACCAGTTCATGACAAAACTTAATTATTCATATTTACCATATATAAAAGAGAATAAAGATGGTTCAGTTTTTCTTGCTCCTTGGCAAGGACAGTTATTTGCAATAACAGTTCATATGTCTGATGTAGGTTATTTTACCTGGAATGAATTTACTACTATATTTGCAAAGTATTTAAAACTTGGGGCATCATCAAAAATTTCTGAAATAAATTTAGATAATAAATATTATAATTGTTGGTTAAATGCTTTAGAAGAATTGATAATTAATAAAAAATTTGGTGATAAAAAAACTCTTCAGATATTTAAAAAAAAATGGAAAAGTGCATTTAATAATACTCCTCATGGACAACCTGTAAAAATAGAAAATTTATAAAATAAAAGGTAAGAAAAATTTTTTTTAACTTATAAAAAATGGTATGCTTAGATTTCCTTATAAACATATCATCTACCCCTAACGCACATCTTTGAGGGAAGGATAACAAAAAAACATTTTTAATGTTCGCAAGTACTACTGCTTGCAAATTTTGTTCTGGAAGATTATTAAATTCTTAAATTTTGAAGTTAAAAATTTATTATTATTCAATAAAAAATTCTTGAATCATAACTACTTATCTGGGGATATCTTTGACAATAAATTATATTTTATACTATAGGTTCATCTGTTTAATTTTAGCATTGGGATATTGGTTATATCAATTTACAATAGCAAACTATGATAATTTTGGCATTCAATTTCGATACTTAACAATTTGGGGATTAAGTGCTGCTTTAGCTTCAACCACTTTATTATTCATAAATAGCCTGAAAGGAAGTGAAGAACAGTTTTTTGCTTTTGTATCTGCAACAGCAGTATTAAATTCAATGGTCATTTTTCTATATTGGAAACTTTATTTCATTGATCCAAGTTTGGTAAATTATTCAGGTTCAATTACTTGGTTTCAAGAGTATTACCTTCATCTTATTGGTCCAATTCTAATAATTGTAGATTCGCTTTTAATTAATAATTCATTTAGGCAGTTTTGGAGGGGTATTCTTACAGCATTAAGTATATGTATAATATATATTTTATGGTCTGAACTCATTACAGGTCCTTTGAATTCAACTCCAAATGGTAAAATAACAACGGGTTTACCTTATCCATTTCTAAATGAAATGCTCTTTAAAGAAAGAATTATTTTTTATTTAACTACTATATTCACTGGCGTATTATTTTATATGATAGGTTGGTCTTATTATTTTTTAAAATCACGTATAATTAAAAAAATGTCTTTTAAATAAGATTATATCTTAATTTTATTTTTGGTCTAAATAAAGAATTAACAAACTTTTTCCATTCCAAAAGAATGATTAAGAATTCTTATTTAAGGCTCCTTTTATAACATTTTTTAAAATTTTTAGTATTACCTGCCTCACCTATTCCTTTTTTATGAGTTATTAAATCAGGAACAAAATTTGAGTTTTTAATTGAACAAGTGACAAATTATATAATTTCCAATATATGATTTTGGTTACAGCATATAAAAAATTAATTTCCCAATCTGACAATTATTTTTTTAATCAATGTGAGTTAATGAACATTTAAAATTTAATTTAAATTTTTGGTATTTCAGTTATTCTTTTATGGAAACTTAAATTAAAGTATAAAAATGAGAAGAGATAATGATATTGAAAAGTTTTTTAAGGGAAAGACTGAAGTCCCTCAGTTTAACTATTTTATATCAACCCAAGCGAGAAAACTACAAAATCAATTAACAAAGCCACCTGGAAGCCTTGGAAAATTAGAAGAGTTAGCCACTTGGATGGCTGGTTGGCAAGGAGAAATAAATCCTACAGTAAAAACCCCTTATTGTCTCATATTTGCAGGCAATCATGGAATAGCATGTAAAGGTGTTTCGGCTTATCCACCAGAAGTCACTGCACAAATGGTTGAAAATTTTAAAAAAGGAGGTGCTGCAATAAATCAGTTGTGTGGCTTAGCTGACGTTGATTTATTTATAATTCCATTAGATTTAGAAAAACCAACACGAGATTTTTCAGAAGGAGTTGCTATGGAAAAGCAAGAAGTAATATCTGCAATGCAACTTGGTTTTGAGTCAGTACCTTCAGACTGTGACTTATTAGTCTTGGGGGAGATGGGAATTTCTAACACTTCCTCTGCTACAGCTATTTCATGTGCTCTTTTTGATGAACCAGTTGAAAGTATGACTGGTATAGGTGCAGGATTAAATAAAGAGCAATTATCTAAAAAAATTTCAATAATTAAAAGTGCGCTTCAATTACACGGAAGAAAATTCAAGGATACTATAAGCATTTTGTCTTGTTATGGTGGCAGAGAGATAGCAGCAATTGTAGGATCAGTAATTGCTGCTAGAATTATGTCAGTTCCAGTCCTTTTGGATGGTTTTGTATGTACAGCTGCAGCATCTTCCTTGTTAATTTTTGACAAAAAAATTTTAGATCATTGTCTAATTTCACATTTATCAACAGAACCAGGTCATTTAAAAATCTTAAATTATCTTAAAAAGGAACCCATTTTAGATTTAAAAATGAGACTTGGTGAAGGTAGTGGAGCAGCAGTTGCTTCCTTGATATTAAAATCAGCCTTGGCTACACATAATGGAATGTCAACATTTTCAGATGCTAAAGTAGCTAAAAAAATTAACTTATGAAATTATTTTTACAAAATAAATATTGCGTAGATTTTTTTGCTACAGTTATGTTTTTTACAAGAATACCCATTACTTGGTCGTATTTTTCTCATGAAGCACCTGATTTAACTAGGGCTGCTTGGTCTTTTCCATTAATAGGATTTCTGGTTGGTATTATATCTGGTATTATTGGTGAGTTTTGTATCTTAATTAATCTTCCAGTTTTTTTGTCCTGTATAATAGCTGTTTCTCTAAGTGTAATTATTACTGGAGCCTTTCATGAAGATGGTCTAGCTGATATGGCAGATGGATTTGGAGCTGGTGGTTCACCAGAACAGATAAACAAAATTATGCATGATAGTCGATTAGGGACTTATGGTACAGCAGCATTAACCTTAGGTCTTTTGATCCGTATAGGTTTAGTACTTTGCTTAGTTGATTTGGGTTATTCTTTAATAATAGTACTATCTGTAGGTTTTGCATCAGGAAAGTTATCAATTATTTTTATGAGAAATTTCTTTCTTTCTTCAAATTTTGCAAAAACTGGTAGTATCATAGAATATATTTCCTTAGAAAAATTATTGGTAGCAAATATAATTTGGTTTACAGCTGTAGTTTTTGTTTTTCCCTTTTTTGGTATTTTATTTGGAGTTTTTTTTGTAACTTTAGTAATTTATCTTATAGGCAAAATGTCTCAAAGAAACTTAGGAGGAATTACAGGAGATATTTTAGGAGCAACTGCATTTTTAACAGAATTGGCTTTTTTATTTGGTGTAACTATATATTTAAGTGGGGTAGTTTGATAAATACCTCAAAATTAATTTTAATTCGACATGCTCCAGTAGAAAAGTCTAAAGGCTTTATACCAAAAAAAAATCCAAATGCTGTTTTAAATAAAAGAAATATAAAGAGTCTGGCATCTTATATCCCTAATAATTGTAATTGGTACGTAAGCCCATTAAAAAGAACTGTTCAAACGGCTGAGGAATTATCAAAATTTGTAAATGTTAAGTCTATGATAATTGATAATAATTTAGTTGAGCAAAATTTTGGTGATTGGGCTGGAAAAAAAATTTCTGAAGTTTGGGAAGAATTAAAGCACTATAAAAACCAACATAATTTTTCCTTTATATGCCCTGAAATATGCCCCCCTAATGGAGACAGTTTTTCTGATCAATGTAAGCGTGCAGCTTTATTTATAGATACTCTTAAATTTTATGATCAAAAGTCTATAGTTGTTATCGCTCATTCTGGAACAATTCGAGCTATTTTATCTTATGTATTGGGGTTAGAACCTGATGTATCAATAGGAATAGAAATATTGCATCTAAGTATTACTCTTATTGAAGTTCTAAAAATTGAAGATTGTAAAAATCGAGGGGGTAGATTCCGCCTTTTAGGCGTAAATCAACAAACATTTTAATTTAAAAAAATTAAAACTATTAAATAATATATCCGTATTGATTTTCTTGGAAAAAATACGATGTGAATCTAAAATATATTTCTAAGTCATATACTTATCGGTAGAGTGCTTCCAAACATTATGTCCTATTAGTATTTGATATTAAGACTTTTTATATAGATTTCTAACATCAAATTCATTGAAGTTAGTTTCCATTGCTCCAAGCTTGGTAGCAACTAAAGCACCAGCTGCATTTGCAAATAAAGCCCAAGATTTTAAATTAATAGAATTCAGTTCACTTAGTGGTTTATTAAAATTACAAATAGAAACTGCTACAGCTGCAAGAAATGCATCTCCAGAACCCGTAGTATCAATAGCATTTACATGGTAGGCGCCCTTTTTTACTTCAACATTATTTGTAAAAAAAGTAGATCCATTAGAACCATCACTAATACAAATAAGCTTAGCCCCATATTTTAGGAGTTTTATTGCTGCCTTTTTAATATCTCTATGACCAAAGAGGAATTCGCATTCATCTAGATTCAATTTTATAATTGAAGACAATTTTATTGCTTTAAAAGTTAATTTTCTAGCTTCCTCAAGATCAGACCAGATATTTGGCCGAAAATTAACGTCAAAAATTACTTCAGACCCAGCTAAAGTAGCTCTCCTAGCTCCATCTAAAACAGCAAAAGCACTTTTGTAAGCAAGTGTAACTGACCCAAATGCATATACTTTTACTTTTTCTAATACTGCTGAGGGTATATCCTCTGAAATAAGGTTTTCATTTGCGCCTGGGATAAGGAGGAAATCTGGTATTTCTGGAGACGGTAAAGCCACACAGGCAAGCATTGTTGCTCGATTTTTATCCCTAACCATAAGGCTTGTATCAACTCCAAATTTTTTCATTAAATTTATTATCGTGTCACCGAATCCATCTTTTCCTACTCTCCCAATAAAACCAACGTCTCCACCCAATTTGGCAGCACTTACTGCAAGATTAGCTGGTGCTCCTCCACAGCGAGGGGTAAAACTTCTTGCGTTTGATAGGGATTGCCCTGTTTCTGCAAATAAGTCTACCAAGGCTTCACCTATTACAAGGATCTTAGGCAACTTATAGCGCCTCCTGCTGTTTCTCGTTGAAATATGTATCAATTCGGGCAAGAGAAAGATCTTTATCAAAAATATCAAGTTTTTTTCCGATTAATTCTTCAACTTGGGCTATTACTGAAAGAGCATCTATCTTGTAACGGCTCATTAGGAACTTAGTACTCGCACCTTGTAAGTATGTATCATTTAAAGCAATTTTTTTAAGTTTTTTATTTAAACAATTTCCAGCAATAAGTTCAGCAACACATGTACCTAACCCACCAATTTTAGTATGATTTTCCATAGTTATTACACCATATTTTGAGTTTTTAATTGCATACAGAATCTCATGGTCAGTAAATGGTTTTAAGGTGGTTACATGAAAATGATGAACCGAAATATCACGATTATTAAGTACTTCAACAACACGCATAGCCTCTTCCGTGCAAATACCTGTAGATAAAATTACTAAATCTTCCCCTTTAGATAATATTCGAGCACTATTAAATTTAATCCTATCAGAGGCAGGGAATAATCTTGGCAACGCACCACGTACCATACGAATGTAAACCGGACCTTCTACTGAATTAGCAAGAGGAATAATACTTTCAACGTCAGTTGCATCCCCTGTTTCTAATACTGTAAAGTTTGGGAGGCTTCGCATAACTGCAATATCATTTATTGCTTGGTGGCTTGCTCCACCTGGAGTTGTTACTCCAGGCAAAAAACCAAATACTTTTACTGGAAGGTTTGGATAAGCAATTGACATTTCTATCTGATCAAGGGCACGACGATACATAAATACTGCAAATGTATGAACATGCGGTACAAATCCTTCACGGGCAAGTCCAGCTGCAAAACTCATCATGTTTTGCTCGGCTAATCCCATAGAAAGAAAGCGATCAGGAAATTTTTCACGGAAGCCATCAACCTCACAACTAGTTGTTAGATCACCAGAAAGCACCAGTGACTTGGGATTTAATTCTCCCCATGCCTCAATGCTCTTTGCATGAACTCTACTTATTACTTCAACTTCATTCATTACATATTCTCTAATACTTTTTTATAACGTTTGCGTTCCTCATCGTTCTTAAAGCGAATATAATGTAGGTTTGGATAGCGCTCTTTGAGTAAGTTAATTCCACGGTAGGGTTCTGTTTTAGCAATAACTACGAGTGGTTTATTGGAGTGGCGCTGTTTAAAAGCATGATCTATTTCTTTTAGATCATGACCATCAACGGTATATGATAATGCACCAAATGCATTAAACTTTGCTTCCAGGTTTCTGAGAGCCATGACGTCATTAGTACGACCATCAACCTGCTGACCGTTTGCATCGACTATTATTTTTATGTTATTTAATTTATGAAAAGACATTGCCATAATAGCTTCCCATGTTTGACCTTCTTGACACTCTCCATCTGATAAAAATATGCACACAATCCCACTATCTCCTTTAGTGCGTCTTGCCCATGCTACTCCTGCTGCTTGAGAAATAGTTTGTCCAAATGATCCACCGTTCGTTTCATGCCCTGGAGAGTGTTCTCCACCAATCATTTCAATTCTAGAACCATCTGTATTGAATTGTTCAAGTCCATTTTTACCCAAACGATTAGTTTCAATAAGTACAGAATATAAAGTCATAGCATAGTGGGTGGGTGATAAAAAAAATCGATCATTTTCAGGGTGTCTTAAACCATTATATTCCATACCTGATCTATGTTCTGGATTTTTAATTGAGGGAGTTCCTGAAAATGGGGGAGGGACTATTGGTCCATTGCTCGGCCCAAGTTTAAGTCCTTTCTCATATAAATAGGCAAAAACTTCTGCAGATGAACAAGCTTGACTTAAATACCCACCGTGGATTACAGCATGACTCAGAACTCTCTTTCGGATTCGACTTGCTAGATTTTCGCATTCTGAAATCCAGTTATAGTTTGAGCCATGCTCAACTATTTTTGATTTTTCAGACATACGTATTCCTTTTTAAATTTATTCTATATTTTTTTAGAAAATTACATTTCGGTTTTATATCAAAAAAACATAGCTAGATTAATAGACTATGTCTATAAATTGGTTATTTTTAGGTGATAGGCACCTAAGTTATTTTTTTTAATGCTTATCAAACTAGTTAATAACATTGGAGGTTTGATAATTTAAGTCATTTATATGAAAGTAATTTGATTGATAAAGAAATATACCCACCACTCACTAATAAGAGAAAAGGTAACACAGCATTACATCAAAACATGTTAAATATACCTATTTTTATGAGCTAAATAAGAGTTTAATAGATATTCTATTTTAGATTTTTTTATTCTGCATTTATATTATCTCTCTTTGTATTTATTCGAAATCTCTCAAAGAGATATATTGACAATATAATAATAAAAAAACCTATGGTTTCAGATATTGTTAAGAATTGTTTTAACAAGATAAGCGCTAAAATTGCAGCAAAAATTGGTTCCATAGTTGCTAAAATTGACGCCCTAGTTATTCCAATTTTTTTAGAACCCTCATAAAATAGGAAGTAACTAAGAACATAAAAAAACCCATTACTGAAAATAGCTAACCACCCATTGAGATTTTCTGGTAATTTAATAACAATATCCGTTGAAAAAATTAGAATACCCATTAGTAAACCACTCCAAAGATTAATATGAAAATTCATCATTGCTGAACCAATTAAATTAGCTAGATTTCCTGATATATATATAAAAATTATCATCAATAATAGACCCAAAGTGCTTATAATAAGTCCATAAATATTTCCATTAAATGAACCGTCTATTATTATCAAACCGACGCCAAAAATTATAAATATTATACAAAACCATTGTATAGGAAGAAAGAACTCTTCTTTTGATAGGTGCGTTATTAAAGCTATTCCTAAAGGAAATAAGTATAAAATCATAAGTACTAGTGCAATATCTAAAAAGTTGATAGCATGATATGTAACAGCGATCAAACTTACTGAAACAAAACTAGTAAAAATTATTTTTAAAAATATTCTACTTGAAAAAAAAATATTTTGCTTTTTAAAAATAATTAATGGAGTTAACAAGATCAATCCGATTAAGCATCTAGAAAAAAGTAGGACTAAAAGAGATGCTCCATTATCTAAAGCTATCTTTGCTGAACTTGGAACTATTGCGAAACTAATTGAAGATAAAATAACTATCAAAATTCCAGAAAAATCTTTGATTTTATCATTTTCTAACAAATTATAATTCCAACCATGTTTAAATAACTTAATAAAACTTTTTCTTTTTTTTTCGAATTAGATAATTTGCTTCGTCTATATATTTATCTTAATTATTTTTTGTCTTAAAAAATATATTCAAAATTTATAGTTTCTTTATTTGAATTTAATTCAAATGCACCATTTCTTAAATGAAAATTTCTAGCCATTTTAGTTTTTGGACTCATAGTGATGTATCTTTTTATTTCAGGTTTCTTTTTTTTTAACCAATCAACCGTACTAAATAATATATCCTTCCCAGACCCTTTAGAATAACTCCATATGGTATAGAAAATAGCTTTATCATAATTGAAAGACATCTTAGGAATTGAATATACTTCTAATTGTTTTTCTGTTTTGGGTACTTGTTTAGTATAGGCTACACAAACTATTGCACTGGGTTTATGATAATCTTTGGTTAATATAAAACTCATCCTGTTTCCAGTTAGTCTAAATTTACTTGTCAAATTTGGTCTTACTGGATCGTCTTTAAATAGGTCTACCCAATAATTACTACTCATTTTAATTAATGACATTCATTTATAATTCCTAATTTATAAATTAAAATTAACTAAAAAAAATATTTTGAATCTATAAATCTTACAATATTAACCTTACGTTATTAAACATCAAATCATTTAAAGATGCTTAATTACTGCATCTAATTTTTTTTAAAAAATGTATATAGTCACTTAAAAATCAAAAAAGACTTAGTGATGAAACTTTAAAGATTAAAATGCAAACTAATGAGGTAGTATTTTTAGTAGACTATAGTTGATAAATGAGACTAATGATAAATGTGATAATTCTGTTTTTTATGGAGTTCTTAATAATACTAAGACTATTGATAAGAAGCTTAGAAATTAAGTTACTCATTTTCTAATATAGAAATAAGAAATTTAAAACATATCAATCAAGAGGCTTTATTTTCTATTTTTACCAAAATTGGTCTAGTAAAGGAATTTATTTATTTTTAGATTGAACATATCAAACATATTATTTGATTGAGAACATAAAAAGAAAAGATATATTTTTTTGAGGTCTATTACGTAAGGTAATAATAGTAGATATAATTATTTTATAACTATTATAAACTTTTTATAACATCAACTAAGGAGTAAATCATGAAATTTATTGTTCTAGCAAAGTATACAAAACAAGGTACAGATGGATGGTTAGAAAATCCGGACGACGATCGACGTGCAATGATCAGTGGATTATCTCAGAAAATAGGTGGTAAATTAATTGATCTTTCTTACACACGTGGAACTTATGACGTAGTCGCAACAGTTGAGGCACCTAGTTTAGATGTGATGACAGCTTTAAAGCTATCTATGGTAAAGTCTGGCGCTATTGCTGAGATGATTATTTTGGAGGATATTGACTTGAATGCAATAGCAAAAAAAGGAGCAGAAATGATTGGTTTATATAAAGCACCAGGGAAGTAATACTTTTATTTGATAAAAAAGCTTATATGAACAACTAAAACATCAAAAGCCAGGTATAAAATTTACTTTTTTGACTAAGCAAATTTACCTATAAAATGTAATAGGTAATCTACTTAATTTTTGATTGCCTTTTCAGTTTCTTTTTTAAGTTCTATTACGATTTACTAAATAGTTCTTTTAATATGAATAAAGTAATAGAAATTACTAAAAGAAGGATTTATCTATGAAAATTTTAATCCTAGGTGCTGGAGGGATTGGTGGTTTTTTTGGTGCTCATCTAATTAAGGCAGGGGTAGATGTGTGTTTTTTAGTAAGAGAAAAAAGAAAAAAATTTTTGGATAAGTTTGGTCTAAATATTATTAGTAGTAAAGGAAACTTTAGTGTTAAACCTTTCACATTAAATCAAAATTCACCACCGCAATATTTTGATTTAATAATTTTGACTAATAAATCGTATGATCTAATTGAGTCGATAAAAGATATTAAACCTTATGTTGAACAAGCAGTTATTATTCCTCTTTTAAATGGTATTGAACATTTTGTTATTTTAGATAATGAATTTGGTAAGGAAAAAGTATTTGGAGGAGTTGCATATGTGTCAACTACACTTAGAGATGATGGTTCAATCCAACACATTACATCAAAGGCAAGTTTGAAATTTGGTCCAAGAAGTAAAAAAAATATTAACATAGCAAAAAGTTTCAATGCAGTATGTGAGAAAACTGATTTCGAATGCTATCTTTCTGAGAATATTGAGTTAGACCTTTGGAGAAAATATGTTTTAATTGGTACCACAGCCGCAAGCACAGTTCTTTTTCAAAAATCACTAGGAGAGATAAGCCGTACAAATAATGGTAAAAGTATTATTATGGACATACATAAACAGTGTAAAAATATTGTGTTCAGTTCTGGTTACGATATTGGTGTGGAAGCAGAAAATTATAATTTAAATTTGATAACTGATAGAGACTCACTGATAAAGGCTTCAATGCTTCGCGATTTTGAAGCCGGGAAAAAAACTGAATGTGAACATATATTGGGTTATTTAATAAAATTAGCCGAGAAAAAAAATATTGATTGTAATTTAATCAAAGCCGCACATACGAGAATACAAGTAGGGCTTTGATAATTGTATTTAATTTTTAAAAAAATTAAGAAAGATTAAGAAAATTTTTAATTTTTTTAAAAATACTAAGGGTGCACTTAAATAGTACTTTTTGAGTTTTTGTTTGAGTGTAAAAATTATAACATTAACATTAGGTCACATTATTAAGGGGATGGCCCCAAAACGACAACAGATTTTTTACTTAATACTAATGTTCTAAAATATTTATTAGTTCAACTAGCATCTTCTGCATATTACTTCCCCCCTATACTGCAAGATGCAGAAGATAGGATTCTATAAAGGTTAAAGATAACTTTATCAATATTAAAGTTTAAGATAAATTTGGTAGAGGAGTTGATCCAGTTAAAGTTAAATAATCTCTAAAAAAGTTATGCATAGAAGTAATAAAGAGGTTGTACATTTCCTATAGGTTAATCAAACAAATCTTTATTACTTGCTTTAAGTATTTTTTTTTAGGTAGCTGAGTCTGAGTATCTATTTTTTTTCATTTATGCTATAAATGTTTTATGGAAAATAAAAATCATTTATACTTAAGTAAACTTAAAAAAACAAAAGCTAGTCTTGAAAAGTCACTAAGTAACTTAGAGGAATATGATCTCGATGAAGAAAGCTTGAGGATGATTGAGATGTTAAAAGATCGAATAAAGGAAAATCAAAAACAAATAATTGCATTAGAAAAAGAAATTAAAACTACCCCTAAAGAGTCCATATAATTCCACTCAACTCTTAGTTTAATGAAAAAATAAGTAATTTAAGGACTATAAATAGGGCAGACTATTTTACTTTTACTTTTAAGTAGTCAAATGGCTTTTTTTATTATTTTTCCTTTTAAAATTTCATGAGAGACATTAATCCCAAAAACATATATTTGGGGTTAGGTAATAACATACTAATTTTTTAGTTTTTGATGTTTGATAGGTGCATCAGGATAATTAGTGAAGCACTCATCTGAAACTTGGGGTCATTATTGTACTTTCAATTACTGCACATGCTTCTCTTCTTTGTTCAGTAAGTTCATCATCATCTCTTAAAGCTTGAACTGCTTCCATATAAGGAAATTGCATAATAACATGAAGCTTAGTTGGGTCATACTTTTGTGTTCCTGCAAAAAGAAACTTTATTCCATATTCCTTTAATTTTTCATCCTCAGCATAAACCATATCTTTCCATGTTTGAAGTCCCTTAGTTATTGTGATTTCTCATTTTATAAGTGTTCCCATAACACTCTCCTTGCCTAATCAAACAAAATATTTAGCCTTATAAATTTTTCAATTTATAAAATTATACAACATCAAATTTTCTGTCTTTAATCAAGATTTAATTAGATACAATCTGTCCTTTTTAAAAGGTAGGTAATAATGATCTTTTCAAATTATAATTTTATATCTAAACTTTAAATCTATGAAATATTATATAAAATATTGAAATGAAAAATATTGTTGTACTATCTTTGAATGATATTTCGGGTATGTTTTGTATTGATATAATAAGGAATGATGAGGGTAAATTTTCTTTTAAGAGCTTTAGGCGTGATTTAGAAGAAAATTCAGGTTGGTATTCATTTGGTCCCGAAAGTGAATTTATATATAGTTCTGTTGAAGAAGCTAAAATGAAAGCTGGTGAATTGGTGAAATGGATTATTTAATTAAATTGATTATCGCTCCATAAAAATAAAATTAAAAAATTATAAATGATTTCAAATTCGTTTGATGTCTTTAGTTATTTATACCTATGTAAAATGAAAAATTATATATATTTTTGGGAAGATTTTGAAATTAATGAAGAAGTAAATTTAGGAACATACGAATTTACTGAGGATGAAATTATAAAATTTGGAAAGCAATTCGACCCACAGTACTTTCACGTCAACTCCCAACTTTCGAAAGAATCAGAATATAAGGGGTTAATAGCATCAGGTTGGCATACATGTTCAGCTATAATGAACCTTATGTGTAATAAGTTTTTAAATAATACTTATACTCTAGGTTCACCAGGTATTAATAATTTACGATGGTTTAATCCCGTAAGACCTGGAGATAAAATCACAGGATATTGGAAAGTAATAGAAAAAAGGGAATCTAAGTCAAAACCAAGTCTAGGTATTATGAAATTAAAAATTTCTGGAATTAATCAGAATAAAGTTACTGTAATAAATATGGATCCAATAATTTTAATTTATAAAAAACAGAAATAAATCTGTAGTTTCAAAAGTTAAATTTAAGAAAAATAAACTATTTTTAAAGTTATTTAAATGAACACTTATTACATTTATGTATATAAAAATATTAACATAAATCCATAAATTATTGTAGTTTTCAATTTCAAATAGCACCATCTAATTTAAGAATTAAAAATAGCACTAAGAATTTTTAGTAGATATGAATTGATTTTAACCTTTTCAGAATAAAAAATGTGAGGCATCTTTTAAATAATTTTAACCTTGAAAATCTTTTTATTTATTATGCTTAATTTTCCTCCTCAAAGAATAATCTGTCTAACAGAAGAAACAGTAGAAACTCTTTATCTTTTAGGTGAAGAAAAAAGAATTGTTGGAGTAACTGGGTATGCAGTTAGACCAAAAAGAGTAAGGTTGGAAAAACAAAGAGTAGGTTCTTTTGTATCAGGAAATATTAAGAAAATTAAAGAATTAAAACCAGAATTAATACTTACTTTTTCTGATGTACAAGCTAATTTAACTAAACAACTCATATTAGAAGGATTTAATGTAATATGCTTTAATCAGCAGAGTATTTCTGAGATTTTTAGCATGATAAAATATCTTGGTTCTATAGTTGGAAATATAAAAGAAGCAATGAATTTAGTAAAAAAAATAGAAAAACAAATTAATCTTATTAAGAAAAAAAGTGATAAATTTAAACCTAAAGTGTATTTTGAAGAATGGGATGATCCTTATATTTCAGCTACTAG
>JBJLFR010000003.1:0-18605 GCA_045565285.1 Paracoccaceae bacterium
ACTTCGGCCAGTAGGTTCTGAAGCAGAGCTGAACTCTCTTGTTGCAAATGTAGTAGAGCATTTTGATTGCTTTCGTGCTCCACTTACTCAGAAAGAAATCGCGAAAAGAAGGAGGATAAAGCTTACCACTATCCAAGAAACACTTATGAAAAAATGGGGATATCCATTTGTTATGAGTGAATTTCAGTTTCATATCACTCTTACAGGTCCACTCTCTCAAAACGATGCTCATACGGCACACTCTGCGGTAGAGTCTCTTTTTGGAGATATTATTAAAGACCCTTTTAAAGTAAATTCGCTTTGCCTTGCTGGAGAGGATGAAAATGGTAGATTTCATTTGATTAAGCGCTTTGAATTATTAGGGTAAATAGAGGCAATAATTTTTGAAACTGCATCTTCCACAGTAGTTTCATTTCTTAATATTAGCGGGGAAATACCATTAGGTATCGTAAAGCTGGAACGGGCAAGTCGCTCTTCAATTTGGGCCTTACTTTCCCTTCCACGTTTTTCTAAGCGCTCTGCTAATATTTTATCTGAGGCAGTGATTAAGATTATTTCATAATATTCAAATTTATCAGATAGCTGATCCAGTATTGACCTTGAAATGTTTGCAATCAAACTCTTCCCAGCATTAATTTCATCAAAAATTGTAATTGGGAGTCCGTATTTAAGATGGTGTGCGGACCAACTGAATGCAAAGCCTCCATCACGCTCAAGTTTTCGAAAAGTATCAAAGTCGATATTATAGCTATCCTCACCACCAGCTTTTTGTTGTTCTCTTGTTATATATCTTTTTACTCGCTTTATATTTGGTAATTGCTTACACAAGGCTTCGATAATTGTGTCTTTCCCACTGCCCGATGGTCCTACGATTGCTAAAAACAGACCTTTACGCATCGTTGCCATTTAAATTGGGAGTGAATTTCCGAACGTCTACTTCTCTATCACAAATTAGTTCACGTGCCTGTTGGTCATGAAAAATACCGACTATTGCTGTACCTTTGCTTTTTGCTCGGTTAATAAGTGAAATTACAATGTCCCTATTTTCTTTATCGAGGCTCGCAGTTGGCTCGTCTAGAAGTAGCACCGGAAACGCATAAGAAAAACCTCTCGCGATATTTACCCTTTGCTGCTCTCCTCCTGAAAATGTAGTTGGAGATAACGGCCATAATTTTCTTGGTATGTTTAGTTCTTCTAACAATGCTTCGGCTATTTCTAAGCTTTCAGCCTCTGGTTTGCCAATGCTAAGTAATGGCTCAGCCACAACCTTTAGAGAGGGTACCCTTGGTACCACTCGTAAAAATTGACTAACATATCCTAATTTTCTCTTGCGGACTTCTAATATTTCACGCGGTTCGGCCTTGGTAAGGTCGATCCCATCGACCAAAATTGACCCACTGGTTGCTAAGTAGTTTCCATAGATCATTTTCATCAGAGTTGATTTGCCTGAACCTGATGTTCCAACTAACGCTACGCACTCTCCGGGGTTTACCTTTAAATTGGCATTTTCAATTACTGAAATTAATGCGTTCTGCTGATTATACAGCTTAAATTTTTTTGATACATCTCTGAGTTGGATCATTGTTTTACTTTACTTTTGCTTTTAAAATCATCTCATACTTGTAATACAGAGCTTACGAGCAGCTGGGTGTATGCATGCTGAGGATCATCAAGGACTTGGTCTGTCAGACCTGATTCAATAACATGTCCGGATTTCATTACCATTAAGCGATCAGCAAGTAGTCGAACTACAGCAAGGTCATGGGTCACAACAATAGCGCTAAGATTCATTTTTATTACAAGATTTCTAAGTAAATCCAAAAGCCGCGCCTGGACTGACACATCCAGCCCACCTGTCGGTTCATCCATAAATACTAAGCGCGGACCGGTTACCAAATTCCTTGCTATTTGTAATCTTTGTTGCATGCCCCCACTGAAGGTAGATGGACGGTCGTCTATCCTATCGGTTGATATTTCAACCTGGTCGATCCAAGAGCGGGCATTCTCCCTTATATGTCCATAGTGGCGCTCGCCGACTGCCATCAAACGTTCTCCAACATTTCCACCAGCGCTTATACTCATTCTCAGCCCATCTCGTGGATTTTGATGCACAAATGCCCAATCGGTTCTTCCTAACATGCGCCTGTCTGGTTCATTCATTAAAATAGTATCTACCAAACCATCAGTTTTTGTATTGTAGAAAACTGACCCTTCGTCAGGTTTTAAGTGACCCGCTAAGCAATTTAATAAAGTAGACTTACCTGATCCACTTTCGCCAACAATGCCCATAACTTCACCTGGGTGGAGATTAAAAGTTACTCCCGAACATCCTATTTGAGTGCCATAATTTTTTTTAAGATTTTCAACTTTCAGTAAGGGCGTCATGGGAGCTCTCTTTTATCATCAGGTTTGCTAACTTCTCCATGTTCCGCGATCATCTTTTGACAATAATCTGTATCAGAACACACAAACATTCGCCTTCCTTGATCGTCAATGATCACTTCATCCAGATAAGAGCTATCACTGCCGCACAAATTACATTTATAATCTGCTTTACTTGGCTCGAAAGGATAGTCTTCAAAGTCGAGTGAGCGAACTTTTGTAAAGGGAGGCAAAGCGTAAATGCGTTGCTCTCTACCTGCTCCAAATAGTTGTACTGCTTCCATTTCCATTTTTGGATTGTCAAATTTAGGAATTGGAGATGGATCCATTACGTATCTATCTTCAACTTTTACTGGGTAGGCATAGGAAGTTGCAATAGCTCCGTTTATAGAGATATCTTCATAAAGTTTAACGTGCATTAAGCCATATTCTTGTAAAGCATGCATTTTCCGGGTTTCACTTTCCCTCGGCTCCAAAAAGCGTAGTGGTTCCGGAATTGGTACCTGGTATACTAGTATTTGGCTGTCCATTAGCGGTTGTTCTGGTATTCTGTGGCGTGTTTGAATAACAGTGGCTTCGTCAGTTTTTTCGGTTGTTGGTATCTTTGCCGTTTTCTCAAAAAACTTGCGAATGGAAACAGCGTTAGTTGTATCATCGGCTCCTTGATCGATTACTTTAAGCCTATCTTCTGGGGTTAAAATTGAGGCACTAACTTGAACCCCCCCAGTGCCCCAACCGTATGGCATCGGCATTTCTCGGCTTGAAAAAGGTACTTGATAACCAGGTATAGCAAGGCCTTTTAATATAGCGCGTCGGATCATCCTTTTTGTTTGTTCATCAAGATAGGCAAAATTGTAATCCATTATTTGCCCTTTTGTTTTTTGTTTTGATCTGCGGTCTTCCTGAGTTTACGTACTAATTCGATTTCAGATTGAAAATCCACGTAATGCGGTAACTTTATATGCTCTAGAAAGCCAGTCGCTTGAATGTTGTCACAATGATACAAGACAAATTCAGCGTCTTGGGCAGGGGCGTTTTTATTTTCTTCGCCGAGTTCCTTCCAACGCATTGCTCTGTCAACCAAAGCCATGCTAATTGCTTTTCGCTCAGTTTGACCAAAAACGAGCCCATATCCTCGTGTAAATTGTGGCGGCTCCTTTTTTGAACCTACAAATTGGTTAACAGTTTCACATTCGGTAATTTCAATTTCACCAATTTCAATAGAAAAGCCGAGCTCAGGAATGTCCATTTCAACGCTACAAATTCCAATTCGCAATTCGCCGACAAATGCGTGGTTTCGCGCGTAGCCCCGCTGTGTGGAATAGGCTAATCCAAGTAAAAATCCCTCGTCACTTCTCGACAGAGCTTGTAACCTAAGGGTTCTATCGGCAGGAATCTCCAGTGGTTCCCGTGTTAGGTCAGGCGGAGCGCTTCCATCGTCTTTTTCAGTTTGAATGAGACCCTCTTTATTCAAAAATTCAGTTATATGCGGTGTCAATTTTGGATCAGTTTTTTGCGATTGAGCTTTAGTTCTATTGCCTTCAGCAGCCAACTTAAAATCTAGCAAACGGTGTGTGTAATCAAATGTTGGGCCGAGGATTTGACCGCCAGGTATATCCTTAAATGTTGCACTTATTCTGCGCGTACATTGCATTGAACCGGTATTAATTGGTGCAGAATATCCAAAACGAGGTAAAGTTGTTCTATAGGCCCGAATTAAGAATATAGCTTCAATTAAATCTCCCCTTGATTGCTTAATGGCTAAAGCGGCGAGATCGGGATCGAATAAAGACCCTTCAGACATTACCCTGTTTACAGCCAAAGAGAGTTGCTCTCTTATCTGATCTACACTGAGCTCGAGAACATTTTCGTCACCCCGTCTGAGCTCAGCGAGCCACGCGTGCGCATTATCAATTGCTTTTTCACCACCTTTGACTGCAACATACATCTTATATCTCCACCAACCTAGTTGACCTTGGAAGACCTGATAATTTATCATTGCAGCATAGAAAAAAGTCTAACCCCATTGGATAAAGTGACTGGTTAAAGTACAGTAGTTCTCTATCGGGGATTGTAAGTTCAATTGATGTTTTTATTCCCGGGCCTCTCAAGCTCATGCCTAGATTTTCCAATTTTTCTGTTTCTAAAATTATTGTCGCAGATCGATCTGGGTATTCCTCAGTTCCACATTTGAACTGTGATAATGGTTTTATGTCCTTCCAAGTTCCAATCACAAAATCTGCCTCTGCGGGTAAAGAAAAAGTCGCATTGGTGTGAAAGACTATCCAATCGCGTACAAATTCTCTGTCATATTTTCCCAACAAAGATATTTTTGTTTCTGGATCGCATAAGGTAAGGATAAGATTTGAGGTGGAAATTGATAGTGGTTCAGGCCCAAATCCTCCAGTTAGAGTTCTAATTTTTCCTGGTTTTGCCATTGCCATCATTATCTCTCGAAAGTTGAGAGAACTTTGTATGGGCAAATTAGTGTAACCTCCTCGTAATACAGATTTTTCCATCACTAAGACTTCCTAGCTAGTGTGAAAAAATCAACCTTTGTAGCTTCTGCTTTAGATACTAAATCTTTTTTGTTCTTTTTATGAATTGCATCCAAAGGTTTAAGGATTTTTTGTTCGATTAACTTTTTTTGTGAGGTTTGCATAAATGCATCTACCAACGCGGCAATGGTTGCACCCTTGGTTGATCGGCCTTGTATATAGCCATATCCTTGCTCTCCTGTTTGAAGTCCTATTGAACATCGAGATACCGTGATTTCACCCAAATTAAATAAATTTCCAGTCCCTCCAGATCGTCCGCGGACCATAACAGTTCCAATCTCTGGTTTTCTGAAATATTCATATTGAGCGTTAATCTGCACTTTTTTCCAAAGTGTGCAGAGAGATGCCAAGTCAGATTTAGCCAATATTGATAACCATTCTTTCCTAGAACAAATTTTTTCTTGCATTTTTCGTTAACCCTAGACAACTAGACAAATCTTATTTATCTTTAAGCTATATTTATAAAAAAGAAAAGCAAAGTTTTTGTGACATGAGAAAACTAGGACTTTGGCAATCAATTGCTGAAATTTTACTTGATGACATAAATCAAAAAAAATTTTCAGAAGGAGAAAAACTTCCTACTGAACTAATGTTATCAAAGCGTTTTGGAGTAAATCGGCATACGGTTCGAAGAGCGATACAGCACCTTGCTGAGCAAGGAATAGTTTGGTCAAAGCGTGGAAGTGGTGTATACGTTAAAGCTCCGCCAATGGTATACCCTATTGGAACTAGGGTTCGATTCTCACAAAATTTAACGAAGGACGGGAGACTTCCTACCCGCAAAACTCTTACTCTTGAGATAAGAGCAGCCTCGATAGAAGAAAGAAACGCACTCAACGTAATTGATAATGGAGAGGTTTTAGCTTATTCGGGAATTTCTTTTGCAGACGGTCAGCCGATAGCTCTTTTTAACTCCATCTTCGACCCACTCCGTTTCGGTCGTTTAATTGAGCGTATAAAAGTGAATAATTCGGTTACAAAATCATTAAATGACTGTGGTATAGCCGATTACACTAGAGCATGGACCAAAATAACGGCTCATTTGGCAGATCCCATTAAGGCCAATCATTTACAAATTAATGATGGCCAACCACTTTTATGCACAACGAGTTTAAATATTTCCCCAGATGGCACTCCTATCGAATATGGCAAAACATTTTTTTCTGCAGAACATGTTGTTCTGACCCATTCGGATGATCTGTCATCTTTTTGATACATTGTTGATTTATAAGCTACGTAAACGGAAAAAGTATGTCACTTACATTTAAGAATGCAAAAGTTTTATGGTCTGGAGGATTTTCCCAGGAACCCATCTCAATGTCTGATGATAGAATTGTTGATGGTAATTTTAAACCCATAGATCTCTCAGGTTACTTAATTCTACCAGGCATTGTAGATATGCATGGCGATGCCTTTGACCATCATATTGCTCCAAGGCCTAGTGCCCCACTGGATATTTCTCTAGCATTCCCACGGATAGATATAGAACTGGCCTCGAATGGAATAACAACTGCCTGGCTTGCAAAAAGTTGGTCATGGGAAGGAGGGCGCAGAAGCCCCGAGCATGCAAAAGAGTTTGCTGAGTCGCTAGATAAATATCGCCTAAAGTCGTTGACAGACCTGAGACTTCAGCTGCGATGTGAAGCTCATACTGTCGATAGCTTACAGGAACTTTTGCATTTAATAAAAAAATTTAACATTGATTACTTAGTGTTTAATAATCATCTCTCTGAGGCGATGGCAGTCTTAAGCAAGAGTGATGACGCTTTTGCAGCTTGGGCTGCGCAGGTGGGAAATTCCTTCTTAGAGCAAAAAGAAACTGTTTTACGCTACAATGATATAAAAAATTCAGAAGTACATCAGTATCTTCTGGCTATTATGGAGCATGTAAAAAAATATGACCTTGTTGCAGGATCTCATGATGATCCAGATAAAAAGACACGGAGATATTTCTCGGAACTTGGTGCAAAAATATGCGAATTTCCACTAAGTATTGAGGCAGCAAACGAAGCAAAAAGTAAAAATGATCCCGTATTAATGGGTGCTCCAAACGTTTTGCGGGGTGGCTCTCAATCTGGAAATATAGCTGCTAAAGATCTCATTAAAAATGGGCTTTGTGACGTATTAGTGTCGGACTACTATTATCCAAGTCTATATTTAGCTGCATTAAAACTTGTGCGCGAACGAGTTCTTACCTTGGAACAAAGTTGGGACTTAATCTCGCGTAATCCTGCTCGTATTATGAGGCTTGATGACGTGGGTGAACTAGCTTTTGGCAAACGGGCTAACATGGTAATCGTTGATAGATCTAACATGGCTATCGAGGCTACAGTTAGTAAAGGAAAGTTTGCATTTGTGAGTGGAAAGCTTATGGAGAGTTTTATCTTCCAAAACATTGGCATAAGCACTGTTGCTGCTTAAAAGGTAGCTACCCGTACTTGTCTACAAATGCTTCGGCAGATAAATTTCTAAAATCCGGCAAGCATTTTTCTATTTTGTCATGATCCCAGTCCCACCATGCCAGTTCAATCATTTTGTTTGCTAATGTGGGGGCAAGCCTGACTCGAAGAGGTTTGGCAGGGACTCCTGCGACGATCGTATATGGGGAAACATTTTTCGTAACAACTGCACCCGAGGCTATAACGGCGCCATGCCCTATGGTTATATCCGGCTTAATTTGTGAATTGTGTCCCAACCAGGTATCATGCCCGATATACGAAATGCGGGTCTCTCTTTTTTCAAACCACACATTATCAGCAGCGGCGTTATCCCAATAGTCATCTGACCGATACTGAAAGTGATGCAGACTTGCGCGGTCTAAAGGATGATCAGAAGCGCCTATTCGGACAAAGCTTGCTATATTTGAAAACTTTCCCACAGATGCGTTGGCGATATCTGCGTATCTGTCACAATATGAGTAATCACCAATAACAGAGTTGTTTATTCTCGAGCCCATGCCAATCTCGCAGTAACGTCCCAAGGTGCTGTCTACAAATTCGACACCTTTATGAATGTACGGAGTTTCGGGTTTTAATCTCGCCATTGTGCTTAGCAGATGAACTTAACTGTCCAAGGCTCCCTTGATTAATCGTTGTCGGATTTTTCCTGATAGCCAATCAGTAGCTGTTACGAGTAATATTATCAATAAAATGTAATAAGTCACTTCTTCCCAATTACTTTGAGTGATAATTGCCTGAGTAAGCATCAGGCCTATACCCCCGCCTACCATCGCACCGATAACAGTTGCACCACGAATATTTGATTCGAAGTAATATAAAATTTGACTTAGCAAAACTGGGGTAATTTGGGGAATAACTCCGAAACGATAGCGTTGAATATTTCTTGCTCCAGTTGATTGTACTCCATCTATCTGTTTTTTATCTACATTTTCTATTGCCTCTGAAAATAGCTTTCCAAATGTTCCTGTATCAGTAACAACCATGGCTAAGGCTCCTGTTAGTGGTCCCGGTCCAAAAGCTCGTGCTAAGATTATAGTCCATAGCAAATGATCTAAGCCTCTAGTAAAATCAAAAATACGACGGAAGAAAAACCTAACGGGTGCTAAGGGCGTAATGTTTTTTGCTGCCAAGAACGCAAGAGGGAATGCTACCAAGGCAGCTCCAAATGTACCCAAAAATGCCATTAGGATAGTTTCACCTATCGCCCAAGCAACATCGCTGTGTCTCCACATCTTATTATACCAAAAGTCTCTCATTATCTTTGGTAGCTCGCCATTAAATGCTAGTGAGGTTAATTCAGATATACTTTTCCCATGATATTGGCTGTCAAGTGTAAAGAAGAATAATTCCCAGCCATAAAAATATCTGAATACTTCTGTACGATTTCGGGTAATTGTGAGGCGACCTGCGTCTGTTGTAATAGTAACTCGGTTTTTTGACTGGTTTATCCATTCTGGCAATGGCCCATTGGGGTATTCCGCCTCTACACCACCTAAACCGGGTTCAGCCCAAATTCTACCGTAATTAGGTACCTCATATACAACATCTTTTTCACCAAAATAGATCAAATGCCCGTTGCCGAGATTTACTTTGCTTGTGCTACCTAATTCTATCCATTCCGGTGCTTCTCCCGATGGATATCTACCTTTCTTTTCACCTTCAATTGAGATAGAAATATTGCCTTTTCGGTTATCACGAGTGACATGCACTTTATGGCTATACATGTCCCCAACTAAGCTTTTTGCGTTTTTTAGGGACCCTCGCTCACTCAGGCCTAAGATATCGAAGGAAATAAAAACATACGTGAGGTATGCTAAAATAGCTATTGGAATACCAAATGCCCAAGCACGTTTAAAATAAAAAAGCTCGTATACATTTGATTTAAGGGTTTCTGTATTATTTACATTCATAGTAACCCCTCAGACTTTCTGCCGTGTGTTAAACGATCCCGAAATATTCCAGACAGCTGATCAACAATAACAATGGTTAAAAACAGAAGTATAAAAATAGCTCCAGCTTCGTCGTATCGACCTTTACCCCACGAGATAGCATTTTTTAAATCATACCCAATTCCACCGGCCCCAACAAAACCTAGAATAGCAGAAATACGAATGTTGATTTCAAACCGTAATAGGGCATAACTAAAATAGTTGGGAGATACTTGAGGGAGGATGCCAAGTAGCATTTTTTGCATCCAACTAGCACCCACTGAGGATAATCCATCAAGGGGTTGAAGTGATGCATTTTCGTTGACTTCTGAAAATAATTTGCCAAGCGCTCCTGTCGTATGAAAGGTAATGGCAATCATGGCGGGGACCGGGCCACCACCAAGTATAAAAATTAATATAAGTGCTATCACAAAATCAGGAATGGCTCTCGTTATATCTAAGATACGTCTAAAAACAGGAATGAGCCGAGGCCACTTAGCCATGCCTTGCGTTGCGAGCATTGACAAAAATATAGCGAATATTGATGCTGCCAAAGTTGCCGCAGCGGCGATGTTAATCGTCTCTATTAGGGATGGAAAGAACTTTACAAAAAGGCCAGGAATTTTTTCCACTTTTTCACTAGCCTCTAAAATCACTTCTCTGGGAAAGTCGAAGATACTTGTAATGCCCGCCCAAAAGCCGCCTGCATTTCTATCGTCTACAACATTAAAGCCGGATATCATAAGAACGATAAAAACGCCAAGCAGAATAGCACTATATGTGCGGCGTTTTTTTATAAGCCCGAAATAGTCTGCTTCGTATTTTTGAGTTGAGGTTATTTCAGACATCACATTCCTAAAGAATCGGTAGACCTACTTTAATGAGGCCTACCGATAAAATTTTACTTTTTACTTAGATTTTAACTTACGTGCTTCCACGATGATTTCGTATGCCTCATGGCCTATCGGCATAACTCCCAATCGTTCACCGGCAAAAACCCCGTAAGCGCATTCAGGATCCATTGAATGTAAACTTGCTGTTAGAGCTGTAATCTTAACCTTAACGTCCGCTGGAAGATCTTTTCTTATAACAACTGGACCCTCTGGAATTGGCTTTGACTGCCAAATCTGTACCATGTCATTCATATCTACAAGCCCAGCGTCCACTGCTTTCCTTAACGCACCAGCATTGAACCCATCTTCCCAATCACCAAGCCCATCGGCCCAAGTAACGCCTCCGTCTACATCGCCATTATTTACTGCAACAATTGTCTGCTCATGACCACCGGTGAACTTAACTTCACCAAAATAGTCACCAGAGTCCATAGTGGCTCCAGTAGCTTGTGGTATTTCAATAGATGGTATTAAGTACCCCGATGTAGAATTTGGATCACCAAAACCAAAAACTTTTCCCTTCATGTCATCAAGGGATGTTATACCGCTATCCTTTCTGGCAAAACCAACTGAATAATAACCGTAGCCACCGTCCATATTGACTGCAACTACGATTGGTTCTACTGCTTCTGGATCTGAAATATAGGTTTTAGCATAGCCTGATGCACCCAGCCAAGCCATATCAATAGTACCTCCTAAAAGACCTTGAATCACCCCATCGTAATCAGCTGGTGCAAATATTTTTGTAGGGACGCCCAGCAAATCTTCAGTTTTTTGACGAAAACATTCATTATTTGTCATACGGTCTTGTGCGTTTTCACCTCCAAGGATCCCAATACGAAACTCAGATATTGAATGACCGCCTGAAAATGCAGCGGTTGATAACAGTGTAGAAGCAATAATTGCTGATAGTAATTTTTTCATAGTTTATCTCCTATATTGCCCTCTGTATTTTTCATGGGCTGATTGAAATTAAACTGAAACAGGATTAAGCTACTCTTATTTCAGTTGATGTTGCTGCCTCGGAAAAATCAGAGCCAGCACCATACACTTTGCGGGCTACTTCTGTTGTTAGTTCAGATGGTGTCCCGTCAAAAACTACATGGCCCTTTCGCATACCAATCACACGATCACAGTATTTTCTCGCAGTATCTAAGGTGTGAAGGTTCGCAATCACAGTTCGTCCATCTTCGTCATGTATGCGGCGAAGAGTTTCCATAACGATTTGTGCATTCATTGGATCTAGAGAGGCAATTGGTTCATCTGCTAAGATTATTTTTGGGTCTTGCATCAGCGCTCTTGCTATCGCAACTCTTTGTTGCTGCCCACCAGAAAGAGCTTCTGCTCTTTTGGCGGCGTGCTCTGCAACTCCAAGTCGGCCCAATATTTCAATGGCAGTATGTATATCAGACCTCGGATATAAATTAAAAAAGGTCGAGATAGTAGACTGTTTATTCAATGTGCCATGAAGCACATTGCTTACAACATCCATGCGGGGGACTAAATTGAATTGTTGAAAGATCATTGCGCAATTCGATTGCCATTCTGCTTTTGCTGCGCCTTTTAAATCTGATACTGACAAACCATCGAAAGAAATACTCCCGGAGGTTTGTGTCTCTAGCCGATTTATCATGCGCAAGAGAGTAGATTTTCCCGCTCCAGAAGCACCAATGATGCCAAGCATTATTGGTTTCTCTACGTCTAATGAGACTGAATTTACCGCAATGTTAGAGCCAAACTTTTTAGTCAGGTTATTTATTTTGAGCATGATATCCCCATATTTTCAGCGAGAGATATCTCAACATTATAAAACTTTTGTGAATTTCTTGTAAAAGTTATATGACGGTTTAGGTTATTCTGTCTTCAACAAAATTGGATTGGACCAAGGTTTCCTATTCGTCGAATAGGCCTAGTAACGATAATTTAAGGATATGCCACCAGAAAATAGGCTTTCTTTCTAAACAATCGGACCTTTCGCCACATAACCCATCAGTTCTAAGAATAAAATTAATGGAGAATATCGTCTTGCTCCCCTTTATCGAGTTCAAAGTAGGCCAACTCTTCTGGAAGTCTATCACCATAAAGAAATACGTACTCATCTGGACTTTCGTTTTGAAATTTCGAGTAACAATCGCATAAAAATTGAAAGTATTCCGCTGAAGTATAATACTCTATGTCTTCATTTAACTGCTCGTTATCTACAACTCTTAACAAAGAAATGTTTTTCATTAAAACTGCCTCAATTTCGAAATTAATTTCTGCTAATGACTATTCACGTATCATTAAAATATTACAGAAATACGACTATCTCAAAAAAAGAAGTTACAAAGTGTCTTCAGTAAACCCGACATTTGTCTTATTTTTGTAACATTTCAGGCTTAAAATAAAATCAGTTTTAAAGACTACGGATTGAGCAAGTACGTCCTTTAAGTAATTTAAGCCATCGCTAATAAGAATTTTAAAATTAAGGGAATTGAGAAAATAATATGGAGTTAATAGGAAGCCCCGCCACTATAAAAACGCAAAATAAGATCTATCAGGACATCTCCTATGCGGCATCAGCGAATTCAACAATGGGAAAGCTCTCGATAAAACTTATAGAGAATATTACCGGAAGAGTGGGCCTGATCAAAAGAGCTGTTGGTTATGAAAAAGAAATTTTGGAAAGTGATAAAAATTTTTGGGAAGTAATTTTAGAAAAATATAAAATCCAATTGAAAGTTACTCTTGGTGAAATTGCTAATATCCCACGTTCAGGTCCTCTCATTGTGGTATCAAACCATCCATTTGGCATCTTGGATGGTTTAATGCTTGGTTATATGATATCACAAAGACGTAACGATTTTCGAATATTTGCTCACCATGTTTTTAAAGAGTCTAGAGATTTAAGTGAAATTATACTTCCGATCAATTTTGACGAAACAAGAGAGGCGCTTAGTAAAAATTTACAATCTCGGAGAATCGCATTAGACCACTTAAAAAATAATGGTTGTATCGGAATTTTTCCGGGTGGGACAGTTTCCACCTCGCAAAATATGTTTGGAAAACCAGCCGACCCCAGCTGGCGAAGATTTACTGCAAAATTAATCGCCAAATCTCGTGCCAGTGTATTGCCAATTTTTTTTCATGGTTCAAACAGTCGTTTTTTTCAAATTGCGAGTCATATAAATTATAATCTCCGAATGGCCCTTTTAATTAATGAGTTTAAAAAACGAACAAACGGTAAAGTTTGCGTTTCAATTGGCAACATTCTCCCAAAAAAAGAGATGGATATATTTCGGAATAACCCCCACGAGATGATGGAATATCTAAGAAATACAACCTACGGCCTTTCACAGCACTCGATGGGAATAGTCGATTATGGCTATGACTATGAAGCTCCAAAAAAAAAGTGTTGAATTCAAAATGACTTATCACTACCACTTGCACAATAAAAAAATGCTCTTGGCCGCAGCCCGGCGTGCTTGTTCACTTTAACATATTTAATGAAGATTAACTTGTTAACTATCTTTGGCTTTTTTTCAATTAAGAAATAGCGTTTAATTAAAGCTAAATTTTACATTTTATTTACCATAATGTCATTTCTTTTTTACAAAGAAGTTTGAAATTGATGTCCTATTAAATTTCATTTTTTGAGGTATTACAATGAAAAATATAAAACGTCTTTTTGAGCAGTTTCGGTCCACAAAGTTAAAATTTTTCGCCTCTAGAGACAAAGAACTTGATTGTTTTTTTAATAGCTTCAGATCACTTTAAAGACCGAAGCTTTGTTTAAAAACCAGCAAGTTATTGATCAGCTTCTTCGCGAAAGGGCACCGTGGTTCACTGAAAACAACTTTGTCTCAAAGCTAGTCTCTAAAATATTTAAAATTTTCTTAAAATATAACTTAACCATTGAACAAGCCAACGAGCTTGAGAAGCTAGATGGTTTAAGTATTATGGAAAAAATGTCTCAAACTTATATAAAGCATTTAGAGGTTTCTGGCATAAAGAATCTTTCCAGTTATGGTTCTGCCATTATCGTGAGCAACCATCCTACCGGTATTGCTGACGCTTTATGTCTTTGGTCTGCTCTATCCACTCACAGATCAGACATATTTTTTTTTGCAAACAGAGATATTTTACGATTATTTCCACAATTAAGTGAGGTTGTGGCACCAGTCGAATGGCAGAAACAAAAAAAATCAATTCAAGCTAGTAAAGAAACTTTAAAATATACAAAACGCGCATTCAAAAAAAATCGAGTCTCAATAGTTTTTCCATCTGGCCGATTAGCAGCAAGAAAATGGTTTCAGTTACATGAACGGTCTTGGTTACATTCTGCGGTAAAGCTTTCTAAAAAGTATAAAGTACCAATTATTCCCATTCATATTTCCGCGAGAAATTCTTCCTTTTACTATTTATGTGATCTTATACATCACCAACTCAGAGACATTATGCTATTTTACGAAGTAATTAACAAAAAAAAACAGCTTTTCAAAATCGATATTGGCAGTCCTATTAATTGGGACGCACTCCCCACCGATAATCAAAAGGCAACAGAATTTATATTCTCTAAAACAATATTTGAAACAAATGAAAACAAAAAAAATCACTTCTTTAATTTAGCTCAATATCCTTATAAAATTAAATTTTCATACTTTGAGTTGAGTAAAAGGATTTTTGGAAGGTGATTTTAGAAAATTGTTATAAAACAGTTACAAATTTATAGCCGCTCTGTCATATAATTTTGATTTGCTCTGCTTTCTTATATAAATCAATAGCTTAACCCCTTTTGGGGGTGTCTGGGTCACTGTCTGGGCCACTTTTTATAAGGGGGGGGTCACGGGTTTTTATTGTAATTTGACTGATTAAATCAGGCCTCAAAAGAAACATCACACCAAATGCAATCGTGATCTGAAAGTGGTAAGCCGGTTTCACCAAGGGAAGCCTCGATACCTGATTCTGAAATACTTAAATTGCGAGCCAAAAACCAGTCTAATTTCATTTTTCGCGTAGGGTTTGGCGTAATTAGTGATCGTCTAGTGGTATATCCGTTTGCATTAAAACTCCAATCATAACCTCTTTCGGTCGAGAGACCAAAGAGTGACTCATTCTGCCAACTATACGTCGGTGGCAGATTATTACCTGTATTTAAATCACCGCCAATTAGAGTTGGCAGCGAAGGGAAATTTTGATCAATTGCATTAAATAATATTTTCATTTGCTCAAAGCGGTGCTTCGAGTCCGCTGCGCTTTCTAAGTGCGTTGATACAAAGCAAGCGCCATTAATTTCCACGGCTAGTGCCAATCGCCCGCCAACTCTTGGCTGATTAGGATCAACATTTTGGTTCAGGCAAAACCAATGCCCATGATCATCCAAACGTATAAGCCTATGTTTAGTCATTGGTAATCGAGATAAAATTGCATTCCCATGCCAGCCAAAATTGTTAACTCGATCTTTGCAATATTCTTTAATCTCCAGTTCGGTGCCGAGACCAATTTCAAAAAATTCAACTGCGTAAGCATACTCCATGCCTAATAAATGTGAGAGCTCTCGAGCAGTATGTTTCTGAGCTGTGCGCGACATTCCATAATCTAGCTCCGATAGCAATATGATATCTGGGTTTATTTTTCTTAGATAATTGGCCGTGTCGTCTACGAAATAACATCGCTCGAGATTCCAAGCCGCTACCCTCAACTTTGAGTTTTTTGGTTCACTTGTACAAATTTCACCAATCTCGATTTGATCCATCGACTCTATTTGTGATAAAAGGGTTTTGTGATAGCGTTCAGTTTTTGGCGCTATTCTAACATTTTCCTTCTGAGTACTAGTAACTGGTGTCAGCTTATTAACTATCGATGTCATAGTTATCCTCCGTTGCTTTTATCCATTCGCATCTTGCTAACGCTTTTTTTATGTAACGAAGCTTATCTAATTAAACGTAATACTTTTATGAAGGTCTTAGGGAGATAGATGCACTGGATTAGAAATGATCACATATTAATGAATTATGGCGTCGAATTCATTAAGCTTTTAATAAATAGTTTACAAAATTATTACAATTTCTTTACTCTTTTGTCATTTTTCTGAAAGATTACTAGCAGATATAAACCTTTTTAACTTAGGAGAATTTAATGAAGAAGTTTATAGCATCAGTAGCTGCGGCAGTGTCTATACTAAATGCTGCTCCAGCTATCAGTGAGCCTGTTGAGCTACATTACTGGCATGGTCATACTGGAAAACTTGAATCTATTATCAATACCATTGCGGAAAGATGGAACGAAAGTCAGAACGAATCTGTATTAATACCCACTACTAAGGGTAGCTATGAAGATATTCTGGCAGCTTTCATAGCTGCTTACAGAGCTGGCGAACACCCTCACATGGTTCAGGTTTACGACGCTGGCGCAGCTATTATGGTTGCTCAGGTTAAGAATGGTGTCGTTTATCCATTTGAGGATATGGCAGCTGAACATGGAGTAGCTTTTAACAAAGAAGATTACATTCCGGGTATTCGGAATTTTTACGCTGATGAAAACGGTAAAATGATTGGTATTCCTTTCAACAGCTCTACCTGTCTGATGTATGCCAACATGGACATACTTGAGAAGGTAGGGGTTGATGTGCCTCGTACATATGAGGAATTCGAAGCTGTTGCTCAGAAGATAAAAGACGCAGGATATACGCCGCTTGTACAAAGTCACAGCCCGTGGATTTGGACAGAAAACTTTTTTTCTCGACACAACTTATTAATGACGGACGGAAATAATGGCTATAGCGCTGTTCCTACGAAAACTTTATTTGCAGAAACTCCTGAATTTTTAACGCATTGGACTAAAGTTAAAGAATGGAAAGATAAAGGCTGGTATGATTATAAAGGAAGGTCTTGGGGTGATAACCAGGCTCCTTTCATAGCTGGTGAAGCGGCTTTTTGGCTGGGATCAGCGGCCTCGTTTAGCGGAATGAAAGGCGTTGTCCCGAATTTTACCGTAAATCATATACCTTACTGGTCTGACATAACAGGCGGAAAAGAGTATCCTACATTCATTGGTGGCGCTGCTAACTGGATTTTATCCGGCAAAACTGATGAGGAATACGAAGCTTTGATGAAGTTGGCTGAATTTATGACTACTCCGGAAATTCAATTATTTTACCATAATATGTCTGGGTACGCCGCTGTAACTTATTCGGCAACTGACCTCGCTAATGAGATCGGCTTTTATGAAGCTTCTCCGTACCATAAAGCAGTAGGTGAACAATTAAGTTTGACTGGGTCTACCATACCAGGGGGTTACAGAGCAGGCAATTGGCCACAAATTAGAGAAGTTATTTACGACAATGTGCACAAGATGCTTAATGATGAAATTTCTGTCGAGCAGGCTTGGGAAAATACCGATAAAGGTGCAGCAAAGCTCCTTAATCAATTCGCAAAAACGCTAAACTAATTTAAGTAATTGGAAAGGGGTATCAATTGCCCCTTTCTATTCTATCTAGTTAAAAATAATGAAAAAAGTACAATTTAATAATAGTTTCTCGCCTGTGTTGTTCATTTTGCCGCAGTTAATCGTGATTGTAATTTTCTTGTACTTACCAATACTCCAAACGTTCAGAGATGCTTTCACAATTCAAGATCCCTTTGGATTTAGTAGGCAGTTTGCTTGGTTTGATAATTTTATATTTGCAGTTAATGATCCCAGTTACTGGGCTGCTTTAAAATTTACGTTGATTTATATTTTTTCAATTACATTCATTACAGTTCTGTTAGGGCTCTTACTAGCCGTTAAGGCTAATGAGGTCCTTCATGGCAAGAGCATATATAAAACCCTTTTAATTTGGCCATATGCAATAGCACCTGCCGTGGTAGGTGTAACAGCTAACTTCTTTTTCAGCGAGCGTCTGGGTATGCTATACGGCCTGTTTAATGATTTATGGGGCTTTAATTGGATGGATAATGTAACTGACGCATATATCTATTTAATAATAACAGGCTCCTGGAAGCAAATTAGCGCGAACTTCATTTTTTTTCTTGCAGGATTGCAGAATATCCAAAAATCTATTCTTGAGGCGTCAAAAATTGACTGCCGAAGTCCTAATAGACGTTTTTGGACAATAACTTTTCCTTTGTTGATGCCGACTACATTTTTCTTAATTATTATCAATATTACTTATTCTTTTTTTGACACGCTTGGAATTATAGACACTACCACCATTGGAGCGCCCGGTGGCGAAACAAAAACGCTTGTTTATAAAGCTTATATCGACGGCTTTCGGGGACTTGATTTAGGCAGTGCAGGCGCTCAATCAATAATAATGATGTTAATTGTACTGGCCATAACGGTCGTTCAATTCAGGTACATCGAAAACAGGATACATTACAATTAATGAAACAGTTTTCTCAACTT
>JBJLFR010000004.1:0-105082 GCA_045565285.1 Paracoccaceae bacterium
GTGATTTGGATATTGTTGGATCTAAAAATGCTTATAAAAACATTCTTTATGGCGTTAGGCTTATAGTAGAAGGTAAGAATCGTAGACTATCTGACTTTTCAGAAATAATAGAAGATGAAGAGGACGAAAATAATAATCGAAATGAAAAAGAGATAGACAGTTTTAAAATAAATGTTTTTCGTGAAAATTTAATAAAAGATATAATATCTATAATTAAACAAAATGGTTTTAAAAATGTAAGTAAAATAGAAGATTCTACTCATGTTTTGATTAAAATACCTGAACCAAGTCAAAACCAGCTAAATGAATTTGCAGGTGAAACTAAGCGAATAGAGAGATCAGCAATTTCGAAAATTGCTCGAATAAAAAGTGATGCAACCCAAAGGATTAAAGCGGCCTTAGAGAGAGAATATATAGAACCACATATTGCAGTACCTGCAAAAGCACATTTAGAAAGAATACAAAGTTCCGCAGTTTCAGAAATAAGACTTATAGGATTAAGAAAGAGAAAATCTTTACTAGGAAAATTTTTTAGCTATACAGATGAAGAAGAAAAAAAATTAGGTAAAAAATTGGATAAATCTCCTATTAACAATTTATTTTCAAATTAATCACTTTGAAGTTGTTTATCTTTAATTCTTTTTTTATTATATAATTATGGAAAAAAAAATCTCTCTTACTCACAAAATAACAGAAGAAATTGCCATTAAGATTAAAAAAATTATTAATGGCAACTATCAACAGGCAGCTTTAGGGACTATAGATGATGTGGGTTTACCAATGGTTACAAAAATTATTCCAATGAATTACGATGATAAGATTTATCTACTTATTAGTGATTTGAGTGAACATACAAAAAATTTGAATATAAACCCAAATGCCTCTCTTTACTTCGCTCAAGAAGAAACTCATAAAATAAAATCAAATAATCCTAGACTTACACTTCAAGGTTTTTTTAAAAAAGTAGAATTAAAAAAAGATAATCCAAAATTTCAAATTCTACTAAAAAGTTATAATAAAGTTGAACCAGGATCAAAAATGTGGGGAATGTTTACTGATTTTAATTTCTATGTTTTTATTGCAAATAAGCAAATTTTTGTTGAAGGTTTTGGAAAGGCCTATCAGGGAAATATATGATAATATTTTTAATGATATCTAATTCCTAGAATGAATATAGAATCAAAATTATTTATAATAATTAAAATTATTTTTATAACTTCCGTCAATAGTGCTCTTTCTGGTCAAGATTACTATGAAGGAGAAGGTGCTGAACGAATCATTAAATCAGGAATAATTCAGGAAACAATAAAGGAAGAGGACCATAAACATCTTGTTATTGAATACAATAATGAATTTTATTGGTGCACTATAGAAAAAAATGGGAATAAAGTATGTGAGTTATACTAAAGTAGTATTAATTATATTTCTTTTCATAATAAATCCTGGGTTTGGGCATGATCCAAATAAAAAATTACCAGCTAATAAAATTTTTGAAAAATTTAATTTGCCTACTGTTGATGAAAGCACACCAATAGGGTTTTATGCAAAAGGATGTCTAAGCGGGGGAGTAAAATTGAAGGATACAGGACCAACTTGGCAAATTATGAGACCTAGCAGAAATAGAAATTGGGGACATCCAACTGTAATAAGCTATGCTAAAGATTTAAGTAAATCTGCTAACCAAATTGGTTGGAAAGGACTTTATATAGGCGACATTGCTGCTCCTAGAGGTGGACCAATGCCCTATGGCCATCAATCACATCAAACTGGCTTAGATATTGATATTTGGCTTACAGCACCCAAAAGCCTCAAACTTACAAAGAAAGAAAGAGATACAATTAAAGCAATATCTGTAAGAAAAAAAAACTTAAAAGAGGTAAATAATAATTGGACATTAGCTCATGCAAAAATATTAAGAGCAGCAGCATCAGACAATCGTGTAGATAGAATATTTATAAATGCACCTGCTAAAATTTGGATGTGTGAAAATATGGAAGGCTCAAAAAAATGGCTTCAAAAAATAAGACCGCTATGGGGTCATCATTCTCATTTTCATGTAAGACTAAAATGTCCTAAGGATTCAGTTGATTGCATCAAACAAATACCAACTGTTTCGCAAATATCAAAAAGTTCAACTGGATGTGATGAAAGCTTATATTGGTGGGTTTCAAAAGCTTTGGAGCCACAAGATCCAAAAAAAAAGAAGCCTACTTTAAAAAAGAAACAAGGAGCTAGAGATTATATAATGGATGATCTACCCAAAATGTGCCTTGATGTAATCCACAGTAAGTAAAAGATATTATGGTTTTTTCTTTTTTAACAAGTGAGAATTGAAAGCTATTGTTATTCTATCCTAATTAGATTTATTTGGATAAACACTGTGTAAAAGATATGAAGGAAAGATAACTAACTGTCCTGTTCTTGGCCTTATTCTTACCATGTTATCAAAACCCATTTTTGGAAGTATTTTAGCTAACTCTCTACCCTCTTGGTTTGGGTTAACAAATTTAATCATACCAGAAAATCCTTCAACTTCCGATGGTTGTTGAACATAGAAAACACCTGACCAGTGGGAATTTGGATGAGAATGTAAATTATTCGATCCACCCTTTGGGTTTACATTAATCCAGCCTGAAAACTAGCATCAAATAAATCAGGATTAAATTTGCTATCATAGCTTTACATTATTAATGCAATAGATTTAGCACAAGTAGAACAAACCTTTTTAAATGTTTCTTCTTTTTTTATAAATAGATTAGAAGTTGAGTGCCATCCTTCATTATTGGACAAATTAAAACCAGTATCATTTTGTCTTAATAAATATCCTCTTTTAAATTTCCAAAAATGAATTTTCTAGATTAAATCTATTAAGTGTATTGGGACAGAAAAACCCAATTTCTTAGTAACCCTTCTTTTTTAATTTAGGCAAAAAAGTGGTGAGCCCGACAGGATTCGAACCTGTGACCCACTGATTAAAAGTCAGTTGCTCTACCAACTGAGCTACGGGCCCACATAATTTTGTGTATTATTTCAATTAAAAATGGTCAAGTTGAATTTAAATTTTTACATGAATTTGCTCAAAAATTTTTAACTAGAAGAAAAAATAACACTGCGTTATAAATCAACATGTCAAAAATTAATCATATATTTGAAATACCATTCATCAAAATGCATGGATTAGGAAATGATTTTGTAATTATTGATTGTCGTAAAAATGATTATAATTTTTCTAATAGTCAAATAAAATTATTAGGAAATAGAAACCTAGGAATTGGCTTTGATCAATTCGTTTTGATGTATAATTCTAATAATGATAGTGTCCATACCTTTTTAAAGTTTTGGAATTCGGATGGTTCAAAATCCCCTCAACTTGTGGAAATGCAACTCGTTGTGTCGCAGACATGCTAATGAATGAGACAGGTTTAGATACCATCAATATTTCTACAAGTGCAGAAATAATAAAATGCATAAAATTGACCAATGGCCAAATTTCTACAAATTTGGGTATCCCAAAAATAAAATGGAGTGATATTCCATTATCAGAAGAATGTGACACAAGTAAATTACCTATTGAAGGCGCACCGGTTGCTACATCTTTTGGGAATCCCCATTGTACCTTCTTTGTAGATGATTTAGATAAATTTTCAATTTCTCAAATTGGTAAAAAAACAGAAATAAATCCCATTTTTCCTAAAAAGACTAATGTCCAAATTGCAAAAGTTATCGATGAAAGCACAATTAAAGTTAAAGTGTGGGAAAGGGGAAGTGGAATAACAATGGCGTCTGGATCATCAGCTTGTGCAGTTGCATTTTCTGCCAAAAGATTATGTCTAACTAAAGATCTAGTCCAAATAATTTTGGATGGCGGACTTGTAAAGGTTGAATGTAAAGAAGATGGAGTTTGGATAACAGGTGATGTAAAATATGTTTTTTCTGGAAAAATATCTTCTCTTTTGTTTGATAAATTGGAGTAATTAATGAACAACATTATAAAAACTTTTGGATGTCGATTAAACATTTTTGAAACTGAGATTATTAAAAATTTTATTACAAAATACAAAATCAAAAATGTATCTGTGCTTAATACTTGTGCTGTAACAAGAGAAGCAGAAAAAAAAGCACATCGTGAAATAAAAAAAATTAAAAATAAAAATAAGGATTCATTTCTTATAGTTACAGGATGTGCAGCTCAATTAAAGCCAAAATCATTTGAAAATATGAATGAAGTAGATTTAGTTTTAGGAAATCAGGAAAAATTAAAAATTAAAAATTGGTCAAAAATTAGTAATTTTTTGGAAAATAAAACTAAAAAATATAATTCCAACCTAGTATCAAATATTATGGGAGAAAATACTCTCCCTTTAAATAAATTGGGCCCATCAAAATCAAATACTCGTTCTTTTATTGGGATACAAAATGGTTGTGATCATAGATGTACTTTTTGCATTATTCCTTTTGCAAGGGGAAATTCTAGGTCTGTTCCAAAAAAAGAAATTAAAAATCAAATTGAATCATTGGTATTTGGTGGGGTTAGGGAAATAGTTTTGACAGGTGTTGATATAACATCCTGGGGGTTGGATTTTAATAATAAAGAAAGATTGGGGGATCTGATACAATTTATTTTGGAATCAATTCCTTCACTTCAAAGATTGAGAATTTCTTCAATAGATAGCATTGAAATTGACCAAAAATTAATGGATTTATTTTGTCAAGAAAGTAGATTAATGCCTCATTTACATCTTTCTCTCCAATCAGGTGATAATATGATTTTAAAAAGAATGAAGAGAAGACATAGTAGAGAAGATTCTATAAAATTCTGCTCTATACTAAAAGAAACAAGACCAGAAATTAAATTTAGTGCTGATATAATTGCTGGTTTCCCTACTGAAACTGAAGAAATGTTTAAAAATACAATTTCAATTATTGAGGAATGTAAAATAGATTGGATACACGTTTTTCCTTATTCTTCACGTGTAGGAACTCCAGCAAGTAAAATGCCTCAAATTCCAAAATCAGAAATTGATAAAAGATCTTCTATGCTTAGAAAAATTAGTAATAGAAGATTAAAAAATCACCTGAATACAAAAGTAGGGAGCATTCAGAAGGTTTTGGTTGAAGGAAATGCCAAAGGATTTACAGAAGACTACACCAGGGTTTCTTTTCAAGAGGGTCCTAAAATAGGTGAAGTAATTACTATGAAAATTGAAAAACGAATAGATAACGAACTTTTTGGAATACCCACTAACTAAATTATTTTCATACAGACATACAAATATACTTCATTTCTAAAAATTCTTCTATACCGTGTTTAGAACCTTCTCTACCTAAACCTGATTGTTTAACCCCGCCAAATGGAGCTAATTCGGTTGATATTACCCCAGCATTCACTCCAACCATTCCATATTCAAGCGCTTCAGAAACTCTCCATACTCTAGACAAATCCTTCGCATAGAAATATGCTGCTAGACCAAAAATTGTGTCATTAGCCTGATTAATTACATCATCTTCATCTTCAAATCTAAATAAGGGAGCTACAGGTCCAAATGTTTCATTAGTAGAAACAATCATTCTTTTAGTAACTTCTGTAAGGAGAGTAGGTTCAAAAAAATTTCCACCCAATTCATGACGCCTACCTCCTGAAATTAATTTTGCTCCTTTTGATACAGCATCATTTATATGACTTTCAACTTTTAAAACTGCATCTTCTGTAATTAATGGTCCTATTGTAACTTTTTCGTTAAATCCATCTCCAACCTTAAATTTGTTTACAGCACTAGATAACTTCTGGGAAAATTCATCATAAACTTTCTCTTGAACATATAATCTATTTGCACAAACACATGTTTGGCCATTATTTCTATATTTAGATAGAATAGCTCCCTCTACAGCATCATCTAAATCAGCGTCATCAAAAACAATAAATGGGGCGTTTCCACCCAATTCCATAGACATCTTTAACACTTGTGAAGAACCTTGTTTAAGAAGAATTTTTCCAACTTCTGTAGATCCAGTAAATGTAAGCTTGCGAACTTTAGAATTATAACAAAATTCTTCTCCAATAATTTGTGATTTATTAGAAGTTATAACTGAGAAAACTCCCTTTGGTATTCCTGCCCTTTCTGCCAGTACAGCAATTGCTAAGGCTGATAAAGGTGTCTCTTCAGCAGGTTTAGCCACAAAAGAACAACCTGCAGCAAGTGCAGGTCCCAACTTTCTTGTAATCATGGCATTAGGAAAATTCCATGGAGTTATGGAAGTTACAACACCAATAGGCTGTTTTAATTACTAATATTTTTTTATCTGCTTGGTGGCCAGGAATTGTTTCACCATAAATCCTTTTGGCTTCTTCTGCAAAAAATTCAATAAAGCTTGCACCATAAGCAATTTCACCAACAGCCTCAGATAGTGGTTTACCCATCTCTGCAGTGATAATTTTTGCAAGATCATCTGCATTTGTCATCATTAAGTTATAAAACTCTTTTAAAAATAGACGCTCTTTCTTTTCCCGTTTTTGAGGACCATGATTTTTGAGAAACATAAGCAGCATCTATTGCTTGCCTAGTTTCTTCCAATCCCAGATCAGGAACATTACTAATTATCTCCAAGTTAGCTGGATTTCTTACTTCAAAAGTTTCATCATTTGTAGAACTTACCCACTCACCTGCAATAAAAGCCTTATCTTTAAGCAAAGAAGGGTCCAAAAGCATAGATGAAAGTATTTTGTTTGATACAATTTTGTCCATTTAAACCTCAATTTAAAATAAAATTATTTCTAGACTAGGATATAAAAGTGTTTTTGAAATGGCAAGTTATTAAGATGAATCGTTTTATAATTAATTATTTAGTGTTCTGTCTTAATGCTTCTGATACTGCTATTGAAGCAGCTGTAGTTACATTTAAACATCTTGCAGAAGATAAAATGGGAATTTTTATATTAAGTGATATTGAATCTCTATCACAATCAGAAACTCCAGAACTTTCGCTTCCAACCATTAGGATATCGTTTGATTTGAATTTAAAATCCCAGATACTTGTGGATGATTTTACAGTAAGGAGAATAATTCTTCTTTTATATTTATATTCTTTCATAAATGAATCAAAATCATTGTGACAATTAATTTTAACCAAGTCCATATAATCCATAGCTGTTCTTCTAATTGCTTTTATAGAAAAAGGAAAACCACAAGGCTCAATTAAATCTATTGCTATTCCAAAACAAGCACATAATCTTATCATAGCTCCTAGGTTTTGAGGTATATCAGGTTGATAAATTGCTAATCTTGTATCTGGTTTTGACATCAAAAATACCTGCGTCCGAAAGTCTGCTAGACTAATTAGATTTAAAGATATATATCACTTTAAAAAGTTGAAGTTATTTTTTTTATTACTACTTATTCAGTAAGGAGAAGATAGTGTCGAATTCTAACTCAAATGAGCCATCAAGACGAGATTTTATTTATGTAGCAACAGCTGCTGCAGGTGTTATTACTACAACCGCAGCTGTATGGCCACTTATAGATCAAATGAATCCATCCGCAGATGTTCAAGCCTTATCCTCTATAGAGGTGGATGTAGCAGATGTAGAACCAGGGTCTCAAATCACCGTAAAATGGCTTGGGAAGCCTGTTTTTATAAGAAGAAGAACTAAAAAAGAAATTAACGAAGCTAGGTCTGTAGATATCTCTTCTTTGCCAGATCCGCTTTCTTTTAATGAAAACAAACCTAATACAGATGCTAGTGATGAAAATAGAAGCTTAGATGATTCTGGGGAATGGCTTGTAATGGTAGGTGTATGTACACATTTAGGATGTGTGCCACTAGCAGAAGCAGGAGATTATAATGGCTGGTTTTGTCCTTGCCACGGCTCTCATTATGATACAGCTGGTAGAATAAGAAAAGGGACCTGCGCCCAAAAATTTACCTGTACCTGTAGCAAAATTTATTGATGATTTAATTATAAAACTTGGTTAAAGGAAAATATTATGAGCGGAATTCCTCACGATCATTATAAAACCAAAAGCTGGTTTTCAAACATGGATGCATAAAAGATTGCCAATTTTTGGTTTGATGTATGACACTATTATGATTCCAACACCTAAGAATTTGAATTGGATGTGGATTTGGGGAGTGGTTCTTACGTTTTGCCTATTTTTACAAATAATTACAGGAATAGTTTTTGGTAATGCATTATACACCACATATAGACAATGCATTTGATAGTGTTGAACATATAATGAGAGATGTAAATGCAGGCTGGGCTATTAGGTATATCCATGCCAACGGAGCTTCTTTGTTCTTTATAGCAGTTTTATATGCATATTTTTCAGAGGATTATATTATGGATCTTACAAAGAGCCACGTGAAATAACATGGATTTTAGGAATGTTAATATACGTAGCTATGATGGCTACGGTTTTCTTAGGATACGTCCTGCCCTGGGGACAGATGTCTTTTTGGGGTGCTACTGTAATAACTAGTCTTTTTGGGGCAATCCCTATAATTGGAGAACCATTTCAAACTTGGCTACTGGGTGGACCTGCTGTAGATAATGCTACCTTAAATAGATTTTTTAGCCTTCACTACTTATTACCTTTTGTTATTCTTGGATTGGTTATGCTCCACATTTGGGCTTTTCATACAACTGGTAACAATAACCCAACTGGTGTTGAAGTTAGAAGGACATCAAAAGAGGATGCAGAAAAAGATACTGTCCCTTTTTGGCCTTATTACGTAATAAAAGATATGTTTGCTTTGGTTTTAATTTTAATTGCTTTTGTTTCAGTTGTTGCCTTTATGCCAAATTATTTAGGACATCCTGATAATTATATAGAAGCAAATGCATTAGTAACACCAGCACATATTGTTCCTGAATGGTATTTGCTACCTTTTTTATGCTATACTCAGAGCCTTCACTGCAGAAGTTTGGGTAGTACAATTTGCGACTTTTATATCTGGAGGAATAATTACAGCTAAACTCTTCGGAGTAATTGCAATGTTTGGAGCTATTGTAGTAATGGCTCTTGCACCTTGGTTAGATACGTCCTCGGTTAGGTCTGGAAGATACAGACCTCAATTTAAATGGTGGTTTGCTATTCTTGTAGTTGATTTTATAGTACTAATGTGGTGTGGAGCAATGCCTGCTGAAGAGCCATATGCAAACTATTGCATTAATAGGATCTGCATACTGGTTTGCATACTTTTTAATAATTTTACCTATTCTTGGAATTATTGAAACACCTGATAAACAACCAGAAAACAATAGAAGAAGCTGTGGAGTTAGCTGAAAATAAAAAGAAGTCTTCGAAGACCCCTAATATCGATGGAAGTACGGTTTCCTGCAGAATGAATTGATAATTTAATTTTATAGAGAAGATACTTATTATGAATAAATTTTTTTTCAACCTGTGTAATTTGCTTTATCTTTTTATTTTTTTTGCAAATGCCTCATATTCTGCAGGTGAAGCAGAAAAAATTAAAGATGTAGACTTTTCGTTTGAAGGCCCATTTGGTACTTTTGATAGAAATCAACTACAAAGAGGCCCTTCAAGTTTATACTGAAGTATGCGCAGGTTGTCATGGAATGCGACAAGTGGCATTTAGAACCTTAGGTGATACCGGTGGTCCGGAATTAGAACCAAAACAAATAAAAGCTTATGCAGCGCAATATGAAATATATGATTCGGAACTCGATGGACTATAGAGACGGAAAAACCTTCAGACAAATTCCCAGTTTCTGGAGTTGAAAATGCACCTGATCTTAGTCTTATAGCAAAAGCAAGAGCTGGATTTCACGGTCCCTATGGAACTGGTATTAACCAACTAATTAAAGGAATGGGTGGTCCAGAATACATTGTGAATTTGTTGGCTGGTTTTACAGGCGAAGAAAAAGAGCAAGCTGGTGTTACTTTATACGAAAATAAATATTATCCTGGTAAGTGGATTGGAATGGCCCAACCTTTGTGGGGTGATGATGTAGATTATATTGATGGAACTGAAGCCACAGTAGAGCAACAAGCTAAAGATGTTGCTGCATTCCTAATGTGGGCAGCTGAACCAAAGTTAAATGCACGGAAAGAATTTGGATTTACTGCTGCATCGTATCTACTAGTACTAGCTATTTTATTATACTTTACAAATAAGAAAATTTGGGCAAACGTAAAAAGAAAACAAGTTTAGTTTTTATTTTTTTAAAATTGCTGTAATAAATTAATCTAATATTATGATTATTAAATATCTCTAATACTAATAAAGAGAGTAACTCTTATGTCTATGAATACCTTTGGTCATCTATATCGTTTCACCACTTGGGGGGAAAGTCATGGACAGGCTATAGGAGTTACTATTGATGGTTGTCCTCCTAAGGTTAAGATAACTGAAAAAGAAATACAAAAATTTTTAGATAAGAGAAAACCAGGGCAAAATAAATTCACGACGCAAAGAAAAGAACCTGATACTGTAGAAATTCTATCAGGCGTTTTTGATGGAAAATCTACAGGAACTCCCATTCAGATAATGATAAAAAATTTGGATCAAAGATCTAAAGATTATTCTAAAATTTCATCTTCTTTTAGACCTGGCCATGCAGATATTACTTACTTTCAAAAATATGGGATTAGAGATTATAGAGGTGGAGGTAGATCCTCAGCAAGAGAAACAGCTGCAAGAGTCGCAGCTGGAGCTGTAGCAAGACTTGCTTTAAAAAAAAATTATCCCTGAATTAGAAATTTTTGGTTACTTAGTCCAAATCGGTAATAAAAAAATTAATCTTAATAATTTTGATAAAAAACAAATATCCAAAAATCCTTTTTGGTGCCCAGATAAAGATATGGTTGAGAATTGGTCACAATATTTAAGCAAAATACGTAAAGATGGCAATTCTATTGGAGCAGTAATTGAGGTGATAGCTAAAAACCTTCCTCCTGGTATTGGAGCTCCTATCTACAATAAACTAGACACCCAAATTGCTTCAGCTATGATGTCAATTAATGCAGTTAAAGGAGTTGAAATCGGAGAGGGAATGAATGTTGCAACTCTTACTGGAGATGAAAATGCTGACGAAATTAGATCAAATAATAAAAATCAACCAGTTTATCAAACTAATAGGTCTGGGGGAATTTTAGGAGGAATTTCCACTGGGCAGGATTTAGTAACAAGATTTGCGGTAAAACCAACATCTTCTATTCTTAAATCAAAAAAAACTATTGATGAAAATCATAATAACGTACAAATCCAAACCATTGGTAGACATGACCCTTGTGTAGGTATTAGAGCTGTACCAGTTGGAGAAGCTATGCTAGCATGTGTGCTGCTAGATCAATATTTAATAAATAGAGGGCAAATAGGCTAAATTAATGGTCTTTTTTTGCATATAATAAAAACTCTTTATTTCCTGATCTACCAAGTATTGGGCTCTCTTTCATATAAATAAAATACCAGTCAAGTTTTTTAACAAAATATTTTATTTTTAATATTACATCTTCAATAAATTTTTCTTCCTTTACAACACCGTTTTTGTTTAATTGTTTTTTAGATAACTCAAATTGAGGTTTTATTAAGCAAATCATTTCCGTGTTACTTGGTACTTTTGACATAACTAATGTTAATGCTTTAGTTATTGATATAAAAGATAAGTCAACTACCAACAACTGAGGAGGAGGTAAATTTATTTCGGTTATTGATCTAATATCAGTTGAAGATAAATCAAATACCCTTTTATCATTTTTCAATTTCTTATGTAATTGATTTGTTCCAACATCTATCGAATAAACTAATTTAGCACCTTTTTCTAAACAAACTTCTGTAAAGCCTCCTGTAGATGCTCCTATATCATATACAATTTTTCCCTTTATATCTAAGTCAAATTTTTCTATAGCAAATAATAATTTTATTGAACCACGACTTACCCACTGCCTAAATTCTTTCTCTATATAAATTTTGTCCTCCTTTTTTACTAAATAAGAGGTTTTTTTTATAATTTTAGAATTAACAAATACCTTACCTTCTTTGATAAGATCTATGGCTTTAGTTCTACTTTCAGATAAGCCAATATTAAGAAGAGTTAAATCCAATCTCAATCTTTTTTCATTATATAAATGATTTATTTTCGACATCAAATTAAGTTATTTCTGTTAAAAGAATTATAAGTTAAGTACTATTATAATTATAATAATAAAAGTTATTGTTTTTCAAAGGATAACACCATGAGTATAAATTTAGATGTTGGGGATAACGAAAAGAATCTTGCAAAAGAATGGTTTGAAAAATTGAGAGATATTATCTGTGAGGATTTTGAAAAAATTGAACTAATACAAGATTCAGGTAAATTTTCAAAAAAACCCCTAGGAAAATTTGAAAGAAAAAAAACCTTCAGAAAAAGTAAAAATGGCGAGGATGGGGGTGGGGGTGTTATGTCAGTAATGAGAGATGGTAGAGTATTTGAAAAGGTAGGAGTTAATGTTTCTACTGTTTATGGTACTTTAGAACCTTTAGCTCAGAAAAGTTTATCATCTAGACATAATATACCAGGATTAAAAGAAAATTCTCGGTTTTGGGCCTCTGGAATAAGCCTAGTTGCACATATGCAATCACCAAAAACCCCAGCAGTTCACATGAATACTAGGATGTTCTGGACTAAAGGTATGAGTTGGTTTGGAGGTGGCTCAGATTTAAATCCAATGATTGAAAATGAAGAAGATACCAGATACTTTCATGATGAACTTAAAAAAGTTTGTGATAAAACTGATGAAGATTATTATCCCAAATTTAAGAAATGGGCAGACGAATATTTTATGATTAAACATTGGAATGAACCAAGAGGAGTGGGCGGTATTTTTTTTGATGATTTACATACCGGAAATTGGGAAAAGGATTTTACTTTTGTTAAAAATGTAGGAAAGGCATTTCTTCTATCCTTTTCTACAATTACAAAAAATCATATGAAAAAGTCGTGGACCTCAGAAGAACGGGAATGGCAACTCGTAAAAAGAGGAAGGTATGCTGAATTTAATCTAATTTATGATAGAGGAACACAATTTGGTCTTCAAACAGGTCATAACCCTGAAGCTGTATTAATGAGTCTGCCACCTATAGCAAAATGGCCTTAGTTTTATAATTGCAAAAACAACTCTTTTTTATTCAATTTGAACCCAGATTCTATCCAATCTTTCTTTAATTTATTTAGAATTAATCCTATTTTTTTGCCTGAATAACCAATTTTAATTAAATCATTACCATTTATAGGAAATTTTTTTATGGCTTTAGAACCCTCAATAATGTCCTTACAATACCGTTTGAATTCTTCATTAAATTTTTTTGATTTTATATACAAATCAAAATTTTTCTTTTTTGCCATATATAACAATAATAAATTTAATCCTTTCTCTAATCCATGAGTAAAACCAATTGATTTAAAACTCTTAGGAGAAGCTTCGAATTTACTATAAAAGTTAAACATTTTATTTTCATTTTTTTTAAGACAAAATATTTCTTGTAATGATTTTTCTTTATTTTGTAGTAGTATACTTAATCTCATTATAGGATCTTTAATTTCAACAGTGTTAAAATAATTTGTCTTTATAAAATTTAAATCCAACATATTTTCAAGCTTAACAAAATTTTCAATTTTTTTTAAGGATATATCTGAAAAAAATATATTTAGTACACCGGTTTGTTCCATATATTTTAATGCTAAACAAACACCATCACTAGATAATATTAGCTTAAACTCTTTCCATATTCTTTCTTTACTCAATTTTTTTATTAAGTTCTTACTTTGTTTAATTGTATCTAACGTTTTTAAGTTAATATAACTATTTTGTGAAGGATATTTACTAATAAAGCGAAAAAATCGTAATATCCTAAGATGATCTTCTTTAATTCTTTTTTTTGCATCTCCTACAAATTTAACTTTGCCATTCTTTAAGTCCGAAAAATTATCCAAAGGGTCTATAACTTCACCCTTCATATTTAAATAGATGGTATTAAAAGTAAAATCTCTTCTCTTGGCATCTTCTTTTATATTATTTGTATATTTAACAATTGCTTTTCTACCAAATGTTTTAATATCTTTTCTAAAACTTGTTATCTCAAATAGTTTGTTATTAAATAATACTGATAAAGTACCATGCTCAATTCCAACTTCAATTATTTTACATTTAATACTTTTTAATAATTCTTTAACTTCAGTGGGACTTACATTTATAGAGAAATCTATATTATCAATATCTTCTTTCCAATAGGAGTTTCTAACACTTCCTCCTACCACATAAACATCTGCACCTTTTGATGTTAAAATTTTTGTAAGCCTTAAAATATCTCTATTAAATAACCATGAAATATCAAAAGGTGCTTTGAAAGTATTAATCTCTAGTAAAGTTTTCATTTTTCTTAACTCTGAAATCTTGCTATAAAACTCTTTATAATTCTAGCAGTTGCTCCCCATATATAATAGGGACCATAAGGTATAGCATAATAACCTGTATATTGGTCTTTTTTGAAATTTTTATGATATTGCATATTTTTACTAACTAAAAAAAAATCTAACGGAACTAGAAATAATTCTTCAACTTCCTGATTATTTATTTTAAATTCTATAGGATTTTTGATAAATCCAACAAATGGATAAATTATATACCGACTAATTGTTTCATGTGGAGGTAGCACTCCAAAAGTTTCTATACTTTCTTGTTTAACCCCAATTTCTTCTTCGACTTCTCTTAATCCAGCATGCAGTATTGAATTATCATTTTTATCAACTCTTCCTCCTGGAAAAGATATTTGACCAGGATGTGAAGAAAGATTTTTTGATCTTTTAGTTAAAACTACGTACAAATTATTTTCTAACTCTTTTAAAAGAACAAAAACAGAAGCTTTTAAATAATATTTTTGTTTAAATTTAAATTGATTTTTATAAAAATAATTAAAATCTGAGGTAAATTCAAAAGGTGGAAACAATAAATTATTTTCTTGTTTTGATTTTCTTAAACATTCTTTTATTTTATTCAAAATTGAAATGGTATTCAAATTATAACCTTAAAATATTTTTTAACTTTCATTTCCTAATTCAGAAGGATTTAATATATACTGCTCACCACAAAACTGACAATCAGCTGTCACCTTACCTAGTTCATTTTTCATTGTATCTATTTCTTTTTTAGAATATATCGACATAGTTTGTTTGACTTTTTCTATACTGCACCCACATCCAAAATCAAATTTTTTCTCTTCAAAAATTCTTATTTGTCTTTCTCCAAAACACTCTAATAGTAAATCTGAAAATTTATCTTTTAAATTATCTTGATCTGAATTTATATAATTTTCAAAGCTATATGAGATTTTTTTCCATTGATCTTCATTATTAAAAATTTGATCGTTAACTACTTTTGATAATTCACTAAATTTTTCATCTTTATTAAAATTATCATTTGATTTTATATTTTGTGGTAAAATTTGCAACATAATACCAATACCTCTAAATTTTATCTTATCTTTTTTGTTTGATATTTTTTTTGTAAAAACATTAAATTTAGTTTCCAATTGTTCTGAATTTTTGAAAAATTCTTCAGCTGAATCAGTAAGACTAAATTCACTTAAATTTGAAATTCCTTTATAGGGTAAGTTTCCATCACCTTGATCAAGAATAGCTGCAAAATAACCTTCTCCTACAAGATCTCTGAATATATTTGAATAAGTATTAATTTCTTTATTAAATTTTGCATATCCTCTAATTAATGAGACAGCTTCAGGGTTTTTCTTAATTATAAAATCAGATGCAAGTAGTTTTAAATCTTTATTTCCGTGTACTTGTAGGGATAGCTTATGTTTAAGTTTAATGGAATTGGCAATTAAGACTGTTAAAACCATTGTTTCACCCAATATCTGTGATATTTCATCTGGATAACTATGTTGGGAAATAACTTTATTGAGCGATTGTGACATTTGACAGATTCTTCCTCTTATTGGTAAATCATCAAATTGAAATGACATAACTTTATCATATTCTTTTTTATTATTATTAGGCATAATAGTTTTATTATATTTGTTTAAATCATACTCAAATATCTGTTATTGATTTAATAAAAATAAAACAAGAGAAATTTATGTTTAGAATCGGTGAACCAGTTAAAAAAAAAATAAAATATAATTATAGACCAGGTATATATGGAGTGATTATAGTTGATAATAATATCTTAGTTACTGAACAAAATGAAAATGAAATACAACTTCCCGGTGGTGGTATTGATAAGGGGGAATATTATATCCAGGCACTTGTCAGGGAAACATATGAAGAAACTGGGTGGAAAATACAACCATTGAAACGGTTAGGGTTTTTTCACAGATTTGTCTATATGCCAGAGTATAGTAAATGGGCTCAAAAAGTTTGTCACATACATCTTTGCAAGGGTTTATATAATTTAATTGCACCTTTGGAAAAAGGACATAAAGCTATCTTAATGAAACCAGAAGATGCAGTTAATTTGCTAGAGAGTCCTGGTGATCGTTTTTTTTGTAACAACATACTTTGGTTTAAATCTAATTTAAAATATTGAGAAGATCTTCTGTTGGCCAACTATCTGCAGGAAAACCGATTTTCATCTGTATACTTCTTACACTTTGTCTAGTTTTCCGACCTAATATACCATCAACTTTACCAACATCATAACCTTTAGATCGTAAAATATTTTGTAATTTTAGCATCTTTTCAAAAGGAAGTATTTGTTCAGGTTTATTACTAAGAAATTTTTTCTGCCCTGCTAATCTTGATGCAAGATGAGCCGCAGTCACAGTATATATAAAACTATCATTCCACTTTAAATATACATGATAATTTGGATATGCTAAGAATTTAGGACCTTTAAAACCCTGTGGTAACAAAAGAGTTGCTTTTATATGGTCTTTAGCCATGAATTTATTATTCCTTGAAGAAATACCTAGTTTTTTCCAAGCAGATATTGTCCGACTTCGTCCAAAACCAGCTTCTTTCCAAGGAAAATTAATATCATCAATAATGACTTCTTCTAACCAAGGCTGATCAGGCTGCCATCCCATTTCTGCAATGAGTGCAGCAGCAGTTAAAATTGCATCTTCAGGACTTTTCTTTAAATTTATAAATCCATCATTATTACCATCTAATCCCAATTTTAGAATATCAGAGGGTAGCATTTGAACCTGACCGACTTCTCCTGCCCATGCACCAGTTGTTTTTAAATCAATGATGCCTTTAGAATATAAATGTATTGCCGCTATATATTGTGGCTGGAATATTTCAGGTCTTCTACAGTCATGTGCTAAAGTTGCTAGAGCACTTAAAGTATGAATGTCACCTTGTACTGCACCAAAGTCTGTTTCCATGGCCCAAAAAGCTGTAATTACTTCTGGAGGAACACCATATCTGGATTTTGAGTCGATAAATAATTTCTTATATTTTTCTATATTTTTTTTTCCATTCTTTAATCTATAAGAATTAATTGCTTTTTGTGAAAAGTTTATAAAACTTAATCTGAAAGTACTTTGCTTTCTGTCCATGGAAATTACTTTCTTAGATCTTTCAGTATTTTTTAGGACAAGGATTACATCATTTTTATCAATACCTTGGTTGATAGCGATCTCACCCATATTTTTTAAAAATGAATGAAAGTTTCCTCCACAATTTACCAATAATTTATTAGCAAATAACAATTTGCTCTGAAGAAAAATAATTAATAAAATTAATATAATTTTTTGCAAATTAAGATAAAAGTTGAACATATCAATTTATTCAATTTAAGTTAAGAACATCTAACATTGAATATTCCCCTTTTTTAGCAGTCATCATACCCCATTTTGCAGCTTTAAGAGCACCATGGGCAAATATCATCCTATCGGTAGCATTATGTTCAATAGTAATCTGCTCACCAAGCCCTGCAAATATAACTGAATGGTTACCTATAATATCACCTCCTCGAACCACAGAAAATCCTATTTTCCCCTTTTTTCTAGGTCCAATTATTCCATCACGTGGACGGTCTTTCAATTTATCTAAAGTTTTTCCTTTTGCCTTTGCTATAGAAGCTCCTAACATTAATGCAGTCCCGGAAGGTGCGTCTACTTTATTATTGTGATGCCTTTCAACAATTTCGATGTCAAAATCACTATCTAATGCTTTAGCAACCTTTTCAGCAATACCAGTAAGAATATTAACTCCCAAACTCATATTGCCAGCTCTAATGATTGTAGTTTTTTTTGATGCTTTTTCTATTTTTTTAAGCTGTGATTTTGAAAATCCTGTAGTTCCAATTACGTCAACAACTTTAAATTTTGATGCTTGTTCAGCAACATTTACTGAATTTTCTGGATTAGTAAAATCTATAACTACATCCGAAAGTTTCAAAATGTGTTCTAGAGAATCGGATACTACTAAATTTTCTTTTAAATCTACAAACAAATCACAGGCCTTAGTTCCAATTAAATCATGACCTTTTGATTCAATTAATCCGACTAAGTGAAAATCTTTATTTTTCAAGGCAGCACGAACTAACATCCGCCCCATCCGTCCAGTTGCTCCAATAATACTAAGTTTATATATCTTATTATTCAATTTATTAATCTCTGTTAAAATTAAAGCGTATCGACAAAACGTTAAGTCTTGGTTATGTATGCACAAATAATATAAGTCAATAATTATAAATAATTTATCAGAATTAGAATGGGTAAAAGCTTTAATAATAATTCTCTTAGGCTATCAAGAGTTAATGAACTAATAAAACGGGAACTCTCTTCACTTTTGCAAGGTATGGAATGGGTAGAACAAGGTGTACAAGGTTTTAATATTACATTAACAGATGTAGAGTGTAGCAAAGATATAAGAATTGCAAAAATTTATTATATTCCGGTAGGAGTTAAAAATTCCCTTATAATAAAAAAAGTTATTAATGAAAGAAAAAAAGAGATCAGAAAATATCTCGGTAAAAAATTGCATTTAAAGTATACTCCTGAATTAAGGTTTATTGAAGATAACAGTTTTGAAGCTTTTAAAAAAACATCTGAGATACTTGAAAAATTATCAAAAAATAAAAGTGGAATTTAAATCTTACTAAGATGAATCAACAATTAAAATCTCCTTATATAAATGGCTGGCTTGTCGTTGATAAGCCAAGAGGGATAGGTTCTACTGATATAGTAAGTTTAGTTAAGAAAAGAATTGGCTTTAAAAAAGTAGGGCATGGGGGGGACTTTAGACCCAGATGCAACTGGTTTACTACCAATTGCCATTGGTGAGGCTACAAAAACGATACGTTTCACTGAAAATTTACTAAAAACTTATGAATTTAGAGTTACACTTGGGGTCTCTACAGATACAGATGATGCTTCAGGAAATATAATAAGAAGATCGGAAAAAAGACCTAACACAAACGATATAAGAAAAGCTCTTAAAAATTTTAAAGGAGAAGTACAACAAACACCCCCCAAATTATCAGCTATTAAATTAAATGGAAGAAGAGCTTATGATTTATTTCGTCAGGGTTTAAAATTTAAATTATCTCCAAGAAAAATTTATATTAGTAAAGTTGAAATTATTGAAAGAAAAGATTCTGAGAATATTGATCTTAAAATTATATGTGGAAAAGGTTGTTATGTTAGATCTTTAGCTAGAGATCTTGGAAATGAATTAGGTTGTTTTGCCTATGCGCAAAATATAAGACGAACCGAATATGGACCTTTTAATTTAGAGAAGGGTATTCTTCTTGATGATTTAAAATATTTTAAAGAAGACGAAGTAAAAGATAATTTAATTTCTATAAATATTTTGTTAAAAGATCATCCAAACTTTGAATGTGCAATAGAAAATTTACATATTATTTCAAATGGTAATCCGATTAAAATAACAAATCTGAAAAATAAAGATTACAATTTGGCTTGGACACATTATAAAAATATTCCTCTAGCAATTGGAAAAGTAAAAAACTTTGTTTTCTATCCTTTTAGGGTATTAAACATGTTTAATAACATCAATAATTGATAAATATATTAATGCCGGACTTTATATATAAAGAGTTTAAAGAAAATGAAATTGGTTCTAAAGCAATTTTTTCAAAATGTTATAAGTTTAGATATTCTATTACAAAAAAATTCAGTTCTGGAACAGGAAGATTACTTTTTATACTTTTAAATCCTTCTACTGCAACAGAGAAAGTATATGACCCTACACTTCTTCGGTGTAAAAAAAGGGCTTCTTATTCGTGTTTTAAACAATTTAGGGTATGTAATTTATTTGCTTATCGGGCAACCGAACCGAAAGAACTCAAAAAAGTTTCTGATCCTATAGGTCCGTTTAATGACAAAATTTTAAAAAAAAGTATCAAATGGTCTGACAAAATAATATGCTCATGGGGGAGATTTGGAACTTTAAATGATAGAGATTTAGAAGTTACCCACATGATAAAAAAGTATAAAACTCCTGTTTTTCATCTAGGTTTAACTAAAAATAATCAACCAAAACACCTTTTATATATTAACTATAGTAAAATTCTAACTAAATGGTTTTAAAAAGACTTTTCAAATTTTAAAAAAAAGGATATATCCAATATCTAAGATACTGACTGGACGACATCCTGGCAGATTTAGATTAAATAAAGGAGATAAAGATGTCGATTGATTCAAAAACCAAACAAGAATTAATAAAAAAATTTGCAAAAAAAGAAAATGATACTGGATCACCAGAAGTTCAAGTTGCAATTTTAACTACTAGAATTACAAACTTGTCTGAACATTTCAAAACTCATAAAAAAGATAATCATTCAAGACGTGGGCTTTTAAAACTTGTATCACAAAGAAGAAAAATTCTAGACTACGTTAAATCTAAGGATGAAAATCGTTATAAGATTTTAATTCAGGAACTTGGAATTAGAAGATAATTAAAACTTAGTTAATTCTAAGAAACAACATAAGATTTAATTCAGTAAAAAAAGTAATATTATATGTATGGATAAAATGTCAAAAGGATGGATATGTTAAAGGCGATAAAAAAAACAATAACTTGGGGTCATGAAAAACTTACACTTGAAACAGGAAAAATAGCAAGACAGGCTGATTCATCAGTTATAGCAACTTATGGTGAAACTGTAGTAATGGCTAATGTGGTCTATGCCAAAGAGGCTAGACCAGGCCAAGACTTTTTTCCATTGACTGTTAATTATCAAGAAAAATATTATGCTGCAGGTAAAATTCCCGGTGGTTTTTTTAAAAGAGAAGCTAGGCCTACTGAAAAAGAAACACTTACAAGTCGTCTTATAGATCGACCAATCAGACCTTTATTTGTAGAGGGATTCAAAAATGAGGTCCAGGTTACTTGTACAGTTTTAAGCCATGATGGCGAAAACGACCCAGATATTATTGCAATGATTGCGGCATCTGCTGCACTTACTCTATCTGGAGCACCTTTTTTAGGACCTATTGGAGTTGCTAGGGTTGGTTTTGTTGAAGACTCATACGTTCTTAATCCCTCAATAGAGGATATGGTTAGTATAAGAGAAAATTCAAAACAAAGATTAGACCTTGTGGTAGCAGGAACTCAAGACGCAGTTATGATGGTCGAATCTGAGGCTTATGAACTTAGTGAAAAAGAGATGCTTGGTGCTGTCAAATTTGGTCATGAACAAATGCAAAAGGTTATAGAACTCATCATAAGTTTGGCAGAAAAAACAGCAAATGAACCTTTTAATTTTAAACAGTCTGATAATAAAGAATTAGTAAATAAAATAAAATCACTTGGTGAAAAAGCTATAAGTAAAGCATTTTCAATTGCTGACAAACAAGAAAGGCAAAATACATTAAACGATATTAAACAAGATGTTTTAAATAATCTTTCAGAAGAAGAATTAGAAAATGAAGAATTAGATTATTGTTTCAAAAAAATTGAATCTGAAATTGTAAGATCAAATATCCTCAAAAAAGGAAAAAGAATAGATGGAAGAAAACTCGATAAAGTTCGACAAATTGAGAGTGAAACACGGTTTTTACCTAGAACTCATGGATCTGCTTTGTTTACAAGAGGTGAAACTCAAGCGATAGTTACTACAACTCTTGGTACTGGTGAGGATGAACAAATAATAGATGCTCTTCACGGAGAAGGAAGGTCTAAATTTTTGCTGCACTATAATTTCCCCCCATATTCAGTTGGGGAAACTGGAAGAGCTTTAGGACCAGGTAGAAGAGAAATAGGACATGGAAAATTAGCATGGAGAGCATTACAAGCTGTCTTACCAAAAAATTCTGATTTCCCGTACACTATTAGAATTGTATCTGAAATAACTGAGTCTAATGGATCTTCATCAATGGCTACAGTTTGTGGAGCTTCTTTATCTATGATGGATGCAGGCGTACCATTGAAAAGTGCTGTAGCAGGAGTAGCAATGGGTCTTATTTTGGAAGGAAAAGAATCTGCAGTTCTTACAGATATTTTGGGTGATGAAGATCACTTAGGTGATATGGATTTTAAAGTTGCTGGAACCTCTGAAGGAATAACATCCTTACAAATGGATATTAAAGTTGCTGGAATTACACCCGTAATTATGGAAAAAGCATTAGAACAAGCCAATAAAGGAAGACTTCATATCTTAGATGAAATGTCAAAATCTATTAGTGAGGCTGGGGATTTTTCTAAATATGCTCCAAAAATTGAGACACTAAAAATTGCAACTGATAAAATAAGAGAAGTAATTGGATCTGGAGGAAAGATGATCCGAGAAATTGTCGAAGTTTCTGGTGCAAAAGTTGATATAAATGATGAAGGAATAATAAAGATAGCATCAAATGATTCTGAAAAAATTAATAAAGCTAAAGAGCTAATTAAATCTATAGTAGATGATCCAGAAGTTGGTAAAATTTATAATGGTAAAATTGTTAAACTTATGGAATTCGGAGCTTTTGTAAATTTCTTTGGTAAAAAAGATGGATTAGTTCATGTAAGTCAGATTTCAACTGAAAGGGTGTCTCACCCTAAAGATTTACTTAAAGAGGGTCAGGAAGTAAAAGTAAAATTGATTGGCTTTGATGATAGAGGTAAAGTTCGTTTATCTATGAAAATTGTAGATCAAAAAACTGGTAAAGAGATCTCACAAAATAAATCATAGAATTTTTATTTGATTAAATAAGCTATAATTTTTTTTCTAAAATTTGATAGTAAAATTTGTTAGCTTTTTCTATGATAATCTTGTCTTTTTTTGACATGATCATATTCTCGTCATTAGTAGTGTAGGATTTAGTTCTTTTACTAAATCCTATAGTTTTGTTGATTTCATGGTACCAGTGAGCTCCCCAAATTCCATCGTATTTTTTTGGACCAGGACTCCAAGTTAACATAGATCTATAAAAAGGAATTTCTAGATTATCACATAGTTTTTTAAGTGTAATCTCAGGATGGTTTTGTAGATCATCTGCATCAATTATTAATGGAAAATAACTTAACCTTTTATAAATGAATTCGTGTATTTCATAAAGTTGTTGATACCCTAAATCTTTAAATTTGTAATTTTTATTTTTTTTCTTGTAAGATTTTAAAACTAACTCTGGTTTTCTAATCAAAATAACATTCTTAAGAGAAGAGATAAAATTTCTGTAATAATTATCAATCATATGATGTGTCATATGTTTTTGGTATTGATATAATCTATTTACTTGACCCTTAACACAATAATTAGAAACTTCTTTATAATCTGATAATTGACTTCTTATGATTTTATCACTCATAGGATGTTGAATTCCGGTCTTTTTTAAATACGCTGCATAAAATGGTTCATCTAAAATTTCGAAATCACTTCTTGTACCAAAACTCCTCATAAGTACCGTTGATAAATTTCTAGGCCCTGACCATACTGCTATACGTTTAATATTTTTCAATTAAATCCTCATATGCGGCTCTTAATATTTGTAAAATTGACCCTTTATTTTTGCAATTGATTTTGTGTCCGTCTAGGGATTCTACTCTCGTTAATCCACCAAAAGTACCAGTTAAAAATATCTCATCCGCAGAGTAAGAATCCAACAACGTAAAGTTTTTTTCAAAGATAGGTATATTTAAATCTTTGCAAAGATTAATAACATTCTTTCTAGTAACACCGTTCATACAATAATCACCAGTAGACGTCCAAACTTCTTTCCCCTTTACTATAAACAAATTACAAGAATTAGTAGTATTTACAAAACCGTAAGGGTCCAGCATTAATGCTTCATCTCCTCCAACGCGTGTTGCTTGAATACAAGCTAATACACAATTAAGTTTGGAATGACTGTTTAACTTAGGGTCTTGTATCATTGGAAGTGCTCTTACTTGCGGAACCGTTATTAGCTTAATATCATTTTTAGAATCTTTCAGGGATGGCTTAGAATGTTCCATTATTATAACATAGGTAGGTCCATAAATTGAAAATCCAGGGTGCTGAAATGGTTTTATTTTTTTTCCCCTAGTAACCATAAATCTAGCATAAACATCAGTAGACATATCGTTGGAAAATCTTGTTTTTTCTAGTTCTTGAAAAATTTGCTCCTTTGAAAGATTTAATTTAATTTCAACTAGCTTTAAGGCTTCAAAAAGTCTATTAATATGATCTTCAAAAAAAATCCATTTTTTTTTGTTAAGTCTTAATCCTTCCCAAATTCCATCACCTAAAAGAAAACCACTGTCAAAAACTGAAACCTTTGCATTATCTCTATTCAGTAATTTCCCAGAAATATTAATTTTAATTTTTAAATTTCTTTTATCTTCAGTAGAACTGTGAGTTATAGATATGATTAAATCCCAACTAAAAAATTAATGTCTACAGTAACATATAACCTAAGGTAATATTTAAAGCCATCCAGATAATTCATTCTCTAAAATTTTTATTAGAGCTTTAATATGATCAGTTCTATCATTTAAACAAGGAATATATAAAAAAGATTTTCCCCCTGATTCTGAAAAACTATCTGCTATTTCTTCATTTATTTCTTCTAATGTCTCAACACAATCAGAAGAAAAAGCTGGTGCTACAACTGCAATATTTTTTTTACCTTTTTTTGCTAATTCAGCTACATAATCAACTGTTGAAGGCCCAACCCACTTTTCAGGACCAAATTTTGATTGAAACGTTGTTGTGAAATGAGATTTATCCCACTTAAGTGTTTCTGCTAGTAATCTTGTTGTTTTTTGACATTGGCAGTGATATGGATCACCAGCCATTAAGTATCTCTCTGGAACACCATGATATGAAACTACTAAGTGTTGAGGTTTTGGTATAGCTTTAACATATGCTTCCTTAATTGATTTCGCTAAAGCATCCAAATAAAAATCATTGTCAAAATATGCTGGTACAGTTCTAAATGCAGGTTGCCACTTCATTTTCATAAGCGTTCTAAATGCTTGATCATTAGCTGTAGCGGTTGTTGGACCTGCATACTGGGGATACAAAGGAAAAAAAATTATTTTTTCGCAACCTACAGATTGTAGATTTCTTATAGCCTTTTCTGTAGACGGATTTCCATACCTCATGCAAAAGTCCAAGATAACATTATTTCCATATTTTTTTGTAAAATGGTTAGATATTTTCTTTAACTGCATCTTAGTTATGGTAAGTAGCGGACTCTCATTTTGTTTTTTATTCCAAATACTTTTGTATGCTTCTCCAGAAGAAAAAGGTCTTTTTGATAAAATAACAAGTTGAAGTAATGGTTGCCATAGCCATTTTGGATAATCTATAACTCTTTGATCAGATAAAAATTCGTTTAAATAACGACGCATTGACCAATAATCAGTATTATCAGGTGTGCCTAAATTAGCAATTAGTATCCCAACTTTTGGTGAAGGGATTTGAGGATGATCTTTATCTGCAAATTTTAGCCTACCTACCCCAGGTTTTTGTAATTTCAACTGACCATCCCGATTTATAGATTTTGAATATCTTAATAATACATATAGGATAGTTAAGTGTATCTATTTTTTTTTCAATGAACCATTAAGAAAACTTTAAATCTTTTTTAAATTAAAGATTTAGGTTTGGAGTTCCATCCTGTTAGGCAAATTATGTCAAATGTAGCAACATATTTATTATTTATTTTATTTGATAAAAAATTTTTTTCGTAAAATTCTAAAACATCCTTTAAAAAAGTTTTTGTTAAAACCCTTTTACTTCTTTTTAACAAACAGTTTGTTTCTCCCATAAGTTTTAAATCTTTGATTAAATGCAATGGATTTTGATATTCAATTTCAAAATGAAGCTTATCAGTAACACAAAATTTAAATCCTGACCTCCTTAATAGTGCACCATAAGTAGGAGTATCTATCATAGGATGTACTCTTGGGGAAGCACGACCAAAGTTTTTTATCTCAGCATGTTCAAATGATCTCCTTAATTCAAATAAACTTTGTTCACCAAAAGCGTACCCAAAAAAAATACCATTTTTTTTTAATCCAAACCTCATTTGTACTAATTTAGAAATTGGATCATTAGCAGTATGCAAGTGAAAGGCACTAATAATAAAATCTTGATAACTAGGTGAAATTTTAAGAAATTTCTCATCATCGATATAGCTAATTTTGTTTTGACTTATATTATCAGCCCAGTATTTTGCAAAAGGACCAACTATTAATGTTTCTAAAAAGTCATCTCCAGTTTCAATTATTCTATCTTTTAAATCACGAATAGCTAAGCTATGCAAAAAAGTAGGAAATTTACTTATAATCCTTTTTTTCCTAGTATTAATTAGGTTTTCATCAAAAATATTTTGTTGATCTGTCATAAGGTAGTAATTTATAAAAATTAAAAGAATAAAAAGAAATTTTTATTTATCAAAATTGGTATTATGTAGTTTCAAAAAATGAGCCCAGATCTTAAAATAGGTATTATACAATTAACTTCAAATGATAATTTGAAAGATAATTGTATTCAATTGGAGTATTATTTCAATCAATGTTTAAAAGATAGAGCTAATTTTATTTTAAGTCCTGAAGTTTCAAATTTTATCTCCACAAATACTGAACTTAGAAAAAAAACTATAAAATTTGAAAAAGAAGACCTAATGATTAATAAAGTAAAAGAGTTATGTTGTAAATTTAAAGTTTGGTCATTGATTGGCTCAGTTGTACTAAAAATAAAACAAGAAGGAAAAGATAAATTTGTGAACAGATCTATACTAATAGATCCATATGGAAAAATCGCAGCAAGATATGATAAAATACATATGTTCGATGTAATTTTGAACAAAAATGAAACTTATAAAGAGTCAAAAAGTTTTAAGCCAGGAAGAAAAATAATATTAGCAAAAACACCATTTGCTAATATTGGATTAACTATTTGTTATGACATAAGGTTCCCATACTTATTCAGTAAACTCAAAATTAGTGGTGCAGATATTATTTGCTTACCTTCTGCATTTACAATGAAAACAGGAAAAGATCACTGGGAAACCTTAATTAAAGCTCGTGCTATAGAAAATAAGATTTATATTGTTGCACCAGCTCAATGTGGGCAAAATACCTCATCTAGAAAAACTTGGGGGCATTCATTAGTTGTAAACCCTCATGGAATAATATTGTGTGATTTAGGAAGTAAGGCAGGCTACTGTGTTTTAAAATTAAAAAATGATTAAGTGTTGCAAATTTTCAGAGATATTATAGCTTATGTTGTAGGAAATGAATACAAATCATATAAATGAAAAATAAACCAAATAATTTGGCTCCACTCATTTTATTTTCTGAAATTTCAACTATTGACCTATTAATAAAAGCACAAATTTCAAAAATATTACCTAATAGTATGGCTATATCTCATTTATCAGTATTGAATCATTTATCTTCTATAAAAAAAGAAAAAACACCAATGCAATTAGCAAAAAGTTTTCATGTAACAAAAGGTGCTATGACAAATACCCTTTCAAAATTAGAAGCATCTGGATATATAAATATTAGACCAGATTGGAATGATGCTAGAAAAAAACAAATTACTATTAGTAAAGCTGGAGTCGAGGCTCAACTTGAGGCTATAAAATCAATTACACCAATTTTAAATAAAGCAATTAGCAAGCTTGGTAAAGATAAAGCAACTTTAGTTTTACCAATTATAAGAGAACTTAGGAATATTTTGAGTAAGTAAATGATTAAAAAAACAAAAAAAATACTTATTATTGGAAGTGCACCAGATTCTATTAATTCAAGTAAATGGAAAAATCTTTCATTTGATAATATTGTGGCTATAAACAATGCTTGGAAAATAAGAAAAGATTGGACTAATTGTATATTTCCAGAAGATTTTCCAATCAATAGGAGGCCAAAAGCAAGCAACACACAATCTCTCCATTCTGCAGATGAATATGTTGACGCCCAAAATCACTTTGGTGGTTTTGTATATGCAGGAGGTACAATGGCTTTTACAGCTGGTTATTGGGCTCTTTATAAGTTTAAACCAGAGATGATTTGTTATACTGGTTGTGACATGGTTTACAAAGGAAAAAAAACTCATTTCTATGGGAAAGGTAATGCAGATCCTCTTAGGGAAGATAAGACTCTGAAAAATTTGATAGCAAAATCATCAAGGCTGGAAGCTATTGCATTATTGAATAATTGTACAATTGTTAACTTATCAAATATCTCAGAAAGCAATCTCTCTTTTCCTAAAGTTGATATTAACGGGCTAGATAATATTATTAAAAACCAAAACAAAAAAGTAAAAAAAGTAAAAATTAATTTGGCCCTCCAAAAGGAGAAAAAAACAGGTTATTATGTTCCAGATGGAAAGTATTGGAAAATAATGGATAAATTTGATCCAAAAAAAATTAAAATAATTGATGATTTATGGTTATGTTCTATTCAGAAAAGAACTTAACGCTAATTTTTAATTGATGAAATAACAAAATTTACAGAAAGATCTTGATGAGATAAGTTCCAGTTCCATTTTATAAAATTAAAAACAAAACCTCTTTTATCAATTACTTTTAAATTAGACTGCTCAATGTAATCAGATAATTCTTCAGGTTTAATAAATTTATTCCATTCATGAGTTTTTTTTGGAAGCCATTTCATTATATACTCAGCTCCAATAATTGCCCATAAATAACTTTTATAATTTCTATTTATAGTAGAACAAGTCATTAAACCATTTTTTTTAAGGAGTTTAGAACAATTTTTGAGATAACTTTTTGGATCAGGAACATGTTCAACAACTTCCATATTTAAAATTACATCAAAAAATTCTTTTTTTTCCAAAAGTTTTTCAGCTGTTGATATCCTATAATCTATTACTAATCCTGATTTTTCTGAATGCAATTGCGCAACTTTAATATTTTTTTCAACTGGGTCAACACCAACTACTGATGCTCCTAAACGAGCCATTGATTCTGTTAAGAGACCACCACCACAACCAATATCTAAAATCCTCAAACCAGTAAAAGGTTTAATATTATCATAATCACAATTAAAATGTACTTTAATTTGATTTGTGATATATTCTAAACGGCATGGATTAAGCATATGCAAAGGTTTAAATTTTCCATAAGGATCCCACCATTCAGAAGCCATAGCCTCAAATTTTAAAATTTCATCCTTGTCTACTTCATCATTTTTTTTCATATTATATTCCTAAACTACTTAATAGATTTAATATTGGATTAGAAATCATCAACCATGGCTTTATATAAAAATGAAAAAAAATTAGAGAATACTTACTCTCTATTTCAAAATATACTACCTTATTCAAATAGCTATATAAAAACAAAAGACGGTTATAGGATTTATTTTGAGGAGTGCGGTAATCCAAATGGTTTACCTGTTTTGATTTTACATGGGGGTCCTGGGGCAGGATGCAACCCTAATATGAGGAGGTACTTTGATCCAAAGTTCTATAGAATTATATTATTTGATCAAAGAGGGTGCGGTAAGAGCCTTCCTCATGCTTCAGTCTATAATAATACCACATGGCACTTAATTGATGATATTGAAAATATAAGAAAAAAACTTAATATTAAGAAATTTTTAATTTTTGGGGGGAGTTGGGGATCAACACTAGGATTAATATACTCTATAAATTTTCCTGAAAATGTTATTGGGTTGATTTTACGTGGTATATTTATGATGACTAAAAGAGAATTAGATTGGTTTTATAAAGAGGGGGGAGCTAGTTTATTTTGGCCTGAAAAATGGAAAGCATTTGTTGAAATGTTACCTCAAAGTGAGCATAAAAACATAATAAAGGCATATCACAAAAGATTATTTCACAAATCAAAACAGATAAGGGAAAAATTTTCCATCTTGTGGTTGAATTGGGAAAATTCTCTTGCTTCAATGCAAAACTCCCTCAAGATTAATACTCCACCAATAAATTACGCACTAGCCTTTTCAAGAATTGAAAATCACTATTTTTATAATAAAGGTTTTTTGGAAAGTGATGATTATATAATAAATAACGTTAAAAAATTTAGTAATATACCTGGAATAATAATTCAAGGACGATATGATATGGTTTGTCCACCAAAATCTGCCTACCGATTGTACAGTGATTGGTCAAAATCAGAATTGAATCTAATAGATTTTTCCGGGCACGCAATGTCAGAACCCAAAATTTCACAAGAGTTAGTTAAAGCAACAGAAAAATTTAAAAGTTATAAATGAGCAGCTAATCTACACCCATTATCAATTGCATGTTTAGCGTCTAATTCATTAGCTTTTTTGGCACCACCTATTATATGAAAATTTGTTTTTCTTTTTTTTAAAAACTCGGCTAAGGATATTTCAGAAGTTTGCCCAGCACAAATTATTATAGTATCAACTTTTAATATTTGAACATCTCTTTTTTCTTCTCCGAATGAAATTAATAAACCTTCTGGTAAAATCTTTTCATAATTTACACCCGCTAACATTTTAACATTCTTTTTTTCTAAAGACTTTCTATGAATCCATCCTGTAGTTTTGCCTAATCTTTTTCCTACTTTTTCATTTTTTCTTTGAAGTAAAAAAATTTCTTTTGGAGAGCCATAATTACTTATTTCTCTTTTTTGTGTAACTCCACCCCTTTCAATTTCAGGATCTATAACTCCCCATTTTTTCATCCATTTATTTATATCTAGTGTAGGACTAACCCCCGAGCCAGAAAGATATTCTGCTATATCAAAACCAATTCCTCCAGCCCCAATAATTGCAATCTTATCACCTATAGAAACTCTACCACTAAAAACTTCTTGATAATCATATACAAAATTAACATTATCTTGTCCTTTGATATCAATTTTCCTAGGAACTACTCCAGTGGCTAAAACAACTTCATCAAAATCTAGAAAATCTGATTTTTCTACTTTATGGTCTGTAACTAATTTAATTTGAAGCCTCTCTATTTCATTTTTGTAGTGATCAAGTAGTCCATAAAACTCTTCTTTACCAGGTATCATTTTAGCAAAATTTAATTGACCACCTATTTCATTATTTTTTTCGAACAGTGATATATCGTGTCCCCGCTGAGCAGCTGTTATTGAAAAAGAAATACCAGCAGGTCCAGCGCCTACAACAGCAATCTTTTTTGATTTAATGACCTTATCATAGCTTAATTCAGTTTCTCTACACGCTCTTGGGTTTACTAAACAACTAGTTAGCTTCATTGAAAATGTATGGTCTAAACATGCCTGATTACAAGCTATGCAAGGTACAATTTCTTTTGATTTATTTTCAAAAGCTTTTTTTACAAATTCAGAATCTGCCAAAAATGGTCGCGCCAGAGATACTAAATCAGCACATTTATCAGAAAGAATATCTTCAGCAATTTCAGGAGAATTTATTCTGTTAGATGCTATTATTGGTATTTTAACATTTCCATATAGTTTTTTTGTAATCCAAGAAAATGCCCTTTTTGGGACAGAAGTAGCAATAGTTGGTATTCTCGCCTCATGCCATCCTATCCCCGAATTTAGAATATTAGCACCAGCTTTTTCAATTTCTTTTGCAAGTAGCAGTACTTCCTCCCAAGAAGATCCATTTGGTATCAAATCAATAATTGATAATCTATAGATCAATAAAAAATTTTTTCCTACTTTTTCCCTTATCCTTTTTACTATTTCTATAGGAAATTTAATCCTATTAATATAGGAACCACCCCAACTATCGTTTCTTTTATTGGTATGACTAACTAAAAATTGATTTATAAGATAACCTTCTGAACCCATTATCTCAACACCATCATATCCTGCATATTTTGCTAACAATGCAGAATGAACAATATCTGAAATTTGTTTTTCAATTCCCTCATCATCTAATTCCTTAGGTGTAAAAGGTGAAATAGGTGCTTTTATTGGACTTGGGGCTACAGCTTTATCATTGTAAGCATATCTACCAGCATGCAAAATTTGCATAACAATTTTTCCACCTTCTTCATGAACAGCTTTTGTGGAAATCATATGATTTTTTACATCTTCTTCATTAATCATCATTGCAGCACCAGGTAATACGGATCCTTCTTTATTAGGTCCAATTCCACCAGTTATTATAAGTGCAGCCTTACCTCTTGCCCTAGATGCATAAAATTCTGAAATACGTTTCCAATCACCAATTTCCTCCAAACCAGTATGCATTGATCCCATTATTATTCTATTTTTTAATTCTATAAAACCTAAATCAAGTTTTCTAAAAATGTTTGGATATGAATTCATGATATTAATTTACTTAATTTAATGATTAAACTGAAGAATCTTTTTTAATTTTATTTATTTCGATGGCATTAACTACAGACTTTAGTTTATCCTCAAGTTCTTTATATGACAAATGGTTGCTATTTTTTTTAGAAAAACCATAAGCACTTGTTGAAATTAAAATGTTATCATGAAGACTTAATGCTTTCCAAAACCTACTTCCCGTATTTAGAATGTCCTTTTTATTATTTGCATATAAGGACATGTAAAGAGTATTTCCTTTTTGATAAGATTTAATGATTTTATGATCACTTATATTAAAAATATAATTCAGTTTAACATCAGTACTTTTTATAAAATCTGAAATTTTGGAATATGAATTTAAACCAGACTCTTGTTGCATTTTTACTGTAATTATTGATGATATAGGCCTTCTAATTAATTGGTTTGAATTTGGGTTTGTTATACATTCTGTTAGGATTAATATTAAACTTTTGTTTTTTTCTTGGGATAAATCGCTGTTAACGCATAATCCTTTTGTTGATCTAATAATTACTTGATAATCATTTAAATTATAAATTGCAGATTTTTGAATTTCACTTACTTGATTATTAACACATGAAATTAATAAAAAACTGATAGGAAAAAAAAATTTTATAATTTTATAAAGCATGAGATATTTGTAAAAACTTTTACACCCTTTTTTTTATTTTTCAGTTGGTATATAAACTTTAAAATCAATATATGTCTAATTAATTATTAAATATAGTTTAATATGTATATACGTTTTTAAATTATTCTATTAATTTATGTAAAATTATTTTTTTGAGGAAAAAAATGAATTGGATTTCAAATTACGTACGACCTAAAATTAATGCTATTTTTTCTAAAAAAGATACTCCAGAGAATCTTTGGCAAAAATGCCCAAAATGTGGAATGATGCTTTTTCATAGAGAAATAAAAGATGGTTTAAGTGTATGTAATGGGTGTGAACACCATATGCTTATTTCTCCAAAGGAAAGGTTATTGAACCTTTTTGATGGTGGTATTTATTCAAGAATTGATTACGAAGATGTTGTTGAGGATCCATTAAATTTTAAGGATACCAAAAAATATACAGATAGAATTAAAGAAACAAGAAAAAAAACTGGAGAAAAAGATGCCATGGTATTGGCAGTTGGAGATATAGGGAGATTAAAGGTTACTGTGGCCGTTCAAAATTTTTCATTCATGGGCGGTTCAATGGGTATGTCAGTGGGTAACAGTATAATTGCAGGAGTTAATAATTCTTTAAAATTTAAAACCCCATTTGTAATGTTTGCAGCAGCTGGAGGAGCAAGAATGCAAGAAAGTATTCTTTCTCTAATGCAAATGCCTAGGTCTACTGTTGCTATTCAATCATTAAAAGAAGCCAAATTACCTTATGTTGTGATCCTAACAAATCCTACTACAGGAGGAGTTACTGCCTCTTATGCAATGCTCGGAGATATAACAATAGCAGAACCAAACGCTTTGATATGTTTTGCAGGTCCTAGAGTAATAGAACAAACAATTGGTGAAAAATTACCTGATGGTTTTCAGAAATCTGAATATTTACTAGATCATGGTATGATTGATATGGTTATTTCTAGAGATAAAATTAGGAATGAACTTATACTTTTACTACATATTCTAATGAAAAAACCCAGAGCTATCAGAGGTAATATTAAAACCGATAAAAATGCAATTAATTCATGATTCAAATTTCTGAACTAAAAAGAGCCTTTATAAACTGAAAAAATTAGTTAATGTAAAAGTGAAAGAAGGTATCAAAAATATCTTAAATGAATTCCCAAAAAGATTGGGGTTAAATAAAATCAGAATTTTAAAGCTTTTAAACAAACTTGGTAATCCTCATAAATGTTTACCACCTGTAATACATATTGCTGGCACTAATGGAAAAGGGTCAACATCAGCTTTTATAAAAGCAGGATTAGAATCCAGAGGGGACAAAGTACACGTATTTACTTCACCACACTTAATAAACATCACAGAAAGAATTTTAATAGCTGGAGAACAAATTGATAAAAAGTACTTTAATTTCTTATTAAATAAATGTATAGAAGCTAACGGAAAAGATGAACTGAGTTTTTTTGAACTTATAACAACAGTTGCTTTTTTAGCATTTTCTGAAAACAAAGCTCAATGGACAATTTTAGAAGTTGGTTTAGGAGGGAGATTAGATTGTACAAATGTTATTGAAAATCCTTATTTAAGTATTATAACCCCAATTTCTATGGATCATCATGAATTTTTGGGCAATAGCATAAAAAAAATTGCTTTGGAAAAGGGGGGGATAATTAAAAAGAATTCGAAAGTAATAATTTCTAAACAACACAAATCTGCTTTAAAAGTTCTTAAAAAGATAGCTGATAACTTTAATTGTAAAACCTCAATTTATGGCAATGATTTTGAATCAAAACACTATAATAACTCCTTTTTATTTTATACAAAAAGAAGAAAATTACTCCTTCCATTACCATTTCTCAAAGGAACCCATCAAATAGAGAATGCAACGGTGTCGATGGCTGCATTAATAAAATTAAAATGCAGAAAAAAAAATCTAGTTGCTTCTTTAAAAAATGTTTCTTGGCCAGGAAGATTACAGAAAATAGAAAAGGGTAAATTAATTCCTAGAGATTTAGAAATGAATGGCAAAATTTTTATAGATGGTGGCCATAATATTTCAGCAGGAATCGCCTTATCAAAATGGATTAAAAACTTAAAACAAGGAAAATTTTTTATTATTGTAGGAATGATGAATAATAAGGATATTGAAGGATTTATTAAGCCATTAAAGCCATATATATATAAGTTATTTGCAATTAAAATCCCTCAACAAAAAAATGCATACGATTCCCAACATATTGCGGAAAAATCTAAGGCTCTTGGCATTAATTCCCAAGTTGCAGGAAGTTTAGAAAAAGCTTTAAAAATTGTAAGTGAAGATCAACCATCCCTTCCAAAAAGAATATTGATCACAGGATCACTCTATTTAGTAGGATACTTTTTAGAGAAAAATAAATAACTTTACACTTTTTTTATTTATTTTCTTCTATCCAACTTTGTAAAGAAGCTTTCGGAGAAGCACCGATCTTAGAAGATACCATTTCACCATTTTTAAATAAAAATAATGCAGGTATACCTCTAACTCCAAATTTACTGGGTGAAATTGGATTTTCATCTACATTAACTTTAGCTATTGTAATTTCACCTTCATACTTAGTTGCTAATTCCTCTAAGGCAGGAGCTATTTGTTTGCAAGGTCCGCACCATTCTGCCCAAAAATCAACTACCACTGGTAAATTTGATCCAATTACCTCATCTTCAAAAGTTGCATCAGTTACTTGTGTAATTGCCATAATAAATTCCTGAATTTGATTATTGATATTATATAAATAAGGTTATTTAAATTCATTTTCAATCTTTTCCAAAAGATCTTTTATTTTATATATAAATTTTAAATCCTCTGTCTTCCCTTCATCTTCTAGTTTGGCCCCAAGATTTTCAATTTCCATAAATGCTCTACTAATGTTATTCCAAGGTGATTTAACAGTATCAGTATCAGGGTAAAAAACTCTATCTGATAATTTTTTTTTAATTCTTATTTTGTCATCATTATTTAAAATTTGAAAATTCTCTTCAAATAATAAAATTTTTGAAAATTCACTGTAAATTTTTCCTCTCTGTTGAGCATTAAATTCCTGATTTGGGACATCTAAAAATTTATTAGAAATTTCAAGTTTTTTATCCCATTCTACTTCATGAAATTCTTGCATTAATGATTTTTGTGATTGATTAGCAAATCCGTATGTATAAATAGTTTCTTCTGGTTCTTTATCTAATTGATCTATTTTATCTTCTTTATGATTATCCATTATAAATCTTTTTAGTTTAGATAAAATTTCATCATTCTCACGAAGAAATTTAGCTCTCCTTTTTAATTCATCAATGCCTATTGTTTCATATCCGATTACTGTGTTTGCAAATTCATCTTTCATTAAAATTGGATGTCTGTTTTTTATTACTGTTCTTAATATTTTTGGAGTAGTATTTTTTAAAATTTCTTTTAGTTCGTCATATTCTAATCCCATAAATTGATGAGGATCATTCCTTAAATCAAAAGTTTTAACATTCCCGTTATTATCTTCACAAATATATGAGACAACATAGAAACGGGTTGTTCCAAAATAAAACTCTGCAGAAATTACTAATTCTTCATTTGTAATGAAATCAAGGACTTCTAATTTATTCATAGTTTTCAAACCTGAATCCCATAATATAGGTGCTTTATTTTTAATTAATTTGGCTATACCAATAGTTGCCCTAGTGTCATCTAGTGCATCATGAAATGTTAAATTTTCTTCTTTTTCAGATATAATATTATCACTTGCTAGTTGATCCAATTTAAAGACTTCTTTCCCTTTTTCATTAAAGGAAGTTTTTAGAGTACCAGGGTAGAAATAATTAGAAGACCTTGCTAGATTTATAATATCTCCCCTTTTATTAGATATACCAAAATTATTTGCACTAGTTAAAAAAGGTGGAAAAAGATTTTTATAAAAAGTTCTTCTTAAAAATTCTTCATCAAAATTTATTGAATTATATCCTAAAAATGCTACAGGACTATATTCTTCAATCCAATAGTTAAATTTTTCCCACATTATTTTTACTAAATTATAATGGGATAAATTTGTATCCTCTCCAGGAATTCTTTTATTGACTAGTAAGGCTGCAGGTTCAGGAATTACTCCTGGTTTTAGCATACAAGAACACTCAAAGTTATCTATTTCTTCTAGATTTTCATTTGTTATTACTGCACCTACCTGAATAATTTGATCCCAATTATAATTTCTACCAGTAGTCTCAAAATCATAAAATATAAATCTCAATTTATCACTCCAGAATTATTTTTTAACCCTTGTATTAGATAACAAATATTCTTTCTATTAATCCCTACTAAACTTATCTTTAAATCTCTTCCATCATCATAATTCAGGCAATGTATAAATTCAATTTGTATAAATCTTTCTGGTCTTTTTTTACCAAGTCTTTCAGGCCACTCAACTATAGTAAGAAAATTTTCATAAATACTATTAAAACCTATTTCTTCTAATTCACTTGTAAATGACATTCTATACAAATCAACATGACAAACCTTGGGTTTAATATTATCGTATGTTTGAACAATGCTAAATGAAGGCGAAGGAATATCTTCATACACTTTTGATATATTAAAGTACTCGCTTATTATAGAACGGGCAAAAAAAGATTTACCTGAGCCAATAGATCCTTTTAAAAGTAAAATATCCCCTATTTCTAAAATTTCAGAAAATCTTTTTGCAATCAAAGCAACGTCTTTACTACTTTGATTTTTTATAAAAAACTCATTTTTTTTTAAATTCATTTTTACCTGTAATATTTATATCGTTTTTTTTGAATTTGATTCTATTTTTTTTCTATCAAATATTATTTTAACGATAGCACCTTTTTCATTTTTCCTATTTATTGCATTATTAAAAATCACATTAGCATCTAGATTTTCAAGAAGAGTCTTTGAAATAAAAAGACCTAATCCCATACCTTCATAATAGGGTCTACTATTTTCAAAATTCTTTTTAAAATTACTTTCATTCAAAAATGGTTCTCCTATTTTACCTAATAGATTAGTAGGATAACCTTTTCCATCATCTGAAATAAAAATATTAATTGTTTTTAAATCATATATCACATCTATCCATACAGTACTTTGAGAAAAATCAATTGCATTTTGAATAATATTCCTCAAACCATATATCAGTTCTGGTTTTCTTGATAAAACTGGCTGATTGAATTCTTTAAAATCACCAATTTCTTTTCCAAATGTATTATTTAAAGAAAAAATAATTTTCTTTTTTTTTGAATTAATAATTGGGTTACAAGCTTCTTGAATAATTATCATTAGAGGCATATCCCTTAAGAAAATGTCATCTTTTCCTTTTCTACCAATATTTCTTAATATGTCTCGACATCGATCTACCTGAGAACTAATTAACGTTAGATCTTGATCAAGTTCGTTCTTACTATCAAATCCATGTTTTAATTCAGTTGATATTAATTTTATTGTGGCCAATGGAGTACCCATTTCATGAGCAGCTGCTGCAACTATTCCACCGAGTGAAGAAAGCCTTTGTTCTCTTTCCATAGCTATTTGTATAGCTTGAAGCGCTTGAGACATTGAAAAAGTTTCATTTGCAACTCTACGAGAATATAGTGCAATAAATACTATTGCTATTGAAATAGCCAATAAATTTCCCACTAAAAGCAAAATAGGTGGTTCTAATATTTCTCCCTCCACATACATTATAGGACGAAAGAAAAAAGATAAAATTATCACTATCAAAATAGCAACAGTTCCCAATCCAATTGTAAACCTTAAATTTAAAACAGTAGCAGAAATAATAACTGGGCCTAAAATGAAAACAGCAAATGGATTGGTCAATCCACCAGTGAAGAAAAGCATTAAACTCAGCTGTAGTAAATCATATAGTAATAAAAGCATATTTTGAAATTCTGATAATCTTTTAGTTTTTGGAAAATATAGTCCACTCAATATGTTTAACAATGAGGATAATAGGATTAAAGATAGACAGGCAAAAATAGAGAATTCAAGTTTCAAAAAAAAATAACTAATTATTACAGCAAAAGTTTGACCAATTACCGCCATCCAACGCAAATAGGTTAATGTAAATAATCTAACCCATTCTCCTCTATCGGATTTTATGAGAGAGACTTCAGAGATTTTATTCATTTATAATTTTACCTTAATCAACTATAATTTAATTTAACTATTTGTATATTATACAAATCTACGTTTTTAATGATTTTGTCATCAACTTTTTTAATAAATAAAAAGATGCTTAAAAAAAATTATGTAAAATATTTGAAGAGTATTCTTCTTTTAATAATTATTATACTTATTTTCTCTATATCTATTCTTTTTGTAAAATATTATGAGCGTCGTAAAAACCTAGAATTAGCAACTTGTAATATAAACACTTCTTTGGAATCATTTGAAAATTTTAATGATGATTTTAATCTTATACATGAAGATGGTATCATAATTTCACGGGAAAAATTAATTGACCAACCATCACTGATTTATTTTGGATACACTTATTGTCCGGATATTTGCCCTTTTGATTTAATGAGAAATTCACAAGTAGTGGATTTATTGTACGAAGAGAATATAAAAATAAAACCTATATTTATAACTCTAGATCCTAAAAGAGATACTCTGAAGACACTTAAAGAATATACAGATTTTCATCATAAAGATATGATAGGTCTAACTGGGTCAGAAAAAGATATTAAAAAAATTAAAGACATTTTTATGATTTATTCCCAAATGCCTAGAGATTTATCTGGAGACTATATTATAAATCACAGTACTTTTACTTATTTCATTTTACCAGAAATTGGTTTAACTACCTACTTTACAAGAAAGGATAAAGTAGAAAAAATTACTTATACTATAAAATGTATTTTAGACAAATATAAAGCTTAAAATAACTTTTTTAACTTGAAAATTTATTGTAAGTTCCTATATCGAAATCATGAATAATTTCATAGATCTCGATATAGGAAAAGATCCAACACTTTTGATTTTGGATGATGACGAGCCTTTTACTAGAACCTTGAAGCGTGCGATGGAAAGACGCGGATTTGAAGTAAAAACACTTTTGAGTGTTAAAGAAGGTTTGGAATATGTAAATAAATCTCCACCCGCTTATGCAATTATAGACCTTAGATTAGAAGATGGTAATGGTCTAGATATAGTAGAAGCCCTAAGAAGTAAAAGACCAGAATCATCGATAGTGGTATTAACAGGTTATGGAGCAATTGCTACAGCTGTAGCGGCGGTTAAAATTGGAGCGGTTGATTATTTAGCAAAACCTGCTGATGCTAACGATATTGTAGCTGCCTTATTAACTACAAGAGATAATAAACCACCACCACCTGAAAATCCAATGTCAGCAGATAGAGTTAAATGGGAACATATTCAGCGTGTATTTGAATTATGTAATAGGAATGTTTCAGAAACTGCCAGAAGATTGAGCATGCATAGAAGGACCCTACAAAGAATTTTAGCTAAAAGAAGTCCTAGATAGATCTTAAATATTCTCTCCTTTTAACAATTTAGGTATATCACCACTTAAACCAGATGCCTCCTTCATTAGATATTTTTTTATAATATTGGAATTATTCAATAATTTGAAAACTATTCCACTGCTAAATTTCATTAGATAATTGTTATTTGAAAAAATTTTATTTGCAAAATCAGTCATAAAAACAACTGTTAGGGTATCTAAATTTCTCCATTTAGAATATCTGTCCAAAACTGATTTACTTCCAATATCTTCTCCTAATCTTCTAGAAAAAATTAAAACTTCTGCCAATGTTGCCACATCTCTAATACCTAAATTGAGGCCTTGACCCGCGATTGGATGAATTTTGTGTGAAGTATCACCTATAATAACAAATTTTTCTTTTGTTACTTTTTTTGATAGAGCTAAAGAAATTGGAAACATATTTTTTTTATATTCTAATTCAATCTTTCCTCTCTTGTTCTGAAATGCTGTATTTAATTCTTTTAAAAACAATAAATCATTTAAGTTGAATCTTCTCTTTGCATCATTATTTTCCATCGTCCAAACAAAAGAGGATCTATTACCAGGAAGTGGTAAAATTGCCAAAGGACCAGAAGGAAGAAAAATTTGAACAGCTTCATTGTCATGAGGAATTTCGTGTTTGAAAATACCTACTATACTAGACTGATTATAATTATAATTAAAATGTTTAATTTTAGCCTCTTTAGCCGAAGATGATGGGTAACCATCAGACCCAACTACTAAATCAGAATTAATAATAAGGCCATTTTCAAGTACTATTGTTGAAGAAAAATTATCAATTTTTTGTTCGATAATATTACTTGAATATAAATATTCAATATTTGAACATTTATCAATTTTTTCTAGTATAGCTTTTTTTAAATAGATCTCTTCGATCATATTAAAAATATAGTCGTTTTTTTTACCATTAGTAAAAATTAATTCAAAAGGCTGAATACTTGATATGCTAGATCCCTGTTGTAATATTATTTTGGAAATTGGCTGGGTGTCCTTTTTAACTATATCCCAAATTTTCAAAACATTTAGTAAACGGCAAGAACCTTCATTTAAAGCATATGATTTTACGTTATAAATATTTGAAAAAAGTTTTTCTTTCTTTTGTTGATCGATAATAGATACTTTAAATCCATTTAATCCCAAAATTAGAGCTAAGAGACTCCCAACTACACCACCTCCTATTATAGTTATATCATTTTTCTTTTGTTTCATTTTAAATAAATAGTAAGATCTCTTTATAATATAGGTAAATATAAATTTATGATTTAAAGCAAATTAAAAATGGATTTAAAAATGAATAATTATAGCTTTAAAAGTATGACTGAACAAGCAATTGCCATTCAAAAAAAATTAATTTCTCCAGTAGAACTCATCGAAGAATTCTTTGAGAACATTAAAAATGAAAAGAATTCTAAACAAATTTTTTCTGAGATTTTCTTTGATGAAGCTTTGAGTGAATCAAAAAAATCTGAAAATCGACAGAAAAATGATAATAGAAAAAGTTTTTTTGATGGCATTATATTAAATTGGAAAGATCTTTTTGATATAAATCAAAAAAAATGTGAGGGAGGAACTCAACTATTATCTGGTAGGATTTCTGAATTTGATGCTGATGTTTATAAAAATGCAAAAAAGTATGGTCTTATTACTATAGGTAAAACTCATCTCACCGAACTTGCGTTTTCAGGCTTAGGTGTTAATCCAAAAACAGAAACTCCGCCTAATTCAATAAACGAATCAATCGCACCAGGTGGATCTTCTTCAGGTGCGGCTGTTGCCACCGCATTAAATTTATCATCTGCTGGAATTGGATCAGATACAGGTGGATCAGTTCGAATTCCAGCAGCATGGAATAATCTTGTTGGGTTTAAACCAACTCATGGAAAATTGAGCTTAAATGGGGTTCTAAAGTTATGCCCCAATTTTGATACTGTGGGACCAATTACAAAAACTGTTGAAGATAGTTCATATTTGTATAAAATATTAAAAGGTGAGAATTTAAAACCTATTGATAGTGATACATTGAAAAATAGATTTTTTCTTATAGATACGTCTTTTTTGACTCAAAATGTTTGTGATGAGGTTAATAAGAGTTTCCAATTATCCGTTAATCAAATTATAAAATCAGGAGCCAAAATTAAAGAAATTGCTTTAAATGAAATTTCTAAAGCAACAGAACTTTCAAAGAAATTATTCCCTTATGAAGCTTATAATACTTGGAAAAAAAAAATAGAAGCTAACCCAGAAAAAATGCATCCTCCCGTTTTATCAAGGTTTAGGGGGGGGGTTAGTATTACTGATAAAGACTATTTAGATGCGTGGAATGAATTAAAAAATATCAGAAAAAGTTTTATGCTTAAAATCCAAGAATGCGATGCTTTAATATCTCCAACTTGTCCAATTAAACCTCCATTAGTTCAAAAATTATTAAAAGATGAAGAATTTTTTACTAAATCCAATTTACTTGCTCTGAGAAATACAAGAGTTGCAAATCTTTTTGGTCTAACATCTATTAGTTTACCAACTCAAATAAATAATTGTGGATTAATGCTTTTATCAAAACCAAATGATGAAATGACTTTATTAAAAGCTGCATATTTGATAGAGCAATATTTTAAAAATAATAAAAATAATTAATAGAGTTTCTTTTAAATATTTAAAATACTAGACCTAAAAGAATTCTATGATTATTATATAGATAACGGAACAAAGATTCCGAATTTGAGGCAGATATGTTTATTATAGATTGGTTGAGATACCTTGGAAATCACCCTTTTTTTGTTCCTACAATTCTTTTACTTAAAATGAATTGTGTTTTTTACTTTATTAGATTTTCTATCTGCTTTGACAGTATTTTGAGATTTAGAAATCAATTTTACAGAAATAGAAAACAAAAAGAAGAGATTTGATATGTCAGTAGCTAATGATGCAAATACTAGAAGACCAATATTTTCGAGCATATTTTTAAATTTTATGCAAAAGCTTTTATTCAAATTTATTGGAATTTTTATCTTTTTATTAGGTTTTATGCTTTCATTAATTATGTTTAGCTATGATGCTAGAGATCCTTCATTTAGATCTTCTAATAGTGATAATATCAATAACTTATTAGGTTCTTTTGGAAGCAATATTGCTGATCCCCTGCATTTAAGTTTAGGTACTTCTTATTTAGTAATTATTTTCATTTTAGGTATATGGAGCTGGCGCTTAATTTGTGATGTTAATAAAAATAAAATTTTAAGCCGTATTTTTTTTATTCCAATACCTATTGCAACATCATCTATTTTTTTAAGTACCTATCCACCCTCTAATGATTGGATTTTTTCTTATGGGTTGGGTGGCATTTTTGGTGATACAATTTTAATCTTTATTTTAGAGAATACAAGATTTGGACTAAATGAAACTTTACGGATTACTTCATTTTTCTTCGGTATTCTTTCTTTATTTTTTATATGTTCAATCTCTGCCATAAATAAAACAGAATTTTATAAAATTATAAATATTTTGTTTTTATCGCTGATGGACGGAATTAAATTAATAATCAAGCTCATTAATAGGTTAGTAAAATCACAGAAAATTTTAAAAATTAGTAATTACCCAATAAATGATGGTAACAAAAAGATTAAAATAGAACCCATTTTATCAAATCAAAATCAGTACTTCAATGAAGAAGATGAACCAACTTCAATTAGAGGACCATATCAAGAACAAGATTTTAAAAACAATGATACCTTTCAACAATCATTTGATGATGATTTGACATCAGAATCTAAAGATTCAAGTGTCAGTTATTTTTCAAAAGTTCAATACCCAAACAAAAAAACAGATATTAAAAGTAAAAGAGCAAAACAAGAAGAGCAACCTTCCTTAGCTCTTTTTCAAGATAAAATAGAGGATTACAGCATACCAAAATTGTCCTTACTTCAAAATACTGTCTCCTCTAATAAAAATATACTTTCAGATGATGCTCTTAACGAAAACGCAAGAATGCTTGAAAATGTTTTAGATGATTATGGAGTAAGAGGTGAAATACTTTCTGTAAAACCAGGCCCAGTAGTTACATTATATGAATTAGAGCCAGCAGCAGGCCTAAAAGCAAGTAGAGTAATTAGTTTAGCAGACGATATAGCTAGATCAATGTCGGCATTAGCAACTCGTGTGTCTACTATACCAGGAAGATCTGTAATTGGTATTGAATTACCAAATGATTTTACAGAAAAAGTATTGTTAAGAGAAATTTTATCCTCAAAAGCTTATGGAGACTCCAATTATCAATTACCATTGGCATTAGGTAAAAATATTGGTGGCGAACCTATCGTAGCAAATTTAGCTAGGATGCCACATCTACTTATTGCTGGAACAACAGGTTCAGGTAAATCAGTTGGTATAAATACAATGATACTATCCCTTCTTTATAAGCTTTCACCAGATCAATGTAAATTAATTATGATTGATCCTAAGATGTTAGAATTATCCGTTTATGATGGTATTCCTCATCTTCTTAGCCCAGTTGTTACCGACCCCAAAAAAGCTGTAGTAGCACTTAAATGGGCTGTAGCAGAAATGGAAGAAAGATATAGAAAAATGTCTAAAATGGGTGTCAGAAACATTGAAAGTTTTAATTTGCGCGTTCAAGAAGCAATAAAAAATAACGAAAATTTTACACGAACAGTCCAAATTGGCTTTGAAGAAGAAACTGGAGAGCCAAAATTTGAAGAACAGTCAATTAAACCTGAATATTTACCGTTTATTGTAATAATTGTAGATGAAATGGCTGACCTTATGATGGTTGCAGGAAAAGATATAGAAGCATGTATTCAACGGTTAGCACAAATGGCAAGGGCTGCCGGTATTCACTTAATAATGGCCACACAAAGGCCATCTGTTGATGTAATAACAGGAACAATAAAGGCTAATTTTCCAACTAGGATATCATTTCAGGTAACTTCAAAAATTGATAGTAGAACAATTTTAGGAGAAATGGGAGCAGAACAATTACTTGGGATGGGCGATATGCTCTATATGGCTAATGGTGGAAAGATAACTAGAGTACATGGACCATATGTATCTGATGAAGAGGTAGAAGAAGTAGTTAATCATTTAAAAAAACAAGGTAATCCAGAATATGTTTCTGGAATAATCAGTGGCCCTGATGAAGAAACACAAAATAGAATCGATAAATCTATGGGTCTTTCACCTTCTGATAGTAACTCTGAAAATGCACTTTATGATCAAGCTGTAGCTATTGTAGCAAGAGATAAAAAATGTTCTACTTCATATATACAAAGGAGACTTTCTATTGGATACAATAAAGCAGCAAAAATTGTTGAAGCAATGGAAGAGCAAGGTGTTGTTTCGTCAGCAAATCATGTAGGAAAAAGAGAAATTTTAATCTCTGAGATATAATTGGATAACAGATTTGGTTAATTTTCAAACCATAAGTATAAATTTTTTTTTAGTTACTTTTATATTTTTATTTGTTTTCTATAACAATTTTGGTTTTTCAAAAGAAACTAAACTAGCCAATATTGAAATTTATCTTAATAGTATAACATCTTTAAATTCTGAAATAATTCAAGAAAATCAAAATGGAGATAAAATATTTGGTTCTATTAAGCTTAAGAAGCCTGGTAAATTAAGAATAGAATATTATGACAAAAAAGCTGATCACTTAATAGTTGGTAGCAATGGAATAATTGCAATAATTGACTATAATTCAAATTCTGAACCATTAAGATTCCCAATAAAAGGAACACCCTTGAAATTCTTAAGTGAAAAAAATATTGACCTTAATGATAATGAAATAGTTTCAAAATTAAAAAAAAATAAAAATTTAATAAAACTAGAAATAACTGAAAAAAATCCAAAATTTGGGCTTGGAAAAATAATTTTGAATTTTCAGGTAGATCCTATTAAAATATTAGGCTGGGAAATACCCATTAGTGAAACGAAAAATACTAAAATAAAATTAAATCAAACAAAAATAAATCAACAGTTAGATGATAACTTATTTTATATCTCTGCTGAAATAATGAAGTACAAAAATTTTAAAAATAAAAAGTAATAATTATTTTGCTTTCAACTGACTAATTTTATTCAAAACTAATCCACTTTCAAATCCTGATCGAAATCTTTCCGTTTCATTTTCTATATTTACATTATTATTTTTGGAATCATTTATTGAGGCTTTCATTTTTCTAATAGAATCGCGCGATAATAGCGATATTTGTTTTAATTTTTCATTCAATATTGTTTCTGTATTTTCAAAATTATCATCGTAAAAATCCAAAAAATTAATAACTTTGAGTTCCTCAAAGTTAAGTGTTTCTCCTAGGAGAAGTAATTTTTTTGAAATTTGTAATCCAAAAAAAAGCAACAATCTTTTAATACCTTTATACCCATAATGTACTCCAAATTTGCTGGCTGGAATTTGAATTTTACAATTCTTTGATCCAATTCTAAAATCAGTTGATATTACCAATTCAACACTTCCACCATAAACTGCTCCATTTATTTTACATATTGAAATAAAAGGTAGTTTTTCAATTAAATCGCAGATTTCTGAAATAGGATTTTTACTCCAATCACCGACCGATAATTCCTTAAAATTCATTCCTGAACTAAAAATATTACCAGTAGAAGATATGATTAAACAAATTAGATCTAGATTTTCAATTTTTTTTAAAAATTCTGTTATTTCTTTTAAGTCATTTCTATCTAATGAATTTTTTGTTGAAAAATTATTCAGTTGTATTCTAGCAATTTCACTATTTAGATTAAATTTAATTCCACTCATATCTTTAACTCGGCTACTACAGGAACATGATCTGAAGTTTTTTCCCAATCTCTAATATATTTCAGTATGTAACAATTTGAACTATTTTTAATATCTTCAGAAAACCAAATATGATCTAGCCTTCTACCTCTATTCGATGATTTCCAATCTTTAGATCTATATGACCACCATGAAAAATGCTTTCCCTCAGGCTTATGTTTTCTGAAAACATCTATCCAAGCTCCATTCTCTTGAAGTTTTTTTAATTGATTCACCTCTATTTGAGTATGACTAACAACTTTTAATAATTTTTTGTGATCCCAGACATCATCTATTTCAGGAGCAATATTTAAATCACCAACAAGTATAGATTTAATAGGTTTTTTTAAGTTAAAGTATCTTTCTACTTCCTTTATGTATTCAAGTTTAAATTGAAATTTCTTATTCAAATTAATATCTGGAATATCTCCTCCTGCAGGAAAATAAAAGTTATGAATAGTAAATCCATTTATTAAAACTGATAAATGCCTAGCTTCTCCACATTTTAAAAAATCTTTTTTTTCAATTTTTTTTAATGGAATTTTAGATATAAATGCAACCCCATTATAACCCTTTTGACCCCAACAAGCTGAAAATTTATAACCTAAGGATTCAAAAAAATCAAAAGGCATTTTTTCACTTGGACTTTTACATTCTTGAAGACACAAAACTTCAGGCTTTTCTAGTTCCAATAGTTTATATATTAAAGAACTTCTTAATCTTATCGAGTTAATATTCCAAGTTATAATTTTCATTAATGTTCCAAACTATTGAAATTTTAGTGAATATTTTCCAATTTTACTTATTATAGAAAGTTTATCACCAAATTTAGCTGATATTTTTTTTCTTAACCTATATATATGTGTCTCTAATGTATGAGTGCTATATGAATGTTTTATGCCCCAAACTTGTCTTAAAACTTCATCCTTTTTAACATATTCACCATCATGCTGACCCAATTTAGCTAAAATTTTTACTTCTATATCAGTTAAAAATATTTTTCTATTAGCTTTGTTAATTAATTTTTTTTCAGATGGTTTAAGCATATATGTACCAATATTCATATCACTTATTTTATTTTTATCTTGAGATAATAAAATTTCATTAATCATTTTAACAAAAAAATTAAACCGAAAGGGTTTGTTTAGAATTTTTGACATTAACATATTTTTTAATATTCGATCTCTATACCTATTATCTGAAGATATAATAAGTAAACAAGGGATGAGTTTTTTTAAATTATTTAGATTATTAGTTTTGAATGAGGCCTGAGTGATTATTGTTTCGCTGATTACATATAGACTAAAAATTTCTTTTGAATCAGTTTCTATAAGTCTTTTTATACTTTTAAAATGAACCCAACTATAATTGGGGAAAACATCTTTCTGCTCATCTAAAATTGAAAATAACTCAGTTTCATTATCGATAATGGCAATTTTATACATTTGATTATTTTCTTTTATCATTATATCTCTAAATTAAATATAATTTTTTAAAAACTTGTATTGTCAATAATTTTATAATTTTTAGGTTATAATATCTATTTCTTATTTTTGAAAGTTTAAGATGATTCCTTACTTTAGCAATGAATTAACCACTATTAGACAAATAAGTGATCTTAGATTCGGAGTTCCTATTCTCTTAGAACATAAAAACTCTTACAAAATAATTGTTGCTATAGAAACTCTTGATATGGAAACTTTTCAAAAAATATTAATATACAGTAATTCATCAAAATTAGAACCTTATATAGCAATTACCAAAAACAGAGCCAATTTTTTAAAAGCTAGAGTATATGATGAAGATACTTCAAGAATAAAAATACCAACTCCAATATCGTTTGACTGGATAAAATCAACAGCTGATCCTGCTAAAGATTTTGATTATCCTCTTAAAGGACCGTATTTTAGTATACGTGAAGGAAATAGTAATATTTCTAAAGTGGCTATTCATTTTTGTAAAAAAGCACAATTATTACCTGCAGCACTTATTATACCTATTAATTCCACAGATCTATCGCAATTAAAAAAATCAGGGTTAATTCACCAAAAAATCAGTAAAAATTTTGAAATTAAAACAATTACTGAAAATTTATCATTAATTAGTACTGGTAGAGTTCCAATTCTAGGGGGATTGAATTCAAAAGTTTCAGTTTTTAGAGATTTAAATAGCTTAACAGAACATTATGCAATTGAAATAGGAGTTTTAGATTTATCTCAACCAATTTTAACTAGACTACATTCAGCTTGTTTTACTGGAGACATTCTTCATTCATTAAAATGCGATTGTGGTGAACAATTATCTGCAACAATTAATAAAATTCAATTAGAGAAAAGCGGTGTCATTCTTTATTTAAATCAAGAAGGTAGAGGAATAGGTCTAGCAAATAAAATGAGGGCTTATAAACTTCAAGATTCTGGTCTAGATACTTTTGAGGCAAATCAAAGGCTTGGTTTTAATGATGATGAGAGAGACTTATCAATTGGTTCACGAATATTAAAAAAGCTTGGAATTAATCAAATTAAACTACTCACAAATAATCCTTCCAAAATAACTGCTTTTGAAAACTCCGGAATAAAAGTTATAAAGCGTTTACCCCTTATATCTAAAGAAACAAAAGAAAATAAATCATACATAAAGTCAAAAAAAGATAAAAGTGGCCACTTTTTTTGATAAAATTTAACCCCTTTGTCCAAAAATAGCTGAACCAATCCTAACATCTGTTGCCCCAAATTTTATAGCTTCTGCAAAATCATTACTCATCCCCATAGAAACTCTAGGAAGTTCATATTTCTTTGCAATTTCATATAATATCTTAAAATGATTTGATGGGAGTTCATTTATTGGAGGTAAACACATTAACCCTACAATTGGTAAAGAGTACTTTAATTTAGCCAGTTTTAGCATATTATTTAATTCATGGATCTTAACTCCAGATTTTTGGTCTTCATCACCAGTATTAACTTGTATAAATAAATCGGGGCAAAAACCTATCTTTTGCGTCTCATTTGAAATTTTTAAAATTAATTTTTCACGATCAATACTATGTATCACGTTGAATAACTTCATAGCTTCTTTCACTTTATTTGTTTGTAAAGCACCTACCAAGTGTAACTCTATCTTATCATATTCACTAATGAATTTCGGCCATTTGTCTAAACTTTCTTGAACCCTATTTTCTCCAAAAACACGATGTCCTTGGTCTAAAACTTTTTTAATTCTAGATATTGGTTGAATTTTTGAAACAGCTATTACTTTGACTATATCTTTTTGGCGTCCAGCTTGTTCTTTAGCAATCTCAACTTGTGATAATATTTTTTCTAAACTCATTTTCTTAATTATTTAAAGTAGTCATTATATTCTTCCCTAAGTTTGTTTTTTAATATTTTTCCTAAATTGTTTCTAGGAAGAGAAATTTTAAAAACATAAGCTTTTGGACATTTATATTTTGCTAATTTGTTTTTTAAAATTTCAGAAATTTTTTTTGAATCAATTTGAATCAGATCATCTTTAATAATTATAGAAAGAACTGATTCACCTAGATCTTTATGTGGAACACCTATAACAGCACTTTCCTTAACCCCTTCAATATTATTGATAACATCTTCAATTTCTTTTGGATATATATTAAATCCACCTGAAATAATAAGATCTTTTAACCTTCCAACTATTTCTAAATAACCATTGTTGTCAAATACTCCTAAATCATCAGTCTTGAAATAGTTGTCCTTTGTAAATGAGTCAGCTGTTTTATTTGGCATCCTCCAGTATCCAGAAAAAACATTTTTTCCTTTTACCTGAATTTCACCAACATAACCACTTGATAATAATTCCCCAGTGACTTTATCAACTATTCTAACATCTATTCCAGGTAATGGATAACCAACAGTACCTGAAATTCTCTCACCTTTGTAAGGATTAGAACAAATCATATTAGTTTCAGTCATACCATACCTTTCAAGTATCCTTTTACCTGTTTTTTTAAAAAATCTATCATTAATTTCTTTATTTAATGGAGCACTTCCAGAAATAAAAAGTCGCATGTTATTTACAAGTAATTTTGTTAATTTTCTAGAATCCAATAATCTTGAATAATAAGTAGGTACTCCCATTAGAACTGTTGCATATGGTAAATAATCTATTAATGTTTCTAATTCAAATTTTTCAAGAAAAATCATTCTGGCAGATGATAACAAAATTATATTTGTTGCCACAAAAAGTCCATGAGTGTGATAAATGGGAAGAGAATGTAAAAGATTATCTTCTGAATTAAAGCTCCAATATTCACTAAGTGTTTGAGCATTAGATAATAGATTTTCTTGTGTTATCATAGCACCTTTTGACCTGCCTGTAGTTCCTGAAGTATAAAGAATAGCAGTTATGTCATTGAGATTTCTATCAACAGGTTTTTCGTAAGGTATTTTTTTTAGAGAACTTTTTGATATAGACCCAGATCCATCTAGCTCAACTGTTTCTATGAGAAAAGTTTTATTTAATTTTTTATTTTTTAACTGAGAACAAGTTTCTTTATCTGTAATTAGTAATTTACTTTCTGAATCTTTCAAAAAATATAAAAGCTCTTCATTTGTATAACTATCATTTAATGGTAAAAAAATAAGACCTCTATGAATACAAGCTCCATAAATTGATAAAAAATAATGGGATTTTTTTAATTTTAAAGCAACCCTATCTCCAGGAAGAAGACCTTTTTCTTTCAAGAAAAAAGATATTTGTTCAACTGAATTAATATAGTCCTTATAAGTAATAGTGATATTATTTTTTAAAATAAGGAAATTTTTTTTATTAAAACGATGCTTTTGAAAAAATTTTTTATATAACAGATTTGTCATAATTCACATTAAATTTAAGTTGAATTTACGCTATCATATGAATTACTTTATTCAATATTATTAAATCAATTTTATGAGGTTTTTTTTGTTAATAAATGTTCAAAGAGTAAGCTCTTCTTCAGTTGAAGTAAATAAATCAATAGTAAGTCATATTAAAAAAGGGATTTTATGTTTAATTTGTGCAGTTCCAAATGATACATTTCAAACTTGCGAAAAAGTTGCAGAAAAATTTTGTAAACTTAGGATATTTAATGACCCAAAAGGAAAAATGAATAAATCCTTGATTGATATTAATGGTTCAGTGCTGTTGGTAAGTCAATTTACTTTGGTTGCTAATATAAAAAATGGAAATCGCCCTGATTTTAAAGGAGCAATGGAACCTATAAAAGCCAAATTGTTATTTGATCATTTAGCTAAATTAATGATGGCCAAAAACATAGAAACAAAAACTGGTATTTTTGGAGCTAATATGAAATTAAACATATGTAATGATGGCCCAGTAACTATCCCAATGAATATACAGTAAATTATGCATGTTTCTTTTTTCTAAGTACAATAATTAAAATTCCAATCGATACAGTAAATAAACTCATCCAACTAAAATAGGTTGGAATTTCTGATAAAAAAAAGAAACCTAAAATAGCACCAGATATTGGAACTGCAGCTAAAATGGAAGAAGCCTTAGCAGTTCCAATAGATTTAGTGGCAAACGCTGTTAGATATAATCCAAAGATATTTGGTACAAAACCCTGGAATAAAATATTTATTATTATATCTCTATCATATAAAGAAAAATCAATGAAATCGAAACCTTTTGGTAAAAATAAAATCCATATTGGTAAATAAAATAAGGCATTTATAATACAAATTGAATATAAAATTTGGCTAAATTTTAAATCCCATTTATTAACTAAGATTATAAAAATACTCAAAAATATGGCAGAAATAATGAAAAAAATATCACCTTTCCAACTATTTTTTAATATTTCATAGGGATGATCAAATAATATAATTAATGACCCTAATAAAATTAGAGATGTTCCTAATAGTTCTAGTTTTACTAACCTTTTACCAAGCAAGTAGCCTATAAAAACGGTAATTGCTGGGAGAAACCCATTCATAAAAACCCCACCATGATAAGCAGGAGAATAATAAAAACCCCCAAATGCTAATAATACATAAAATGGACCAATAGAGAATGCAGTTATAAACGATTTTTTTAAACTTATTGTTTGCCAAATTCGAAAATAAATAATGAATGGCGCAATAAATAAAGAAGATAGTCCAAATCTAATAGCAGCTAAATCATAGATACTTAAATGAGTTTTTACTCCTACACGACTTACTATCAACCAAAATGACCAAATAAAAACAACAAGAAATGCAGAAATAAATCCGAGTAATTTTTTATTTTGGAAAAAATTAATATTTATAAGTTTTTCAAAAATTGTAATATCCAATAATGGTATAACAAAAATTTAATTTTAATGGATTTAATAAAACTAGAAAATTAAAAGAAAGGTATTATTATCTATACGTATATTTTAAAGTCTGAAAGTTCAACAAATAATGGTTAATACACTTCATAAAAAATATAGACCATTATTTTATATTCCCCAAAATTGGATTTATTTAGATGGAAACTCTTTGGGACCTCTACAAAAAAGTATTATTAATTCAGTTTCAAATGTAATAACTAACGAGTGGGGAAGACAAATAATTAAAGGTTGGAATAAAGCCAATTGGATGGCACAACCAGATAAGATAGGAAATCAAATAGCAAAATTAATTGGTGCAAATAAAGATAGTGTAACAATAGGCGATAGCTTAGCAATCAAACTTTTTCAAGCAATATCAGGAGCTGTTCAAGTTTCAAAAAATAAAGGTTTTATTTTAAGTGATGACTCAAATTTCCCATCAGATTTGTATATTGCAAATTCATATTTAAAAGAAAAAAATTTACCTGAAGTAAGGGTGGTACATAAAACTAAAATAGAGGATGAGTTACAACGAGGTGATATTTCAATTCTTATGCTAACTCATGTTGATTACAGAACAGGCGAAATATATAATTTAAAAAAAATAAATAATATAGCAAGAGATATGAACATAATAACAGTTTGGGATTTTGCTCATTCTGTTGGTGCTTTACCATTAAATGTAAAAGAAAATCATATAGATTTTGCAGTAGGCTGCACCTATAAATATCTAAGCTGTGGACCGGGTTCACCAGCATTTTTATATGTTAAGCCAAAACATATAAATAAGATTGATCCCGTTATCGCTGGATGGTTAGGACATGAAAATCCATTTAATTTTGATCTGTCCTACAAACCCGCTAAAGATATAAAAAGATTCAGAATAGGTACACCCCCTGTAATTCAAATGGCTGCTTTAGAAGAGGCCTTAAAAATGTGGGATAATGTTGATATAAATTTAATTAGAAAAGAAGCTCAATTACTTACTTCCCTTTTTATTAATAAAATAGAACATTTAAATTTAGATATGAAACTAATAAGCCCAAAAAGCCAAAATAATAGAGGAAATCAAGTTGCCTATCAGACTGAAAATGCCTTTGAAAAAATGCAGGCTTTAATTGATTATAATGTAATAGGAGACTATAGAGAACCAAATATTATGCGCTTTGGTTTTAATCCTTTATATAATTCTGAAAAAGATGTTAATAAAGCAATAAAAATTTTGAAAATTATTTTTAAAAAAGATATATGGAAAAATAATAAATATTCAAAAAGAAACTTTGTCACATAACATTTATAATTTAAATTCACTTTTAATATTAAATCTATAATCTAAAATAGGAAAAAATTATGAGTTGTCTTATTTACATAATTAATGGACCAAATTTAAATCTATTAGGAAAACGAGAACCTGATATTTATGGTACAACTACTTTAGAAGATGTTGAGAATATCTGTTTAGAAATAGCAAAAAAAAATAATATCAAATTAAAATTTTTACAAAGTAACGCAGAGCATGAAATAATTAATTGGATACACAATGCAAGAGAAGATGCATCAGGTATAATTATAAATCCAGCTGCATATTCTCATACATCTATAGCTATACTTGATGCACTTACTCTATTTGAAGAACCCATTATAGAAGTTCATATTAGTAATATACATAAGCGAGAAAGCTTTAGACATCATTCATACATATCCCAAAAATCTTCAGCTGTAATTGCAGGTTTCGGGATAGATGGCTATAAAATTGCATTAAAAAAATTAATAGATTTATGTTCAAATTAAATTTTTTTATTTTATATTAGTAAAATGTTTAATATCAAAACTGTTACTATGCATTTTGATCCATTAGAAGATCGAATAATAATGGATTGTTGTGATAAATCAAAAAAAACTCAGAGATTGTGGTTAACTAAAAGATTACTTGATAGATTAATCCCAAGCTTAACAGATCAGTTAGAAGTAAATTCTATTAATAAAATTTCAAAAGAATTAGAGCAATCATTTGCACAAGAAAATGCAGAAAAAAATAAACCTAAAACAGAAACTGTTCATTTAAAGAAAAATAATCCGTCATGGCTTGTTACAAGTATAAAAGTGGCGAAAGATAATAGAAAATTTAAACTCGTTTTTATTGATCAACGTAATTTAGATAATAAAAATAACTATAAATCAATAAATAATGCACAATTCATTTTAGCTATTTCCAATTTAAGACAATGGTTAAATGCTTTTTATAAAATTTATAAAAAAGCTTTATGGGATACAGCGATTTTCCCAAATTGGATGAAAGATAAGGAGCAAGTTTTAAAAACTAAAATACTCTTAAATTAAAATCATTTTTTATTGCTCAATTATTACAGATTTCCATTTATTATCAGTTATGATATTAATACTATAATATCCAACAACATCTCCATTTTCATCAAACTCAATTTTACCAGACGCTCCAATATAATCAATTGAATCTCCTGAAGCAATTAATGCTTTTGCTTTTTCCCATTCCCCTGGATAAATTTTTTCCCCTGGTGAATTAGCAACCTCTCTTATAGACATAGCAATTTTTTCAAGATCTGTAGAACCTGCTTTTTCAATAGCTAGACCTAATAAAAATGTTGCATCATATGCATTTGGTAAATACGATCCTTTTGAATCAATTTCTATGGTATTTGCATATTTTTCCCATTGTTTAAAGGCTGAATTAGTAGTATCATATGCAGAACTTACAATAGTTAACTTTTTAACTTTCGCACTTTCAATTTCATTTAAAATTTTCTGATTTAATATTCCTTCGTTTCCTAAAATTATTTGAATTTTATCGTTTATTTGAATATCTTCTAATATTTGTATTGTGGTATTGATATTATTAGATATTAGTATCAAATTATCTGATTTTTGTTCAAGAGCAATGATTTCATTAAAATATGAATCCTCCCCATTCTCAAAAGGAAGAATTTCTAGAACTTTACCTCCATAAGATTCAAATTTTTCTACAAAATTATCAATGAGGTGTTCGTTATATTTTTCGTTTTCAAAATAGATAACTACATTCTGAATTTTTTTCATTGCAGCAACTTTGGCCAACATTTTACCTTGATATGGATATGAAGATATAGTTCTAAAAACAAGATCAGAATAAAATTCAAAGGAACTTAATTTTTGAGATGATGCAGACATTGAAATTGTTAGTACTCCTGCAGGTATTGAAACTTCTTCAGCTTGAGCAATTGTGGGTATAGAGCAAACAGGTCCAATAATTGCAGAAACTACTTCAATATCAACCAGATTTTTTGCCGCCTTTATGGCTTCTAAAGGATCACATTTACTATCTTCTCTTACAATAACTAATTTCTGATTATCTTCAAAAAAAGCGCCCTGATCATTTATATGCTCTACAGCCAAATCTATAGCTTCTGCCATTAAATTAGAAGTTATCGGTACTGGACCAGTTAGAGCTAGAAGATTTCCAATTTTTACTTCTGCATATGCTATCTGTGAAATTTGATAGAATATAAATGATATAAATAAAACAAATTTCATAACTTTAAATTTATTAATACCTTAAGAGCTTTTATTCTAAACGAATGTTTCACTATTCTTTAACGTCTTAAAACAATCAAAATTTACTTAATTTTAATTTTTATTAGTATCTACTAGTCTCTGGGATTAAACCCTTAGGAGAAAAACGTAACGCTAGTATTAAAACTATGCCTACCGTCATCAAACGCATATGTGCTGCATTTTCTATAAGTTGAGTTTTAAGCCAATAATCATTTGGCATAGCAAATGTTAATTTATCTATTAACCATAAACCAATAGGCTCAGCTTCTATCCAAAAAAACCAAATAAACATTCCTCCAAATATTGCTCCCCAATTGTTTCCAGAACCTCCGATTATTACCATTACCCAGATCAAAAAAGTAAACCGTAGAGGTTGATAAGTTGTAGGAGTAAATGATCCATCTAAGGTAGTAAGCATTGCACCAGCCATACCTATTACTCCCGAACCAATTACAAAAACTACCAAATGTTGCTTGGTGACATTTTTTCCCATTGCCTGTGCAGCAATTTCATTATCTCGAATAGCTCTCATCATTCTCCCCCAAGGGGACTTAAGTGCAATCTCTGACAAGGAGAAAATAATAATTAAAATAATCAAAAATAAAAACATATAAGAAATTTTTACAAATATATATGATCCATCTACAATATTAACTCCGAATATATTCGAAATTTCCTGCATCCAAACAGTTTCTTGTAAATCAATTTCATAAGGAACAGGTCTTGGCAAGCCACTTACGTCTTTAACACCTCTTGTAAGCCATTCTTCATTTTTAAGAAAATAAATAATAATTTCAGAAATTCCCAAGGTTGCAATAGCAAGATAATCAGATCTAAGTCCAAGGGCTACTTTACCAATTGCATAAGCTGCCATAGCTGCAAAAATTCCTCCTATGGGCCATGAAATTAATATTGGCAAACCTAAGCCACCCAAGTATCCTGTGCTACTTGGATCAATTGATTCAATACGTTCAATTGCAGGATCAAAAACTATTCTTAATAAAATATAAAAAATTAAAATTGCAAAAGCAATAATAAAATACCTATATTTTTTGTAAGATTTTACTCTGTGCCAAAGAAAAATTATTGAAAAAATACTGAATACTAAAAGACAAAATCCAATTACAATATTTAAACCACCAGTATCCCATGCAGAGTTAACTGGAGGCATTGATATTAATACTCCAGCAACTCCGCCAAGAGCTGCAAAACCCATTATTCCAACATTAAATAGACCAGCATAGCCCCATTGTATATTTACTCCTAGGGACATTATTGCAGAAATTAATCCCACATTGATAATTGAAAATGCTAACGACCAACTTTGGAAAAGTCCGACCAATATAATCAAAATTGACAAAATGAAAAAGAAAAAAATATTTCTATATTTTGAAAAATAGTAATACATTTAAATTGTTTTTCCGCTAAATAAACCAGTAGGTTTAATAATTAAAACTAACACCAAAATTAAAAATGAAACTGCTATTTTATAATCAGTAGAGAGTATTTGAATCAATCCTTCAGGTTTGAAACCTTCAGGAAGCAAATAGCCAAAAAATCTTTTGTATGCGAAAGTAATTATTAATTCAGAAAAAGCTATTATATATCCACCTGCTATAGCACCAACAGGATTCCCAACTCCCCCAACAATTGCCGATGCAAATATGGGCAAAACTAATTGCATATATGAGAATGGTTTATAGCTCTTATCTAATCCAAATAAAACACCTGCAATTGCGGCAAGAATTGCTACCAAAACCCAAGTAATTATTACAACTTTATTGGGGTTTATTCCTGAAAGTAATGCTAAATTTTCATTATCTGAGTAAGCTCGCATGGATTTTCCTGTTTTGGTAGATTTAAGAAACCAGAAAATAAAACTTACCACCAAAATTGCTGTAATTACAGTTATACCCTGCGACATTTTAATTGCTAGACCTTCTGAAAAACCGGTTAATTGTTTGAAGGTCTTTGCTTTTATTATGAATCTTTGACCATCAGAAAAAACTTGATCATTTGGTCCAATTATAAACCTTATAATTCCTCCAATAAAGAACATTAATCCAATTGATGCTATCAGAAAAGTAACTGGTGATGATTTTTTTTCTCTATGATATTTAAAAACAAAATAATCCAAGGAAATAACTAAAGATATTGTAAAAATTATTCCAATTGGAAGAGCTAATAGAGCTGTAGGAAAAGGGTAAATTGATATATTATTTTTTTGAAAGTACCAAGTAGTAAGAATGGTGATCATAGTACCAAATGACATATATTCACCATGGCTGAAATTTGAAAATCTTAAAACACTATAAATTAAAGTAACCCCAAGAGCTCCCAAAGCTAGCTGACTTCCATAAGTTAAAGCCGGGACTATTATAAAATTGCTTAACAAAATTATTGCATTAATAAAATCCAATTTAACCACCTAAAAAAGAACGTCTAACTTCATCATTTTTCATTAATTCTTTTCCAGTATCACTGAATCTATTAGAACCTTGTACTAAAACATATCCATAATCTGCTATAGAAAGTGCCTGTTTTGCATTTTGCTCAACGATTAAAATAGAAATTCCAGTATTAGATATTTCAGTTATTCTTTTAAAAAGCTCCTCCATTACAATAGGAGAAACACCAGCTGTCGGTTCATCTAGCATCAGAACTTTTGGATTTGTCATTAAAGCTCTTCCAACTGCTACTTGTTGCCTTTGACCTCCTGAAAGTTCCCCCGCAGGTTGCTTTTTTTTCTCATAAAGGACTGGAAACAAACTATATACACTTTCTAGTGTATATCTGAAATCATCATTTCTTATGAATGCACCCATTTCTAAATTTTCTTCAACAGTTAAAGATACAAATATATTATTATTTTGAGGAACGAAACCCATACCTTTCAAAACGCGTTCTTGAGGAGGTAAATTTGTAATATTAACTCCATCTAGGAAAACTTGTCCACTATACAAATTAATCATTCCGAATAGGGCTTTCATTGCAGTTGATTTACCAGCACCATTTGGACCAACAATTACAGCAACTTGTCCTTTTTCAACACTAATAGAACAATTATTTAAAATTTTTGAACTACCGTATCCACCATACATTTTTTCTCCACATAAAAAAGTCATTATACTTTTTGTCCATTTTTATTGTTTTGTTTTCCAAGATACGCTTCAATAACTTCATCATTGTTTTTTATTTCATTCACACTTCCTTCAGCTAAAACTGAACCTTCTGCCATTACTGTAACCGATTTACAAAGTCGTGAAATAAATTCCATATCATGCTCAATCATGCAAAATGTATATCCTTTATCTCTATTCAGCTTTAGAATTAACTCACCAATTTTATTAAGTAATGTTCTATTAACACCTGCACCAACCTCATCTAAAAACACAATCTTGGCATCTACCATCATAGTACGACCCAATTCCAACAATTTTTTCTGACCTCCAGAAAGATTCTTTGCTAACTCGCTACTAACATTTTCGAGTTCCAAGAATTGAATAACTTCATCTGCTTTTTTTTGAATTTCTTTTTCAAATTGTTTTACTTTAAAAGGGGAAAACCAACTATAATATAGATTTTCACCAGGTTGGTTTGAGGGTACCATTAAAAGGTTATCTCTTACTGTTAAAGTAGAAAATTCCTGAGATATTTGAAAAGTTCTTAATAGACCTTTATTGAATAGTTCATAAGGTTTCAGATTAGTTATATTTTCTCCATCTAAAAATATTTGTCCCGAAGATGGAGCTATCATGCCTGCAATTATATTAAATAGCGTTGTTTTACCAGCACCATTTGGTCCTATTAAACCTTTTATAGTACCTTTTTCAACAGTAAAGGATGTTCCATTTACTGCTAATAAACCACCAAATTTTTTGTAAATATTTTTTAAGAGTAACATTTTTTTTAGGCCTGACTTAAATTTATAAGTCAGGCCAATAATTATTTAAATTATCTTATTTGAACAGTGGTCATTTCGTTGTCTTTAACTAGAATCTCCCTATAACTTCCTGATGATTCTCCTTCACCAATCAAAGTTACATCTGTAGCACCAACATAGTCAATATCACCACCCTCAGCTAGTATTTTTAAAGCTTTTGCTAGTTCACCAGGCAGAATTTTTTCACCGGGTGCATTAGCAATATCAAAAACTTTATCCTTAAATTTTTGACTTTCGCTACTTCCAGCTGCTTGCATCGCAAGTATTGTCATTGCAGCTGCATCATAGGAATAATCTGAGAATGGAGTAGCTTCAAAACCTGCTGCTTTAGCCATTTCTCCAAATAACTTAGAACCATCACTATCAGTTCCTGGTACTGTACCAATAGAACCATTCAAATCATCTCCAATGGCTTTTACTAAACTAGGTCCAATCATCCCATCTGGTAGAAAAAAGTGATCAAATGCACCAGAGTCAAGAGAGGCTTGTATAATACCTTTTCCTCCTTGATCAAGATATCCAGCAACTACAAGTATATCACCCCCTGCTTGTGCCAAAGCCGCAACTTCCGCACCATAATCTGCTTTACCATCTTCATGAGCAGCGACTATATTTACTTTGCCACCACCAGCTTTAAAGTTATTCTCAATGCTATCAGCTAATCCTTTTCCGTAGTCATTATTTGTATAAGTCATAGCGATACTTTTATAACCCTTTTCTTTTAATAAATCTGCAATAACTTGTCCCTGCCTTGCATCCGAAGGCGAAGCTCTAAAAAATAGTCCATTATCTTTCATATCACTAAGAGCAGGAGAAGTTGCTGATGGTGAAAATAATACTATACCTTTTGGCATTGCTACGTTTTGAAGCACTGAAATTGTAACACCAGAACAAAGTGCACCTACTATAGAACTCACTTTTTCAGAAGTTATAAGTCTTTCTGCAGCAGCTTGTGCTTCAGGTTTTTTCACACAGGTAGAGTCTGCTCTTACTGGAACTATTTTTGAACCATGCCCAGCATGTCTCAAAAACTCTCCAGAATCTGAGGCTTCTTTAAAAGCTAATTCAGCCCCATTGGCCATATTTGGAGCAAGAGATTCTGCTGGTCCAGTAAATCCAAGTAGAACTCCAATTTTAACTTCATCAGCTGTTAAAGGCGATGCCAATGCTATTATACTGATGAATGTAACAATAAGTCTTTTCATTTATGTCTCCCATTCGTTAAATAAGGTCTGCAAGGAATCAAGTTATATTATTTTATATCTAATTACAATTGAACCAATCTTAGAAATCAGAAATAATTAGCCAAATCCTTTTTTTTATCTTAAAACTAAAGACAAATTTAAGTTTATAAAAATTTTTGGATTAAATTTTGCCAACCATAATATAAATCTTCGGATTCATTCTTTGTTATTTTTGGATTAAATCTTATATCTCTATCCCACTGTTTAGAAAAATTTTTAATATCCGGGTAAACATCAGCTTTAAATCCTGCTAACCAAGCAGCTCCCAAGGCCGTTGTTTCTAAAAAAACAGGTCGATCAACTGGTGCTTGTAAAATATTCGATAAATTTTGCATTGTCCAATCAGACGCTGACATTCCACCATCAACTCGCAGAATTAGATTTTCTTTTGATAAATTAAAATCTAAATACATAGCATTTATCAAATCAAGTGATTGATATGCTATGCTTTCTAGAGCTGCTTTTATAATTTCATTTTGCCCAGTATTTCTATTCAAACCAAAGATGGCTCCTCTTGCATTAGGTTTCCAATATGGTGCCCCTAGACCAGTAAATGCTGGAATGAAATAAAGTCTTTGTTCTTTATCTGCTTTTTCAGCTAAAAAGCTACTTTCATTAGCTGATTTCATAAATTTCATTTCATCCCTAAGCCATTGAACTACTGCTCCTGCAACAAATATTGAACCTTCGAGTGCATAAGTATTTTCATTATTTAACCTGTATGCAATAGTTGTCAGCATATTGTTTTTACTATAAATAATCTCAGAACCAGTATTTAAAAGTGCAAAACATCCAGTTCCATATGTAGACTTAATCATCCCAGGATTAAAACATGCCTGACCAATAGTTGCTGCTTGTTGATCTCCAGCAACACCCAGAATGGGTATCGTTGAACCAAATATATTTTTATCAACTTCTCCAAAAAAATCTGATGAATCTAATACTTTAGGTAACATATTCGTTGGAATTTTCATTAAATTACAGATTTCTTCATCCCATTTATGATCTTTTATATTAAATAGCATAGTACGAGATGCATTAGTTGCATCGGTAACATGTGATTTTCCTCCAGTAAGTTTCCAAATTAAATATGTGTCAACTGTTCCAAAAATAATCTCACCATTTTTTGCTTTAGTAAAACCATCTGGTATATTATTAAGGATCCAATGAAGTTTAGTTGAAGAAAAATAAGGGTCTAAAAGCAGGCCAGTTTTATTTTTTATCATTTCTTCTAAGGATTGATCTTTAAGTATTTTACAAAAATCACTTGTTCTTCTATCTTGCCAGACAATTGCATTAGTTGGACATTTTCCAGTTTTGGAATCCCAAACAAGTGTTGTTTCCCTTTGATTGGCTATACCAATTGCAGCAACCTTATCTGGAGTTAAATTTGATTTTTTTAAAACTTCTTTAAAGGTAGATACTGTTGTATTCCATAAGTCTTCTGGATCATGCTCAACCCAACCTGAATGAGGAAAATATTGTTTGAATTCTGTTTGAGAAATATTAACAGTCTTCATATTTTGATCAAATAAAATACATCTGGTAGAAGTTGTTCCTTGATCGATTGATACAATGTAAGACATTTATTTACCTGCTATATTGATTCTTTGAATTTAAATTCTTGATTCTATCCATTTTTTTAATTTATTTTTCTCAGTCTCACTAAATTTTAACCCAAGTTTAGTCCTTCTCCATAAAATATCATCCGCTGAATTTGCAAATTCATTCTTTAAAAGCCAGTTTACCTCTTTTTCTGTTAAAGAGTGACCAAACTCAATACCTAAATCTTTTTTGGATTTTACTTTTTTAAAAATTTGATCACTTAATGTTCCATAATATTTGATCAATCTATTAGCCCAATTTTTATCCAAAAAAGGATATTTTTTTTGCAAATTAATAATTAGTTTATCTTTTTCATTAATTAAAAAATCTCCCCCTGGAAGAGGTTTTTTCATAGTCCAGTCATCGCCCATTTTGGGAAAAACACTTTTTAACTTTAATAGTACATTTTCAGATAATTTTCTAAACGTCGTAAGTTTTCCACCATAAATTGTAAGTAATGGTAAATCATCTATATATTCTAAGTTTAAAACATAATCTCTTGTAATAGAGGAAATATTCTTTTTATTTTGATTTTTTTTGTTGTAAAGTGGCCTTACTCCAGAAAAACTTGAAATTATATGATCAGTTTTAAGATTAAAGCTAAAATAGTTATTGATAAAATTTAATAAGTATTTTTTTTCTTCGTCTGAACATTTGGGGGTTGAGTTTATGTTTTGATGAAAAACCTCTGTTGTACCAATAAGACTAAACTCATCTTGAAAAGGAATAATGAAAATAATTCTTCCATCTTTACCTGTTAGAAAAAAAGCTAGATTGTGATCAAATAATTTATCAACTACTAAATGACTACCTTTTACTAATTTAGTGGAATAAGTATCTTTCAAATCGACATATTCATTAATATTGTCAACCCAAGGACCAGAAGCATTGATAATGCATTTACAAAAATGTTCATGAATCTCACCTTTATTATTTTTTGTGATGACATTCCATAATTTTCCTTTTTTTGAAAAGTTAATTACTTTTGTATGTGTAAGAATATTTGCCCCATTTTTTTTGGCATCAACTGCATTTAAAATAACCAACCTAGAATCTTCAACCCAGCAATCTGAATAAATATAGGCTTTTTTAAATTTAGATTTTAAAAATAAACTTAAGCTTGAATTTTGAAGTCTTATTGATTTGGTTCTTGGTAAGATAGAATTTCCTGCAATATAATCATAAATAAATAATCCACATCTTATAAAAAAATTATTTATTCTAAGACGCTCTAAAGGAATAATAAAACGCATAGGCCAACAAATATGAGGCATTATTTTAAGCAAAACATCACGCTCTTTTAAAGATTCCTTAACTAATTTAAAGTCAAAATACTTTAAATATCTTAAACCACCGTGGATTAGTTTTGTTGACGCTGATGAAGTACCACTTGCAAGATCATTCATTTCTGCCAAACAAACATTCAGACCTCTACCAGAAGCATCTCTTGCAATGCCACAACCATTTATTCCTCCCCCAATTATGAAAATATCATATATCAAATTTTTTTTAGACAATTAATTAGCTCATATGTGTTTTATCAAATTTGATTAAGGATTATAAATTTTATTTATGGAGAACAAGCTTTAATCGAACTTTATAATATAAAATAATGATTTAATGTTGAATTTTATATAAATTTAGATAATTAGGTAAATATAACTATTTTAAAGTCATTTATTATGAAAATTGCTGTTATTGGTGCAGGTTTAGCAGGAAAACAACATATCAATACAATCTTAAAAAATAAAAATTGTGAGTTAGGCCTAATAGTTGACCCTAGCCAAGAAGCTTATGAACTTTCAAAAAAACTAAATATTCAAAATTTCTCTAGTATTCAATCAGCACTTGATAAAGCTAAGCCAGATGGAGCAATAATTTGTACGCCTAATTCAGATCATAAAGAACATGCAGAATTATTTTTAAACAAAAAAATACCGGTTCTTATTGAAAAACCATTATCATCAGATATTGAAAGTGCTTTGGAAATAGTTATGCATGCAAAAAAACAAAATGTTCAAATCTTAACTGGACATCACAGAAGACATAATAAAATTATTAAAAAAGTGAAGGAAAAAATAAAATTAGGAGATTTAGGTAAAATTGTAGCTACTCAAGCAACTTGCTGGTTATTTAAACCTGATAATTATTTTAATTCTTGGAGAAAATCTTTAGCTGGTGGTCCAGTTTTAATTAATTTAGTTCATGATATTGATCTAATGCGTTATTTAATTGGGGATATAGAATGTGTTCAAAGTTTTCATTCCAATTCCGTTAGAGGTGGTAATACAGAAGATACTGCTGTTGTAATATTAAAGTTTAAAAATGGAGCATTGGGAACTTTATCAATATCCGACACTATTATAAGCCCTTGGAGTTGGGAACTCACATCCAAGGAAAATCCTATTTATCCCTTTCAAAAGGAACCTTGTTATTGGATAGGAGGAACACATGGTTCTTTAGAGATACCACAAACAAAAGTTTGGAAAAGTATTGAAAATAGAAGCTGGTGGGAACCTATTACCAGTCATGAAGACAAATTAGATAAATCCCAAAATAATCCCTTAAATGAACAATTAAATAATTTTTTAGGTGTTATTGAAAAAAAAGAAGATCCTATCTGCTCAGGAATAGATGGCTTAAATACACTGGCAGTTATTGAAGCAATTAAATTAGCTGCTAAAACAAGAAAAGTAGTTAAGACAGAAACATTTATGAAATAAAAACTAAAAATTAGCATAAAAATTCAAAAATAGATAATATGGTTCATTATGAATGATCAAATTTTAAATATTATTCAAATTTTATTTGCCGATATAATTTTATCTGGTGATAATGCATTAATAATAGGAATGGCAGCTTCTGGTCTTTCACCTGAACTAAGAAGAAAGGCATTTATATTAGGAATAGCATTAGCGGCTTTTTTTAGAATATTTTTTGCTATTATAGCAACTTATTTAATAGAGATACCTGGTATTTTATTTTTTGGAGGGTTGCTTTTATATTTTGTATGTTGGAGATTTTATAAAGAATTAAGACAAACTGTAAGAGATAGTTACAAAACTGATACTGACAATCAAAAATTATCAACCAATGAAAATAAAAAATTAATAAATGCCCTTCTTACAATTACCATAGCTGATATATCTATGTCTATTGATAATGTACTTGCAGTGGCAGCTATTGCTAGGGAAGACAGAGTTCTTCTTATTTTTGGTCTAGTACTTGCGATAGTTTTTATGGCATTTTTTGCAACAATAATTATGAAAATCCTTACAAAATATAAATGGGTTTCATGGCTTGGTTTATTATTTTTAATATATCTATCAACAGAAATGGTTATTGACGGATTTCCTGGATTTTATGAACTTTTAAAATAGAAAAAGTATAAGTTTTTTTATAAACTAATTATCAATGTTTATATATATAACATCTTCAATAACTTTTACTTCATAAGTTTTTAAGTCCTCACATGCAGGAGATCTGACTGCTTTACCTGTCTTATAGTTGAACTGACCATTATGCATTGGACATTCGATAATATCATCCATAACAAGGCCATCCTCAAGATGAATATGCTCATGAGTACAAATACCGTCAGTACAAAAAAATTCTTCATTTGGGCTACAATAAATAGCGAATGTTTTATTTTCAAAATCAAAGCGAATTAAATCTTCCACTTCTATTTCTTCTTTTTTACAAACTTTTATCCAATTAACCATTATAGACCTGTAAATTAAATTATTTTATTTAAAATGTGAAAGATATACTCTTTTTTTACTTTTTAAAATTACTCAATATTTTCTTTGATTTAATACCTTCCCTCCAAACAATAATTAGACCAGCACCTACAATACCTAAAATCCCAGGGAATAATTTATCAAATGGCCATTCTGAAAAGAAAATCCAACCAAGTGCAAAAGCAATAGGTAGTCCAAAATATTCAAATGGTGCAATTAAACTTGGTTCTGTTAGCCTATACCCCCAAATCAAAAAAATTACTCCAGTTCCCCCTGTAAAACCTATGATTGCTAATAGAAACAAATCATAAAAAGAGCTGATATAACTAAAAGATAATGAAAATCCACAAATGAAAATTGCTGCTATTAAAGTAGTTGATTGTGTATAAAGTTGAATATTGGTTGTATGAACTTCTTTTGGAAAGAGTTTTACTAGAACACTGGATAAAGCGTATCCAAAAGCAGCTCCAAGGGGAAGTAAAGCGTAAATTGAAAAAATATCTGAACCTGGTCTTACAATTATTACTATTCCTAAAAACCCTAATAAAACGGCAGACCATCTCCAATAACCAACTGCATTCCCAAGTATTGGAACAGATAGAGCAGTTAAGAAAATTGGTGTAGAAAATACAAGAGTGGCTGCTGTTGCATACTCTAAGTTCATAATTGATAAATAAAAGCAACTTTGAGCAAATACTATGCTTAGACCTCGCCCTATGGAAATTAATTTATGATTAAAATTAAAGGTATTTTTTTTAGCTCTAAAATTGCAAGCAATAAATAAGTATATAAGCAAAGGAAATAGTCCAAAAAAATTTCTTGCAACTGCGTACTGCATTACTGAATATTTATCATTCATTGATTTAATAATAATGCCCATAATATCCAATAAAAAAATTCCAATAAACACAAAAATGATAGCTTTTTCTAAAGAACTAAGGCTTTTTTTTTTCAAAATTAAGAAATTAATCATTGTTTCTATTTATAGTTAAAAATAAAGTTTTTGAACAATATTATATATATTTTATATTTTATGATTTATTATCAATTTTTAAAATATAAAGTAAAATTTTACAAAAAATTGAAAAAAGATCTAAAAAATTTTAACGAACCCTATTGGTGGACACATGCAAAACCAAATTTAATCGACGATTTAGAATGGGAACTAACTGCTGACGTTGTAATAGTTGGAGCTGGTTATACAGGTTTAAGTGCAGCATTAACACTTTTAAAATCAGGTCTTAAGGTAATTATCATTGATTCTGAAATACCTGGCTATGGTGCTTCCAGCAGAAATGGTGGGATAACCAGTGGAAAAATAAAACCCAGTATTAAAGAATTAATATCTAAATTTGGTTTAGAATTAGCTAAAAAAATGATAGAAGAAGGGGAAACTGCCAGACAAGACTTGTACGATTTTATTAGAAAAGAAAAAATTGATTGTGACTTAAAAATAAATGGAATGTTTATAGGTGCGTTAAGCAAAAAAAGCCATGAAAACCAAAAAAAAGATGATGATTTTAATTCAGAATATCTAGGAATAGAAAATCGCATAGTTGAAAAAAAAGATGTACCAAAATTTATAGGTAGTAAGAAATATGTAGGAGGTATTTTTGATAAAAAAATAGGATCTATTCACCCTGCAAAACTTGTAATATCAATGACAAAAATGGTTAGAAAAAGTGGTGGTTATATTTTTAATAAAACTACTTTTAAAAATTGTGAGAAAAAAGGTGAACTTTATCATATTTTGACAAATAGAGGTTTAGTAAAATCTAAACACCTAATTATTGCCACAAATGCCTACACCGATAAAAATTTACCTTGGTTAAGAAAAAAACTAATACCAGTAATTTCAGAAATGATTTCTACATCTGAAATAGGAAATAACAGAGTAAATAGCCTAATGCCCAAATTAAGTACTTTTGGGGAGGCTTTGAATTTATTTCATTATTTTAGACCGTCTCCAGATGGAAAAAGAATTTTAATTGGTGGGAGAAGAGTACAGTATAATAATGAAGACCCAACTAAAAAACTTATGTATGGCCTATTAGAGATTTTTCCTGAATTAAAGGAAATCGAAATATCAAATCACTGGTATGGTTATGTAACTTTTCCATTTGATCAAATACCTAAATTGGTCATACATAATGGTATTATATATGCTGCGGGATACTGTGGTTCTGGAACAGTTTGGTCAAGATGGTTTGGTAAAAAAGCAGCAGAAATAATTTTAAATTTTGAACAAAAAAGTGCTTTTTATAATATTCCTTTTAAGAAAATACCCTTTTATAATGGATATCCATGGTTTGTTCCTATAGCAATAGAGTATTTCAAAATTCAAGATTGGTGGATTAATTCAAAAGAATAAAATTTTGGAATTTTTTTTGAATATTACTAAAAAAATCAAAAAAAAAATTCATTAATATTGATAATTTACATATAGTTGCATATCTTATTAATCTAAGTTTAATTATTAATGGTGATATAATGTCAGCTCTTTTAGATACAGTAGATCCAGATGGATTATTAGAATATTCAGTTGTTTTCACAGATCGTTCTCTTAATCATATGTCAAAGAAATTCCAAGGTGTAATGAATGATCTATCATCGATTTTAAAAGAAGTTTATAATACTGATGGGGTTGCATTAGTACCTGGTGGTGGAACTTATGGAATGGAAGCTGTAGCAAGACAAGTTGCCGTAAATAAGCACGCACTGGTTATAAGAAATGGATATTTTTCGTATAGATGGAGTCAAATATTTGAAAGTGGTAATTTTACAAAAAAAACTACTATAATAAAAGCCCGGCAGATAGGAAACGAAGAAACTTCTCCCTTTGCACCTGCTCCAATAGATGAAATTATCACTAAAATACATGAAACAAAACCTGATGTAGTTTTTGCTCCACATGTAGAAACTTCTGCAGGTGTCCTTTTGCCCAAGGCTTATTTAGAATCTATTTCTAAAGCTGCCCATGACGTGGGTGCTATTTTTGTATTAGATTGTATTGCATCAGGATGTGCCTGGGTTGATATGAAAGCTACTGGTGTTGATATCTTAATTTCTGCACCACAAAAAGGTTGGTCATCTACACCATCAGCAGGTGTTGTGATGTTAAGTGAACGCGCAATAGAAGTAGTTGAAAATTCAAATTCTAATAGTTTTGCTATAGATTTAAAAAAATGGTTTTCTATTATGAAAACATATGAGAATGGAGGGCATGCATACCACACTACAATGCCTACAGATTCTCTAACTCATTTTAGAGATACTATGCTTGAAACAAAAGAATACGGTTTTGACAAGTTATACAAAAACCAGTGGGAACTTGGCAATAGAGTGAGAGATCTCTTGAAGTCAAAAAACATAAAATCAGTCGCAGCAGATGGGTTTAGGGCACCTGGAGTTGTTGTAAGTTATACTAATGATGAAAATGTTCACAACGGAATTAAATTTAAAGAATTAGGGATGCAGATTGCTGCTGGTGTCCCACTAATGTGTGACGAACCAAAAAATTTCCAAACATTCAGGATTGGCTTATTTGGTTTAGATAAACTTTATGATGTAGATAAAAGTTTAGATAAACTAAAAAAAGCTTTTGATCGTGTATTATAAATTATTCTATTTCTAATAAAAAAAGTGTTATAATCATTAAAAATTTACTTTTGATAGGAATTTTTAGTGAATGCAATTGATGTTGTTATTGTAGGTGCCGGTATTATAGGTTGTTCAACTGCTTATGAACTTTCAAAATTAGGCCTAAATATTGAAGTAATAGAAAAACATGAACCAGGTGCAATGGGATCTGGATGGACCTTAGCAGGAGTAAGGCAATCTGGCCGTCATGATGCAGAAATACCTTTAGCAAAGTATTCAGTAAAAGTATGGTCGGATCTCAATGACATATTAGATTGTGAAACTAATTATAAACAAGAAGGTAATTTAAGGTTAGCAAGAAATAATTATGAAGATAAAATAATAAAAAAACTTGTAGAAGAACAACAAAAAAAAGGATTAGAGATCGAATATCTTAATAACTCAAAAGATATTCAAGAAATTTGTCCATCTCTTTCATCAAAAATTTTTTCTGCTTCTTACTGTCCGACAGATGGTCATGCAGACCCTATTGATACTCTTAGAGCTTATGAAAAAGCTGCAAAGAAAAATGGTGTTATTTTTTCTAATAATGAAGAGGTTTTAAAAATCTCTTCAAAAAAAAATAAAATTAATTCTATAACAACAACTAAAAGAAAAATTTATCCTAAATATTGTATTTTAGCTAATGGAATTTTTTGTAATAAAATATTGGAAAGTGTTGAAAAGAAAATTCCACTTGAAATACCTATTGTTACAGTGATTCAAACTGAAATAACTTCTAAAATTTTAAAACCTGTAATTGGCGTAGCAAATGCTAGCCTAGCTATGCGACAGGAAAATAACGGTTGTTTTAGAATTAGTAGTGGATTTCAAGAGTGGACAGGAAACCTTAAGTTAAAAAATGGTATGCCATATGTTGAAACAACCTTAAATGAAATCCAAAATACAATATCACGATCTATAGATATTATTCCTGAATTGAAAAACTCTAGTTTAAAATCTTTTTGGGGAGGGCTAATCGATCTTACCCCAGATGCCCTACCAGTAATAGATAATGTAATTGAATGTGAAGGTCTTATTATAGCTTGTGGGTTTTCGGGACATGGTTTTGGAATTGCACCAGCAGTAAGCAATATAATCTCTGAACTTGTTTTAAATAAAAAAACTAAATTACCAATCGATTCATTTTCTCTAAATAGATTCCAAAATTATATTTTTTCAAAAAAAGAAAAAAGTGATTTAACACTACATGGTTGATATAAAAAAAAATAACTTTTATTTTATACTAAAGATTTCTGTAGGAAATAAATTATGATTAAAACCCCCTATCTTTTATTTTTGGGAGATGCACCCGATCAACTTGCTGCTAAGGTAGCTCAAGGTATACGAGATTGGCGACCTGATATAAGTATTGGCCAAATAAAATTACCTGGTTGTAAGGCTGATTTAAATTTAAAAAATTATACGCTAGAAGAAGCAAAAGAAAATGGTGCAAGAACTCTGATTATAGGAGTAGCTAATAGGGGTGGAAAATTTTCTGATAGTTGGAAAAAAACTTTATGTCATGCTTTAGAGCTTAAATTCGATATTGCTTCTGGTTTACACAATTTATTGTCAAACGAAAAAGACCTTTTGAATTTATCAGAAGTTAATGAATGTAATTTAATTGATGTTAGAATACCAAAAGAACAATTTCCCATTGGTAATGGTAAAAAAAGAACTGGTAAAAGATGTTTGACCATAGGAACAGATTGTTCTGTTGGAAAGATGTATTCTTCTTTAGCTATAGAAAAAGAAATGCGTTCTAGAAAAATGAAAGTTAGTTTTAGAGCTACTGGTCAAACAGGTATATTAATATCGGGGAGAGGGATTCCTTTAGATGCAATAGTTGCGGATTTTATGGCGGGTTCTGTAGAAGCATTATCTCCAGATAATGATGATGATCATTGGGATATAATAGAAGGTCAAGGTTCTCTTTTTCATGTATCTTATTCAGGTGTTACAATGGCTTTAATACACGGTGGTCAACCAGATCATATAATTTTATGCCATGAACCAACTAGAGCTCATATGAGAGGATTACCACATTATGATTTACCAACTTTAGAAGCTCTATACGAGATAGCTCTGCCACTTGCAAAAATAAGTAATCCTAATTGTAAAATTTCAGGAATTTGTATCAATACAAAAAATATGGAACGTTTAGAAGGTGAAAATTTAAAAAATCAAATTGAACAAGCTTTTAAATTGCCAACTGTTGATCCATTTATTGACGGTACAAAAAAAAATTGTGGATAGATTAATTCAAGAATAAATTAGGAAATATTTTGCTTTTACATATAGATCAAAATTCATTTGAATTAAAAAAAAAATTTACCATCTCAAGGGGATCTAGGAATTCAGCAGAAGTTTTAACTGTATCTATTAGAGATAGAGAATTTATTGGATTAGGTGAATGTGTTCCTTATAAAAGATATGGTGAGAGTCTAGAAAGCGTTTCAAAAGACATATTATCTGTTCCTTTACCAGTTAATAATCAAGGTTTGCAAAAAATTTTAAAACCTGGTGCCGCTAGAAATGCTTTAGATTGTGCCCTATGGGATTTAAAATCTAAAAAAGAGGGTAAACCTGTATGGAACCTTCTAAATTTAAAAAAACCCAAACCTACTATTACGGCTTACACAATTTCTTTATCAACTCCAGAAAAAATGATGCTAGAGGCTAAATCAAAAAGTAATTATCCTATTTTAAAAGTTAAACTTGGTGGCCAATCAGATGAAAAATGTATTAAAGCAGTACGAGAAGGCTCTCCCAATGCTAGAATTATTGTAGATGCAAATGAAGGATGGACAATAGAAAGTTATAATTATTTAGTCCCTATTTTTAAAATTATTGGTGTTGAGCTGATTGAACAACCCTTTCCTTCGAATAAAGATTATCTACTAAAAAAACTGGACAGACAAATACCAATTTGTGCTGATGAAAGTTGTCACGACTTGAACAGTCTAAAGAAATTAATTGGCCTTTATGATTTTATAAATATAAAGCTTGATAAAACAGGGGGGTTAACTGAAGCAATTAAACTGTTAAAGACTGCAAAAAAAAATGGTTTTAAAATAATGCTTGGATGTATGGTTGGAAGTTCTCTTGCAATGGCACCTGCTCTATTATTATCAAGTATGAGTGATATTGTTGATTTAGATGGTCCACTTTTACTAAAGAAAGATAGAAAACCTTCCATAAGATATGATAATTTTTTGGCTTTTCCAGTTACAAATGATTTATGGGGTGCTTAAAATTAAGGATTAATAATTTCATTCATACCAGTTAAGAATTGAAGCACTTCCTCATCCGTATTATAATGACACATAGAAACTCTAACGCAATTTTTTAAACCCAGTGGTTCTAAAATATTACCAGAATAATGATCAGATTTTCTTATATGAGTTCTTACTCCCTTATCATTTAATTCTTTAACAATAATTTCAGAAGATAAATCTGGAAAAGAAAAAGAAACTAAACCTTCTCTAAGCTCATTTTCAACACCTCCGATAATATGTATGTTTGGATAATTGGACAGTCCTTTAATATTATCTTTTCCAAATAACATTGTATTAACGAGATGATTTTCTTGTTTATGAATAAACTTTGATGCATTTAAAAATTTTTCATGTCTAGTATTTTCAATTACTGAAAATTTTGAACCTAACCACTCAAAATATTCTACTACATCCGAAAATGTTGCGTAAGAACCTACATCTCTTGTACCTAATTCCCAAATCTCCTCTGGCCCATTGATTAAGTTTTCATGGGGTAATTTTCTTAATCTGTCAGACAACCAAGCAAGTCCATAACCATGGCGGGAAAAAACTTTATAAGGAGAAATAACATAACCATCAATATTATAATTGCTTATATTTATATCTCCATGAGCTGCATGTTGAATACCATCAACAATTATAAAACAATCTGGATTTTTATCTTTTATTCCATTAGTAAGATTTTCAATATCTACTCCTATTCCAGTAACTGGTGAAGTATGTACAAGAGTCGCTACAACTACACTACTATCGATTTGATCAAGATATTTATCTATATCTATTGTACCGGTTTTGTTACAGTGAGGGACTAAAGTCAATTTCTTAGAAGCTATCTTGGACCACTTTGTTGTGGCTGATCTAGAAGCTGGATGCTCAAGAGTGCTTCCTACTATAGATCCATTACCACTTGATAAAATTGCTGTTCTAATAAGTCTGAAAAGCAATTCTGTCCCACTTTCTCCAATCAAAACAGAACCACTTTTAGTATTAAAAAAATCTAAAGTATTTAATTTAGAATCATTTATAATTTTCATTATGGAAGAAGATGCCATGTTATCTCTTCCTTGGTTATCAGGTAAGGCAGCCATGAGCGCAGAGCGATCAGCCACAGCTTTTAAAGTTAATGAACCTCCTGCATTCTCAAAGAAAATTCTCTTCCCTGTATAAGGACATTTATCAACATGACAAAACTTTTCCCTTATCTCTTTTAATAATTCTTTTTCAATCATATTCTCTGCCAAAAATTTATTAATAATAATATTGAAATATGGACTATCTTTTAAATGACAATAGACTATTTCGCGTGTATTTTAAATAAGAAAATGATTTAAGAAAGGCCATAAAATGCAAAAGTTAAATAATCAATCTGACTGGATTGAAAGAGCAAAGGTAGTTCTACCTGCAGGAGGATTTGGTAATTTTGATTCTTCGGTATTTATAAGAGAAGGCAGGGGTTCTAGGATATGGGATCAAGATGGGAACGAGTATGTAGACTATCTTATTGGATCTGGCCCTATGTTGATAGGACATAGTAATCCTGAGGTTGAAGAAGCTGTTCTATCTCAAATTTCAAAAGGAACTACTTTTTTTGCTAATAATACTTTTGGTGTTGAACTAGCTGAAGAGATTTGTAATAGCGTAAAATGTGCAGAACAAATTCGCTACGTATCAACAGGTGGTGAAGCAGATATGTATGCAATGAGACTAGCTCGTGCTTATACAGGAAGAAGTAAAATTCTTAAATTTGAGGGAGGTTATCACGGAATGTGTTCTGAAGCTCAAATGAGCTTAGCTCCTACTAAACTAAGTAATTTTCCTCAAGCAGTACCTGACAGCGCTGGTATTCCAGAGAGTGTAAAATCGGAAGTTTTGGTTGCCCCCTTCAATGATATTGAATTTATTGAAAATTTTTTAATGCAACAGAATTCTGACATTGCAGGAATAATTGTAGAACCTTTACAAAGGTTAATTCCTCCAATCAAAAACTTTCTGCCTACCCTTAGAAAATTATGCGATAAATACAATATTCTACTTATTTTTGATGAAGTTGTAACAGGTTATCGATTTGCTTATGGAGGTGCGCAAGAATATTATGGCGTTACGCCAGATATATGTACTTTAGGAAAAATAATAGGCGGTGGTTTTCCATTAGCTGCTATAGCTGGCAAAAAAGAAATTATGGCTCATTTTGATAAAGAAAAAGTTGGTAATCAAGGATTTCTAATGCAGATTGGTACCTTGTCAGGGAATCCTATTGCATCCGTTGCAGGTCTAAAAACCTTAGAAATATTAAAACGTCCTGGAAGCTATGAAAAATTAAGGAAAAATGGACAAAGAATAATGGATTTTGCAGCAAAAAAACTTAATGATAATAATATTGATTTTAAAATAGTTGGGGATCAAACACTTTTTGAAATTATGTTTTTAAACGAGAAAGTTTTAAACTATAGAGATGTCCAGAAAAATGATCAAAAGATATATTCTAAATTTAATAAATTACTTAGAGATAATGGAGTTTTCAAACCCATTGGAAAAATGTACATTTCTTTATCGTTGACGGAAGAAGACTTTTCTCAAACGGAACTTGCTCTTGAAAAAGCTTCATCTGAACTTATAAATTAATCTTGATAATTAAAAGCAGATACAATCCAAGTGGAAAAATTAAATTCTACACCATTAGAGGTATTATATTTAGAATAACATTCTTTTAATGCTTCTTTAACTTTTCTTTGAGTATATTCATCAGCGTTTTCAAAGGGAACAGACATAGGTCCCATTCTACTTAAAAACTCAGCAGTAATATTAACTGTTTCTCCAACTATGATATTTTGATTATGATTTTTAATTTTTATATTTTTCCAACCAGACTTAATTAAAATCTCTTCTATATATCCACTATCCTCTAAGGCAAAAGGACCTGGCTCTTTTGGATTCGTATTAGGAGGTAGTTCCAGAAAATTACTAGCAATATTAGAAGATAGAGTAATCCAGTCATTTTCTTCTCTTTTACGCCAACAAATAAAAGTCAAACGCCCTTTATTTTTTAAACTTTTTTTTATATTTTTAAATGCAGCAATAGGATCTTCAAAAAACATAATTCCAAATCTACTGAAGATAGCATCATAACTTTTTGTTAAAAATTGAAAATTTTGAGCATCTGCAAGAATGAAATTTATATTATTTATTTTTTTAGAATTTGATTGTTTTTTGGCAAAATCAAGAATGGGTTCTGAGATATCCATACCTGTGATCAAACCACTATCTCCTACTAACTTTGATAAGTTTTGGGTCGTAGAGCCTGTTCCACATCCTACATCAAGTATTTTTTCTCCATCTTTAGGTTCAAGGATTTTAATAGCATGATCTCCAAGAGGATTTAACATTTTATCAATGTTTTTTTCTAAAGATACCCAAATTTTGCCTTTTTTTTCGTTCCAGAATTCTTTTTGATCTTGATTAATTTTTTTCATAAGTTAATTTCCATACATGAAGATTTTTATAATCTTAATCTTTAAATTCATCATTGTAAGTAAAAACTTTTTTATGTAGTTTTTAATGTTAGGGATATGGTATTGAAAAATACAGAAATACATCTTTTTAGACATGGAGAGACTGATTGGAATGTAGAAGGAAGATTTCAAGGTCTTGAAATTTCAAAATTAACTGAAAGAGGCATTTTGCAGGCTCAAAAACTTGGAAATGATATAAAAGATCTAAAATTTGAAAATATTTACTGTAGTCCTAGTTTAAGAACAAAACAAACTGCATTTCATATTTGGCCACACCAAAAAAAAAGAATTCAATATTCAGATGAACTTTTAGAAATAAATTTAGGTAGCATGGAAGGAAAGTTATATTCTGAGGTTAAAGAAAATGATTTTTCATCCTATGATCATTTCTTTAATAAACCTCATTTATTCTCCTTAAAAGGGGCTGAAAGCTTTGAACAACTAACTAAACGTTCATATGAAATTATTACAAATTTATCGACATTAAATATGGGCAGAAGAATAGCCATAGTCAGCCATGGTGCCTTTATCAAAGCATTTATGACTTTAATTGATAAAAAGAAAATTCATGAAATTTGGGATCCTCCATTTATGGATAATTGTTCACACAATATAATCTTATTTAACCCAAAGAATTTATTTTCAATAACTAGATTCGCTGGAATTGATAAAAAAACTAATTAAGAAAAAATTCACTTTTTGTGTAAATTTAATTTAAATAAGTCATAAATTTTTTCAAATAAAATATTCCTTTTTGTATTAAAAAATATAGTAATTAATAAAGACCCTTGAAATCATTGAGAAAAATAACGAATATCCAACTTCGCCTGTGGATAAATCTGGGGATATTTATTCCTCATAAAATTAGTGAAATATATTAAATTTAAAAAAAAAAAATGGCTGCTTTAATCTGTCGCGTCTTAACCTATTGTTTTTATTTGTTTTTTATTAAAAAGAAGTGTTTTAGTTATTAAAAACTCAGTGGTTAAGAAAAATTTATGCAAAAATATCACAAAAACCTTTTTGTGCATAAAGTCAGATAGTTATACCTAATAATAAATATGAAATTAGTTTAATAGTAAAAATATTTTGTCGAAAATTTTATTATCTTGTTATCATTTGAAATAAATATTATGTGAAAATAAATGCTTTTAGCTATTGATGTTGGAAATACAAATACAGTCTTTGCAATTTTTGCTGAAAATAGAAAATTAGCAGAATGGCGGTGTTCTACTTCTGAAGAAAGAACTGCGGATGAATATTTCGTTTGGCTTAAATCTCTTATGGATTTAAATAAGTTAAGTACCACTAAAATTAAGGATGTAATTTTTAGTTCCGTAGTTCCAAAAGTAGGATTTAATCTACGCGTCTTATCAGATAGATACTTCAAGTGTAGACCATTAGTTATTAATAACAATGAGTGTAAATTACCCATAAGAGTAGAGGTAGACGAAGGAACAAATGTTGGTTCTGATAGAATTGTTAATACAGCAGGAGCATTTGACCGATATAAAGGTAATTTAATCATAATTGACTTTGGTACGGCTACAACTTTTGATGTTGTTGGGAAAAATGGAGAATATCTAGGTGGAGCAATTGCCCCGGGAGTAAGTGTTTCTATTAAAGCACTTCATGATGCTGCTGCAGCTCTACCATATGTAGACGTTAGCATGCCAAATAATGTTATTGGAAAAAATACAAAGGATTGTATTCAATCGGGCGTTTTTTGGGGATATATAGGATTAATTGAAGGGATAATCGATAAAATAAGAACTAATTTTTCTTACAAAATGACAACCATTGCCACTGGAGGATTAGCTCCTCTTTTTGGAAGAGAGACTAAAATTTTTAATTTTATTGATTTAGATATAACAATGCATGGTTTGAATGTAATATATAATTTTAATAAAAAAGAGTAATTTTAAAAAAAGTATTTAAATAAAATTGATTAAAATATAATTAATTATTTGGAATATAAAAATTGAGTAATAAAAAAAAGATTACTATTATCATAGGAGGTGGTATCGCTGCCTATAAAAGCCTAGAAATTATAAGATTTCTTCAAAATGAAAATTTTGAAATAATTCCCATTTTAACAAAAAGTGCTTCTAATTTTGTTACTTCTTTATCTATTTCTGCACTTTCAAGAAACAAAGTTTATTCAGATTTATTTGATCTAAATGATGAGTCTGAGATGGGTCATATTCAATTATCTAGAGTTTCAGAACTTATATTAGTAGCCCCTGCTACAGCAAATTTAATGTCTAAATTTGCTAATGGAATTGCTGATGATTTAGCTACTACTCTGGTATTAGCTACAAATAAAAAGGTGCTATTAGCTCCATCAATGAATGTTAGAATGTGGAATCATGGTGCAACAATATCAAATATTAAAAAATTAAAAAAATATGGATTTCAATTTATAGGCCCTAATTCTGGAGAAATGGCTTGTGGGGAATTTGGTTTAGGTAGAATGGCAGAGCCTATTGAGATAAAAAAACAAGTACTTAATAGTTTTAAAAATAACAATCTTGCAAATAAAAAAATCCTTATAACATCAGGACCTACAATAGAAAGAATAGACCCTGTTCGATTTATTTCAAATGATTCTAGTGGATTACAGGGTACATCAATAGCTAATGCCCTTATAAGGAAAGGGGCAAGGGTAATATTTGTAACAGGACCATCGAATATTGAAAAACCAATAGGAGCAAAAATAATTAACGTGGAATCTGCACAAGAAATGCATAATGCCGTTTTTAAAAATGGTCCTTATAACATAGCCATATGTGCTGCTGCAGTCTCTGATTGGTACGTTGAAAATAAAAATGATCATAAAATAAAAAAGAATTCGTTAGAAATTCCAAATTTTAACCTTAAAGAAAATCCAGATATTTTAGCTGATTTATCTAAATCAAAAAATAGACCTGAGCTTATTATAGGTTTTGCGGCTGAGACTAGTAATCTTATACAAAATGCAAAATCAAAATTAAGTAATAAGGGCTGTGATATAATAGTCGCTAATAAAATTGATAAAAAATCTTCCACTTTTGGAAGTTTAGATAACAAAGTTTCAATTATTTCAAATGAAAAGACTCTAAATTGGCCCAAAATGTCAAAGATTGAAATTGGTGAAAAATTGGCAGATTTAATCGAAAATCTAGATAATTAATCCCTAAATTTAAAAAAAATAAAAAAAAATCACTTTTTACTATCTTTTATTTCAAATTCTGTCATTCTTGTAATGGGGGAGAAATATTTTGGGGAAAAGCACTTCAGAAGAATCTGAAAAGCTAAGCCTTGCCATTTATGCTTTAAGCGAGGTAGCCACTAAGAAATTAAAATCTAGTATCATCCTTTTAGAGGATGAACTTGATATGTTTTGTCACTCAATTCTCTCGAGAGACGAAGAGAAGCAAGTGCAAATAATAAATAATTTATGCAACAAGATTAAGTCAACAGATCTTTTGATAGAAGAACTAATCCCAAAAACAGCAGATAAATTAGGTAATATGTGGAAACAAGATCAAGTTTCTTTTATAGATGTTTCCTTTGCTGTAGATCGATTACAAAAATTACTCCGAATTTATGAAAAAAAATATCTAGGACCTCTGTATTTAGACTATAAGGGTCCTGCTATTCTTTTAATCTTACCTAAAACTGAAACCCACAGTTTAGGAATCTTAACTGCTTCAATGATTATGAAAAAAAATGGAGCTAACCCTTTCTTAGCTTTAGGATACTCAGAGAGTAAATTAATTGACTTAATAAATTCTATTGATTTTAAATTATTCGGAATATCTATGTCCTGTAATACAAGTATCGAAGATTCCATAAAATTAGCTAAATTTCTAAAGAAAACAAAACCTCTAACTCCAATAGTATTAGGTACAAGCTTTGAGTTTTCAAAAGATAATAAATCAAAAATGAAAAAAATCTTTTCTAAAATAACCTCAGATCCTATAGAAGCTATAAAAGATTTATTATAAATTTTTATAAAAATCACTGTTTAAATGTTTGATTTATATACATGGTCTACACCAAATGGAAGAAAAATATCTATTCTTTTTGAAGAGTTAGAAGTAAGTTATAATGCTATCCCAGTTAATATTGATAAAGGGGATCAATTTTCAGAAAAATTTAAATCGATTTCCATTGATCATAAAATACCTATAATTTTTGATCATGAGGACAAAGTTTATATTAGAGAAAGTGGTACTATCCTAATTTATCTAGCTGAGAAATATAGGAGATTTATGCCTTCTGATAAACATTGGTTTGAAACCCTTCAATGGCTTATGTGGCAAATGAGTGCATTAGGACCAATTTGCGGACAAGCTCATCATTTTCTATTCTATAATCCTGGAAAATCTGAGTATTCTGAAAATCGATTTAAAAAAGCTACACATAAGTTATACCAAACACTCAATAACCGCCTTGAAAAATTTCAATACATTTCGGGTGCTAAAAATGGAGAATATACAATAGCAGATATTGCAATTTGGCCATGGATTGCTAGACACAGACGACACCAAGTTAGTTTAAAGGACTATCCAGGAGTTCTTCGATGGTACAAGGAAATTTATGATCGTCCTGCAGTTCAAAAAGGATATCATATTCCTCATTTTGAAGAAGAAATACCTCTTTAGGTAATAAAACTTTTTTTAGAACTTTGTGAAATAAAGACACCAATCCCAACTATTATCGCACCAACTAAATGAAAATTATTCCAGCTACCTCCAAAAAAAGAAAGAATAATCATTACATAGAAAGCTGTAGCATTCATATGAATAGATGCCAAACCTAGACCTATTTTCTTTATTCCTAGGAGCCAAAGAAACTGTGAAAACGCCATTCCTAGAAATGCATATATTGTTAATTGTAAGTATTCTTTCATGGAAGCTTTTATAATAAAACTATCCATAATTTTATCAGATATTATTAATATCAAGAAAATTACTGAAATGAATGTAAATGAACCAATCATAGTAATAGTTGTTTGACCAAGCGTTGATAGATTAGGAAAATCAATTACATTGGCCCTAGATGCCCAAGCAAATAAAAAAACAGCAGCAATAGCAAGAATAGCACCCCAGGAAACTTTGACTAAGTCTTCAGATCCTAATACTGCAATACAACCTCCAATTATAGAAATAAAAATACCTATTACTAATTCCTTATTTAGGATTCTTTTATCCAAAATAACCTCAAAAATAACTGAAACTGCTGGAAATACTGCAATAATAATAGTTATTGTAACAGGATCTGAAAAAATTTGACCATACAATAAAAGAATACTTCCACAGCCAAAACCTAATCCTCCAACAAATATTCCCCATTTCCAATTTGCTTTTAATAAAGCATCTAAACTATCGAAATAAATCCAAATAGGTACTAATATTAATACTACCAAACTATGCCTTAATAAATTTAACTGTACTGGATGCCATCCCTCGTTCAATAGAAATTCAACTGCTACAAAACCAGATGCAAAGAAAAACATTGAGAAAAAAAGTGCTAGATTTGATTTATAAATATAATTTTTCAAGATGAGTTTTATTCATTTAAAATATAGTAATCAGCTAATTGATCTCTTAAATAAGTCAAGAAATTTGTTAACTAAACATTTACTTTTCCTAAAATTTTGGGAACAGACTTAACTATAATTAGTATTATTTTCTTTCAGCGATATTTTTAATTAGATATAAAAGTAAAATAAAAAATAAATAAAAAATAAATAAAAAATTCATAATTTTGTCACATTAATATATTTTACTACCTTTTTTTTAAGGAAACAAATATATGAGAATAGCAATAAATGGGCTTGGTAGAATTGGAAAATTAGTTTTTAGGCACCTTCTTGATAAGAAGTTGCATAAAAAACTTATATTGATTAATGAAAAAAATGGTTCTATTTCAGAAAACGCTCATTTAATTAAATATGATAGTATACATGGGATATGGGACAAAAATATTCGAATTAAAGCTGAAGAAATAAAATTCAAAAATAAAAAAATAAAATTTTTTAATTTTAGTACTATTGAAAATATACCATTAAGAAAAAATAAAATTGACTTGGTTATAGACTGCACTGGATCCTTTAAACAATTTGATCAGATCTCTCAATATTTAAAACAGGGCGTAAAAAAAGTCTTAATTTCAGCTCCAGTTCATGATGATAGGGCCTTAAATTTAGTATATGGTATCAATTCCCACTTATTTAAAAATAGTGATTTAGATATAATAACAGGAGCAAGTTGTACGACAAATTGTCTTGCTCCTATTGTAAAAGTAATAGAAGAAAAATTAGGTATTTTAAGGGGTTCTATTACAACAATACATAATTCAACAAATTCACAGATAATTTTAGATAAACCAGGAACTGACATTAGAAGATCAAGATCTGCTTTCAATTCGCTGATCCCAACAAGTACAGGATCTGCTAAGGCAATTTCTTTAATTTATCCAAACTTAAAAGGTAAATTAGATGGCTATGCAGTAAGAGTACCTGTTTTAAATAGTTCTTTAACTGACTGTGTATTCGATTTAAAAAAAACCACCAATCGAGAAGAAGTAAATAATTATTTCAAGATAGCTTCAAGAACATATTTAAAAGGCATTTTAAATTTTGAAGAAAAACCATTAGTTTCTAATGACTTTGTCAATAATCCTAATTCAGCAATTATTGATGGAACTTCTACAATGGTAATTAATAAAAAAATGCTCAAAGTATACGCTTGGTACGATAATGAGTGGGCTTACAGTTTAAGGCTTATTGACTTAGTGGAGATGATTATTGAAAAATATAAATGAGGCTATTTCTTATCAAAAAAAAAATAATTTTATCACACTAATATTAATAACAACTAGTTATTGGTTTTTTATGCTCTCCGATGGAGCGTTAAGAATGCTAATTCTCCTTTATTTTTATAAATTAGGATTTTCACCTATTACATTAGCATATATTTTTTTACTCTATGAATTTCTTGGTATGATCACTAATTTAAGTGCAGGTTGGATAGCTAAAAATTTTGGTTTGAAATCCATATTATATTCTGGAATGACCTTGCAAATTTTGGTGCTTTTTTTTCTTTCATATACTGCAGTTGATTGGAACTCATATATAGGAATCTTAACTGTAATAATTTGCCAAGGACTATCTGGAATAGCTAAAGACCTCACTAAAGTTAGTAGCAAGTCAGCAATTAGAATATTGGCTCCTGTAAATAAAAGCTCTACCTTATTTCATTGGACTTCGTGGCTCACTGGATCCAAAAATTCAATAAAAGGATTAGGATTCTTTTTGGGTTGTTTATTACTTGTATTTTTCGATTTTAAAAATTCAGTCCTTATTCTATCTTCTATACTCGCCTTACTTTTCCTCTGCGTTATAATTAAGATGCCACAAATTAAAGAGGAAATAAAAGGAACCACAAAACTTAAATCAATATTTTCATTATCTACGGATACTAGAATAAATTATTTATCTATAGCTCGTCTATTTTTATTTGGTGCTAGAGACGTTTGGTTTGTAGTAGGAATACCTTTATACTTTACAAGTGCATTAACTTTTGGAGAAAGATTTTCAGAAGATACCGCTTTTTTGTTAATAGGTATTTTTATGGCTTGTTGGATAATTCTATACGGAATTTCACAAGTCTTAGCCCCTCGCATGATATCAAAACAAATAGAACTGAATCCTGCAAAAACAATTAGAAAACTTATTTCAATACTTATTATTTTTCCAGCTATTATTGTATTAATATCTTATTATAATGGATCACAACCAACTTTTTTTCTCACAATTTCCATAGTTGCACTTTTACTATTTTTTGGTTTTTTCTTTGCTTTAAATTCAAGCTTACATTCATACTTAATATTGTTATTTAGTTCAAAGGATACAGTAACCTTAAATGTTGGATTTTATTATATGTCCAATGCCGCTGGGAGATTGTTAGGGACACTTCTATCTGGAATTAGTTTTCAAATTGGAGGTTTAACTACATGTTTAGCTATCTGCTCTTTAATGTTAATTTTATGCCTAATTTTTTCGCAAAAAATCATACTGAAATAATAAAGATCTTAAAAATGACAAATCTTCATATTAATTTCACATTTTGATTATATTATGCTATCAATAAAGTAAAGTTTCTAAAAAAAATCGTATAATCATAAAGAAACTTCAACAAAAGGTACAGGCTATGAAAACACGTGATTTAGTATTTCCATTTTTTTTATTTGCTAGCTTCTTAATAGCTTCAAGCACAATGTTTGCTTTTGTTGATAAACCAAGTTATCTAATCCCCTTATTTGTTTTTTTTTCATGTACGATATTTTGGTTATACATAAAATCCTCAATTTTGTTTGAAGAAAAAATTAATACAAATAACAAAAATGAGCCGTTAAAAAAAGAAGACAAAACTGATTTGTCTAATAGTATAGAATATATTTTGGAAGCTATTCCATCTGCAATAATTATTATTGATAAAACTGGTAAAATTACATTCACAAATACAGGATCAGAAATTCTGATGCCAGGATTACTTAAAGTCGGCAATCATATATCTACAATTTTTAGATCCCCAGTTTTTTTAGAAGCCGTTGATAGGGCAATTGCTATTAGGAAAAATATAAAAATAACATTTGATTCTCCAATGCCTTTATTTCAACATATTAGAGTACACTTTGTACAAATGCCTAAAGATAGTTTTTCAGCTAGTGAAGGTCATATTCTTTTGAAATTTTCAGACCAATCAAAGAATATAATGATTGAACAAATGAGAAGTGATTTTATTTCAAATGCAAGCCATGAGTTAAGAACACCACTAGCTTCGATTATTGGTTTTATAGAAACAATACAAGGTCATGCGAAAAATGATAAAGCCAATAGAGAGCTTTTTTTATCCATGATGTATGATCAAGCTGTAAGGATGCAAAGATTAGTAGACGATTTACTTTCTCTATCTAAATTAGAACTACAGGAAAATTCTCCTCCTTCATCTAATTGTGACGTATTCGTAGTAATAGATAAAATTGTTAAAAGTTTTCTACCTTTGGCTAAAAAATATAAAGTTAAATTAACTAATAATTTGCCTTTGAACTTATCAAATACTGTTGGGGATGAAGTTCAAATGCAACAATTATTTTCAAACCTTATCGAAAATGCTTTGAAATATTCTGGTGAAAGTTCAAATGTAAAAATTGAGCTAGTCAAAAAACAAAAAAATAGAAATTCAGAGAGTAATATGATGGGTATCCAAATAATAGATAATGGTAAAGGAATTCCAACTGAACATATTTATAGGCTCACAGAAAGATTTTATAGAGTAAATGCTGATTTGAGCAGAGAACGACAAGGAACTGGTCTTGGGTTATCTATAGTTAAACATATTCTTAACAGACATAAAGGTGAATTAGAAATTGAATCTGTTCCCCAAAAAGGAAGTATTTTTACTACTTGGTTACCAGTAAGTAAAACAGATTTTAAACAAATTAAGAGAGATAAAGCTGCTTAAATTTTAAATATTATTTATAATTACAGTAAGTTATAAAATAAATTTTTGTCATAAAATTTTAACATTTTTTTTAATGCCAAATGTCATATTGCATTTGGCCTTAGCCAACAAATTGCCGATTTGTATAGTGGCATTAACAAAATTATATTCATAAATAGGAGTAATTTTATGATTAAAACAATTAAATCAGTTTTTAGTATTTTCAGTATTTGTATATTCTCAATATTTTCTATTTCTTCATTGAATGCTAGAGAGGGTAATCAAATATCTATAGTAGGATCCTCTACTGTATTTCCTTTTGCTACGATAGTAGCAGAAAGATTTGCAAAAAATACAACCTTTAAAGCACCAGTTATAGAATCAACTGGGTCTGGCGGGGGTTTAAAACTTTTCTGCGCTGGAATTGGTCTGGAGCATCCTGACGTAACTAATGCAAGTCGCGCTATTAAATCTAGTGAAAAGGAGACTTGTGAAAAAAATGGTATTACACCAGTTGAATATTTAATTGGATACGACGGAATTACTTTCTCTAATAGTAATGCTGTTAAACAACTCTCATTAACTAAAGAAGATATATTCAATGCAGTTTCAGCAAAAGTTTATAAAGATGGCGACATGATAGATAATCCATACAATAAATGGAGTGATATAAATTCATCTCTTCCAGCTGTTGAAATTGATGTATTAGCTCCACCACCATCATCAGGTACAAGAGATGCATTTGTTGAATTAGTTATGCATAGTGTTTGTAAGAAAACATATGAAATGGATAAAAAAACATATAAAGCTAATTGCTCTGCCTTAAGAGAAGATGGAGCAGTAACAGAAGTGGGTGAAAATGATAATCTTATTATTGAAAAGCTTGCGGATAACTCATCTCGTTTTGGTATTTTTGGTTATTCATTCCTTGATCAAAATAGAGATCGTGTGCAGGGTTCAATAGTAGATGGAGTAGGACCATCTATGGATACTATTGCGGACGGAAGCTATAAGGTAAGTAGACCTTTGTTTTTTTATGTTAAAAAAGAGCATATTGGTGTAGTACCTGGAATTCAAGAATATGCAGACTATTTCATGAGTTTAGCTATAGAGGGCAGTCCTTTAGAAGCTGCTGGCTTAATACCAAACTAATACATTTTATATTAATTATATAAAATACTATTGATTAATTTAGAGCTGCAGTTAAAAAAGATTGTGGCTCTATTTTTTTAAAGTCTATAATATTAGGAAAACTAAATGTCATTTTCTACACTTCTTTTGCTAATAATAGCCTTCTCTTTTTGTAGTTTCTTTTTTTCATCTAGTTCTGCATTCAAAAAAATTAAGTCTGCTACAAGTAAACCTTCTGCTCTTCCTAAGCACTATGGACAATATTCATTAGTTTGGACCCTGTTTCCAGCATTTTTATTATTAATAGTTTTTACAATCATGGGCCCAATTTATGTTGACAATTTTTTCAAACAACAAATTGCCTTAACAGAAGCCAGTTATGATAAAGCTAAAATTGAATTAGTTTTAGCCATGATCAAAAATATTTCTAATGGATCTATATCAAGTGATGAACCCAAAATATTAAAATTAGCTGAAGAATATAAAAATTATCTTTCTAAAATGTATTTATTTAGAACCTTATCAGTCTTATTACTTTCTTCAATACTTGGTATCATTATATCTTCTAACATAAATATTTTAAAAAATTCTAGAGTAAGAGTCGAAACATTTTATAGAATTTTATTTTTTGTAAGCGCTGTGATAGCAATTTTTACAACTGTAGGCATTATTGCATCTCTACTATATGAATCATTGAGATTTTTTGCCCTATACTCATTTTTTGATTTTTTATTCGGTTTACATTGGGCTCCTAATATTGCAATTAGATCTGACCAGGTTGCAGCACAAGGTTCGTTTGGAATGTTACCAGTGCTACTAGGTACAATATTAGTTGCTCTTATAGCTATGCTTGTGGCTCTACCAATAGGTCTATTTTCCGCTATTTATTTGGCTGAATTTGCATCAAAAAGAGTGCGAGATATAATTAAACCAACTTTAGAGGTTTTAGCAGGTATTCCAACAGTTGTTTATGGTTATTTTGCTGCCCTAACAGCAGCCCCATTTATAAGAAAAATAGGAATGACATTAGGGTTAGACGTTAGCTCTGAATCTGCACTAGCTGCAGGAGCAGTTATGGGTATAATGATAATACCTTTTATATCATCACTATCTGATGATATAATTAATTCTGTCCCTCAATCTTTGAGGGATGGATCCTTAGGTCTTGGTGCAACTAAAGCAGAAACAACTATTAAAGTTGTATTGCCCGCAGCATTACCAGGTCTAGTTGGTGCTTTTCTTTTAGCTGTTAGTAGGGCTATTGGAGAAACAATGATAGTAGTAATGGCAGCCGGTCTAAGTGCTAATCTAACGATTAACCCCCTAGAAACAGTTACCACTGTTACAGTTCAAATTGTTTCACTCTTAACAGGTGATACTGAATTTGATGATATTAAAACCCTTTCTGCATTTGGCTTAGGTTTAGCTCTATTTGCTTTTACATTAATTTTGAATGTGATTGCTTTAGTTGTTTCTAGAAGATTATCTGAACAATATGATTAATAGGTGCTTTTCATTATGATTGATAAAAATATAGATCAACTTAAGAGACTTAAACTTAGGAAAAATGCAGAAATGAGATTAAAAGTTTATGGTATTTTATCAATATCATTAGCTTTAATTATGCTAGCAACTTTAATGATATCTATTGGTTTAAGTGGTTATTCAGCTTTACAACAAGCTTATGTGAAGTTAGAAATTAATGTAGATAGCAAAAAAGTTCTAGATGAAAAAGGTGGTTTTTCTAATCAAAAAGCCCTATTAGTAAATTGGGATGGGATTGTAAGTAACTCTTTTATTACTAACTTCCCAGAAATTACCAAAAGATCTGAAAAAAGATCCTTAAGAGCATTAATGTCTTCAAATGCAGGTTATGAACTAAGACAGTATTTTCAAAAAAATCCTGATGACTTAGATGAAAATATTACTATTTGGCTAAGTGCTTCAGATGATTTTGATCAATATATGAAGGGTCGTTTTAATACAACAGTTGAAGAAAAAGATCGAAGGTTAAGCAATCAACAATTAAAGTGGATTGATTCTTTAACCATGGAAAAAATATCAAAGTTGAAATTTAATACCGGTTTCTTCGTTAACGCCGATTCTAGAGAACCCGAAAGCGCCGGTATTTTAGGTGCTGTAGTAGGATCTACTTTAACTCTAACTATTACGATTTTATTTGCATTACCCCTTGCTGTTATGGCTTCTATTTATCTTGAATATTTTGCTAAACCCGGACGCCTCACAGATTTTATTGAAGTCAATATAAATAATTTAGCTGCAATCCCATCTATAGTTTTTGGTCTCCTGGGTTTATCTGTTTTTTTAGGTTTTTTTGGTCTGCCAAGATCCGCTCCTTTAGTCGGGGGGCTTTGTTTAGGCTTAATGACAATACCAACAATTATTATTGCATCACGGGCATCAATAAGAGCTGTACCACCCTCTATAAAAGACGCTGCTTTGGCATTGGGTGCATCTAGGATGCAAGCCGCTCTACATCATGTTATACCTTTAGCAGCGCCTGGCATTTTAACAGGAACTATAATTGGAATGGCACAAGCTCTTGGTGAGACTGCTCCACTTTTAATGATTGGAATGGTTGCTTTTATAATCGAAACACCAGATAGTTTTACTTCAGCAGCTACGGCAATGCCAGTCCAAATATTTATGTGGTCAGACAGTGCAGAAAGAGCTTTTTATGAGAGGAGCTCCTTAGCTATTTTATTCTTGGTTGGTTTTTTAATAATTATGAACTCACTAGCAGTAATTTTAAGGAGAAAGTTTGAAAAAAAATGGTAGATAAAAAAAATAACCTTAAATTTAAAACAAAGAATGTAAGCGTTTTTTACGGATCTAAACAAGCGATAAACAAAATAAGCTTGGATATAGAAGAAAAACAAATTACTGCATTAATTGGTCCTTCTGGATGTGGAAAATCTACATTCCTAAGATGCCTTAACAGAATGAACGATGTTATATCAAATTGTTCAGTTAATGGTAAAATACTTCTAGATGGGAACAATATATATAGTGATAAAATTGATCCTGTCTTATTAAGAGCAAAAGTTGGAATGGTTTTTCAAAAGCCAAACCCATTTCCAAAATCTATATTTGAAAATATTGCTTATGGACCAAGAATTCATGGTATTGGTAACAATAGAGCCGAACTTACTGATTTAGTCCATCATAGTTTAGAGCAAGCAGGATTAATAGATGAAGTAAAAGACAGATTAGATGATATTGCAACAGGTTTATCTGGTGGACAACAGCAGAGAATTTGTATTGCACGTGCTATAGCTGTCAATCCAGATGTCATATTAATGGATGAACCTTGTTCTGCATTAGACCCTATTGCAACTGCTAAAATTGAAGAATTAATGAGTAGTCTATCAAAATCCTATACCATTATTATAGTTACACATTCGATGCAACAAGCAGGTCGTGTTTCGCAAAAAACTGCCTTTTTTCATATGGGTGATCTTATTGAATATGGAGAGACTCCCAAAATATTTACACAACCTGAACAACAGAAAACTCAAGATTATATAACAGGGAGATTTGGATAAAATGTCAGATCATATTTCTTCTCAATTTAATAATGAAATTATTTTTATAAATTCAAATTTGACCAAAATGGGGGGGATTTGTGAAGATAATTTAAAAAAAGCAATAAAGGCTATGTCAAAAAATGATTCTAAACTCGCTGAACAAATTATAAGTAAAGACGAAGAATTAGATCAACTAGAAACCCAAATTGATGACGTAGTTATTAAAACTATTGCTCTAAGGCAACCTGTAGCTGACGATTTACGCTTACTCTTCGCAGCTATTAAAATATCTGCTGCTTTCGAAAGGATTGGCGACCTAACAAAAAATATTGGAAAAAGAACTTTGTCTATATCAGATGAAGAGCCCTTAAAATTAAGAACACCCATTTCTGAACTAGGTAAACAAGTAAATCTACAATTAACTAAAGCAGTAAACTCTCATGCAACTAGAGATTCTAAGCTAGCACTAGAAGTCTGGAATAGTGATATTGAAATTGATAAAATTTACAATTCTTTAACAAAAGATCTGGTTGCTGCATTAAGAAAAAAGAAACAAGTTGAAGTTGGATCACATCTGCTTTTCATAGCCAAAAATCTTGAGAGAATAGGTGATCATACTACTGAAATTGCTGAGATGGTTTATTATGTAATTACAGGTGAGCAGATGGATAAAAGTGCCAGACCTAAAAAAAGCTTTTAATTATGGATTGTAAAATATGAAAAAAAAAATTCTTTTAGTTGAAGATGATAAATCTCTGCAACAACTAATTACTTATAATTTCAAAAAAGAGGGTTTTAAAATTGACACTATAAGTGATGGAGAAGAAGTAGTTTATCAAATTAGAGATAATATTCCTGATCTAATCTTACTTGATTGGATGTTACCTAATATTTCAGGAATTGAAATTATAAGACAATTAAAAATTAATAAAATTACTAATAAAATTCCTATAATTATGTTAACAGCAAAAAGTGAAGAGCCTGATAAATTAAGGGCTTTTGAGATAGGTGCTGATGATTACTTAACTAAACCTTTCTCAACTGCCGAATTATTAGCAAGGACTAGATCTTTACTTAAAAGGAATAAATTTCATGAAGATACTGAGATTATTATTTTCCACGATATAACTTTAAATACAGAAAAAAGAAGAGTTAACAGAGGAAAGAGAACTGTAAAGTTAGGACCAATGGAATATAAATTACTTGAGTTATTCATCAGTCGTCCTGGAAGAGTTTACGGTAGGTCTCAATTGTTAGATATTATTTGGGGTAAGGAAATTTATGTAGAAGAAAGAACAGTAGATGTTCATATAGGTCGCTTAAGAAAAGCCTTGAATAGAGGTAAGGATGCAGATCCTATTAGAACAGTACACGGAGTTGGTTATTCTCTAGATGAAACGTATAAGAAAAAATAATTTTAGAAAATTATAACCAAATTGGATTGGTCCATGCGCGATTTCCTTTTTGATCTATTATAGTAACCCTAATCCAAGGACTTCCCTCACATCTGCCAAATGGAATTTCATTTCGATTATTATTATCACAAATTATGTATTTTGAGGCAGTACCTTCCCCACATATAACTAACCTTTCAATTGGAGAAGAAGCAACATGGACCGAGCCATTATCTATTATAATATCTTCTATTATTGGACCTTGTGAACAATAGTAATTTCCAAGTTTTAATCCTTCTAAGATTTTATCTGGTGAATTTTCATCACATTTTACCATAACCCATGCACCAAAATAATCTCGAACTTTAAAGTGAGCATCATCAGTCGCCATTATGTTTAATTTTCTTCCGTTATTTAAAAGTGAATCTAAAATAGCGAATCCATCACCTCTTTCTTGAAAGGCAGAGCCATGATTATAACATTCAACAGCATCAACATTTTTTATAGATAATGCATCCTTTAAGGTGACTCCTGACCACTGAGGGTGAGCAATTGTAACAAAGGCCCCAGAATCCATGCATCTTTGAGCCGCGTCATTAGCTGTTTCCATTCCTTCTACAAAATTGAAATCCCAAACATCTGGGGGTATGAAATCCAAGGGCAGTCCAACCGCAACCATATGCCAAAGTTCACCATTAGACATTGCTCCAGTATGAATTTCTGCACCAATTAAAGTAGTAAATTTATCATCCTGGCAATCAGAAGTATCGACGATAGGATAATCATATTTACCAATCAAATGATCTGTAAGTGATATAAAATCATATCCTGCATTTTTATATCGAAGGCAAACTTCTTTAGGATCCAACTTGCCATCAGATTTATTAGAATGGGTATGCAAATTCCCTTTGTAAAAATTTCCACCTAAGGAAAAAACACTAGGCTTCATAATATAAATCCATTTAATATATATAAAATTAAAGTTTAATAGTATTTGATTAAAAGATTTAAATTATAATTACAATAAGATGTTATAATAACTTGTTTTATTTTATCAGAGACAAAATTTACTTTTAAATAAATGCAAAAAGAGTTTTCATTTTATAAAATATTTAGTGAGTTTTTTATCCTTGGCCTTTATTCATTCGGTGGGCCGACTGCACATATTGGTTTTTTTCAAGAGAACTTTGTTAAAAGGAAAAAATGGTTGTCTGAAAAAAAATTCATGGAATTTGTGTCATTAAGTCAATTTCTGCCAGGTCCAAGTTCTAGTCAGGTGGGTTTTCTGATTGGTCTTCAAAAAGGTAGCTATTGGGGTGGGTTAGCAGCTTGGCTTGGTTTCACTATTCCGTCAGCTTTTTTAATGATTTTAAGTGCTTTAATAATAGTAAGTTATACCAATACGAACGGAATGAATGAAGCTGTGAAGTTTCTCAACGGTTTTGCAAGCGTGGCAATACCAATAATTGCAGCAGCATTGATTAATATGGGTAAAAATTTTTGTTTTGAAATAAAAAGATTATTAATATTCTTTATTTCATTCTTCACACTTTTAATTTGGGAATTTCCTTTTGAACAAGTAATTATAATATCTCTTGGTTTTGTCTTAGGCGTTTTTTTTAATTTAAAAGATAAAGCAACTAAAGATGCAAAACCTCATATTGTGGAAATAATAATTTCAAAAAAAAATTTAAACCTTTTACTTTTAATATTTATTTTAGTTTCAATTATCTTTCTAATTTTACTCCCTATAATCAATGTATATAACGACATTTTATATCTCCAAATTTTTAGTGGACTATATAAAAGTGGCTCATTGGTTTTTGGTGGTGGTCATGTTGTTTTGCCTTACTTAGAAAAGGAATTTGTTTTTAATAATCTAATTAGTAAAGAATTATTTAATGGTGGTTATGGATTAGCTCAGGCTTTGCCAGGACCTTTATTTACTTTTGCGTCATATATAGGAACGGTGATTGGAGCATCTAATGGGATATACCATGCTTTGTTTTTGGGAATAGCTTCACTTATTTTTATTTTTTTTCCTGGTTTAATTATAGCTACATTAGCAATTAATTATTGGGATAGATTAATGAAATTTAATTGGGTTTATAATGGGATTCACGGTGTTAACGCATCAGTCGTTGGATTATTATGTTTAACTTTTGTTGATATATTGTTGAGTAATTATTTAGGAAATATAAATGGTATTTTACTCATTATAATTAGCACTTTACTGATAGCATTTTTAAAATTTCCATCATGGCTAAGTGTACTAATTATGGGTCCAATTGGTTATTTCATGTATAGCTTTTAAATCCAATTTTCTACAAAGGTTTCTTGTTCTTCAGTCTCTATAGCTCCAACTACGTTTTCTCTTACCTTTTTTACAGTATCTTTTTCTTTCATGGCTTTTAAAACTAAAGCAGCAATCATTCCAGATCGTCCTTTTCCACCATTGCAATGTATCAGTACAGGATTTGAAAGTATTAGATTTTTTTTAATAGTTGAAATTAATTCTTTTAATTCATCAAACTTATTATTTGATGGTATACCAAAATCATCTATAGGAAATTTGATATACTCTATTTCTTCCTTAGACCAAATAAAATCATCAAATCCTAATTTATTTAACTCTAAATCAGGTAACAAAGAAACAATAAGTTTAATCTTTTGTTTGCTGATGATTTCAAGATCTTTGGCGAATAAAGTTAAGTCAAAAAAATTGTTTGAATTTTTACCTGGGAATTGACTTACTCCTAGTAAGTTTTTTTTTTCTATTGGTATCCAAGATATTGAGAGCATAATCAAAAAGTATAATTAGATGTAATATTTTGACTAGGTTATTTTAAAAAAAATTGTGATGAAAATAAGGATTTATTTTGTGATAGAAAAAAATATTAATGGCAAGACTTTCCTAAAGCTTTAAGTCTCCAATAATTATAAGGAAGTGGAGTGATAAATCCAGCTAGAAGCATTAGAGGAACAACCCTCAGAGTAACTAAGCTTCTAATTCAAGTCGTGTCAATGCTAATGTCAACTTTCGAAATGGAAAAAAGTTGGGAAGTGGAAAGTTTTGTGAAATCCTTTTTTTTGATAGTCGCATTTTTGTAATATTTTAATGATACGTAAATAAACATTAGCAGAAATGAATTATATAAATGAGGCAGTTTTAATGAAAAAAAACTATTCTTTGTTAAGGGTTGTAAATAACGAGCAGTTAAATGAAGACATAGAGTATTGTACTTCAGCGGAATACTTTCAATATTTATGCGATTGTTACTCGAAATTTCAAAACGAAAGTCCAGATGTATATGGGTTTCTTTATGGTGATAGATTTCCAGAAGAATTGGCCTACTTTGAACTCGATAAAGGGGAGCAAAATGATATTCTCCATTAATTTTATTCCAAGAACTAAAGGAGCTCTATCAAAATATTATGTGTAAGGTTTTCAATAAATCATTTTAAAAAAAACTAATCCCAAGCAGAAGTAGGTCTCAAAATAAAAGCAAAAATATTAAACATTGACCAATGATTTGAACCAGACAATTTTATTAATAAAGATTGGCAAAAATTTTATATAATATTCAGTTTTTAGCGTTCCACAAATTATTTCTACACATCTATAATATTTAAGAGCATCGTATTTGAATTTTGCGAAAAAACGTGTTTATAGGCCAATTTCAAAGTTGCCTTTTGTTAACATTCCAAACACCCTATATGAGTTTCTATAAAAGACTATATTTTCCTGTCTGCGGATGCCTTGTATTCAAGTGAAAAATGAACAAAAAAACGTCGTCAAGATGTCATGCAATTTTTACAAAATTTTCATAAAAACACAACATCGTTGAGCTATCCCTATAAAAAAAGAGGGTATAATGCTCAAAATAAATAACCTGACAAAAAAATTTGGTTCTAATATTGCTGTCAATTCTGTCTCAATAGAGGTGGAGAAGCCAATAATGCTAGGCATAATTGGTGCTTCGGGAGCAGGAAAATCTACTCTTTTACGAATGATAAACCGATTGGAGACAGAAACATCCGGGAATATTTCCTTCGAAGGTTTATCAATATCCGATTTAAAAGGTGCAGCAATATCAAGATGGCAATCAAATTGTGCAATGATCTTTCAACAATTCAATTTAGTTCCCCGAATGGATGTCGTAAGCAATGTGCTTCATGGAACATTGAATAAAAGATCTACTTTCACCACATTTTTCAATTTATATCCGAAATCTGATATAAATACCGCCATTGAAATTTTGGGTCGTCTTGGAGTTGCAGACCACGCCGCCAAAAGAGCCGAAGCTCTTTCTGGTGGGCAGCAACAAAGAGTTGCGATAGCAAGAGCGCTGATGCAAGACCCAAAAATAATCTTAGCTGATGAACCAATTGCCTCTCTAGATCCAATGAATGCACAAATCGTTATGGAAACTCTTCGCCACATACATGACGAAGATAGACGAACTGTGATTGCGAACCTTCACACCTTAGATACTGCGAGAAAATACTGTGATCGTGTGATTGGCATGCGAAATGGCCATGTAGTTTTTGACGGGACACCTTCTGAACTAACAACAGAAGTAGCCCGCAAAGTGTATGGTGCTGGCTCTGATTTTTCCGAGGCAGCAACATCAACTGAAATAAGAGTAGCTTAATCTTGTTTCAGTTTAATTTCAATCAGCCCATGAAAAATACAGAGGGCAATATAGGAGATATACTATGAAAAAATTACTATCAGCAATTATTGCTTCTACAGTGTTATCAACCGCTGCATTTTCAGGCGGTCATTCAATATCTGAGTTTCGTATTGGGATCCTTGGAGGTGAAAACGCACAAGACCGTATGACAAATAATGAATGTTTTCGTCAAAAAACTGAAGATTTGCTGGGCGTCCCTACAAAAATATTTGCACCAGCTGATTACGATGGGGTGATTCAAGGTCTTTTAGGAGGTACTATTGATATGGCTTGGCTGGGTGCATCAGGCTATGCTAAAACCTATATTTCAGATCCAGAAGCAGTAGAACCAATCGTAGTTGCAGTCAATATGGACGGTGGCTACGGTTATTATTCAGTTGGTTTTGCCAGAAAGGATAGCGGTATAACATCCCTTGATGACATGAAGGGAAAAGTTTTTGGTTTTGGTGATCCAAATTCTACATCGGGATACTTAATACCATCTATTGAAATACCACAAGCTACTGGAGCCACTATGGACTCTGGTGACTATTTTGGTGAAGTTAAGTTCACCGGTGGTCATGAGCAGACAATTGTTGCAGTAAATAATGGCGATGTAGACGGAGGTGTTACTTGGGCCGATGGGCTTGGTGATTGGGAAGATGGGTTCAATGCTGGTGCGTTAAGGAAAGCAGTGGACGCTGGGCTTGTAGATATGAATGACATGGTACAGATTTGGCAGTCAAAGCCAATTCCAGAGGGTCCAGTTGTTATAAGAAAAGATCTTCCAGCGGACGTTAAGGTTAAGATTACAGCTCTAACAGCGAGTTTACATTCAATGGATCCTGAATGCGCTTACGGGGTTTTTGCCGGTGAACGATTGGGAGTTATGCCGATAGGTCATGAGGCATACGAAATCATCGTGGAAGCACGTAAGTTAAAATCTAAGTAAAAAGTAAAATTTTATCGGTAGGCCTCATTAAAGTAGGCCTACCTATTCTTTAGGAATGTAATGTCTGAAATAACCTCAACTCAAAAATACGCAGCAGACTATTTCGAGCTTATAAAAAAACGCCGCACATATAGTGCTATTCTACTTGGCGTTTTTATCGTTCTTATGATATCCGGCTTTAATGTTGTAGACGATAGAAATGCAGGCGGCTTTTGGGCGGGCATTACAAGTATCTTCGACTTTCCCAGAGAAGTGATTTTAGAGGCTAGTGAAAAAGTGGAAAAAATTCCTGGCCTTTTTGTAAAGTTCTTTCCATCCCTAATAGAGACGATTAACATCGCCGCTGCGGCAACTTTGGCAGCATCAATATTCGCTATATTTTTGTCAATGCTCGCCACACAGGGCATGGCTAAGTGGCCTCGGCTCATTCCTGTTTTTAGACGTATCTTAGATATAATGAGAGCCATTCCTGATTTTGTGATAGCACTTATATTAATTTTTATACTTGGTGGTGGCCCGGTCCCCGCCATGATTGCCATTACCTTTCATACGACAGGAGCGCTTGGAAAATTATTTTCAGAAGTCAACGAAAATGCATCACTTCAACCCCTTGATGGATTATCCTCAGTGGGTGCTAGTTGGATGCAAAAAATGCTACTTGGCATCCTCCCTCAAGTATCTCCCAACTATTTTAGTTATGCCCTATTACGGTTTGAAATCAACATTCGTATTTCTGCTATTCTAGGTTTTGTTGGTGCCGGTGGAATTGGGTATGATTTAAAAAATGCTATCTCGTGGGGTAAAGGTCGATACGACGAAGCTGGAGCTATTTTTATACTTCTGTTTTTAACCATTGTTATTGTTGATCAGCTGTCTGGAATATTTCGGGATCGTTTAACACACGGCAGAAAGTCTGAGGGGTTACTATGAATGTAAATAATACAGAAACCCTCAAATCAAATGTATACGAGCTTTTTTATTTTAAACGTGCTTGGGCATTTGGTATTCCAATAGCTATTTTAGCATACCTCACGTATGTTTTTATTTCCTTCGATATCTTAGGCCTGAGTGAGCGAGGGTCCCTAAAAAACGCAAAAAGCTTAGTTGGGGACATGTATAGCCATAAAGTGCATGTCACTCGTGATAACCGAAAAGGCGATATTTCTATCTCAATTGAAGGTGAAAAGAAAGGTAGATATCCATCGGGAGAAGCACCGGAATGGATAGAATTAGGTAGCACAAGCAAAATAAATCTCGGCAACGGGCATTTGATCTATTTTGGTGAAAAAGATGTTGTATATGAGGTACCTAATTACGGTAGAATTTGGGCTGAACCCGGTTTAGGTGGTGTAGAGGCGGAATACCCCAATGGGCCGTTGCCAGAATGGATAAATCAGTCAAAAAACCGAGTTACTATTACAACAGAAGCAGGTCGCCTCACAATTACCCGAAATCGTACAGAAGTATTCAGATATTTTTATGGCTGGGAATTATTCTTCTTTACACTGGACAGCCAATATCATGGGAAAAGTATATCTGAATTAACCTCACTAGCATTTAATGGCGAGCTACCAAAGATAATGAGAGACTTTTGGTATAATAAGATGTGGAGACACAGCGATGTTGCTTGGGCGATAGGTGAAACTATCCTAATGGCTTTTTTGGGAACATTTGGAGCTGCCTTGGTAGCATTCCCTCTTGCGTTCTTGGCAGCAAAAAACATTACGCCCTTAGCACCCGTCAGGTTTTTCTTCCGTCGTATTTTTGATTTTACCAGAGGCTTAGATCATTTGCTATGGACGATAATCTTAGCACGAGCTTTCGGACCGGGACCACTAACAGGAGCCTTAGCTATGGTAGTTACTGACACAGGAACATTTGGAAAGCTATTTTCAGAGGCAATAGAAAATGTAGATAAAAAACAGATAGACGGAGTACAATCAACTGGAGCACGAAATATTCAACGCTATCGTTTCGGAGTTATTCCCCAAATTACCCCAGTTTTGCTAAGTCAAATTTTATATTACTTTGAATCAAATATTCGTGGTGCAACTGTCATCGGTGCGATGGTAGGCGGGGGTATAGGCTTGATGCTTACTCAGGCAATTATTACTCAAAGTAACTGGGAAGAAGTTACTTATTACATTATATTGATAATATTACTCGTCACAGCTACTGATTGGCTATCAGGGAAATTGCGTCAGCGATTAATCAAAGGTTCACTTAACAATTGAATATTGAATAATAATAGGCTTTGGTTTTGGGGTGCCATCAATGATATGTCTTAGGTGTGGGTGTCATGATTCTTATATTCAACACTCTTAAAGGTTGCTATTTAAAAAAAACTTTCTTTTTTTTATGTTTTTTTACAGTATCTGAATATGAAAAAATATTTTGCTGAATTTATAGGTACCTATTTTCTTTTATCCACAGTGGTTGGATCAGGAATAATGGCAGAAAGGTTATCTATGGGAAATGATGCAATTGCCCTTTTAGCAAATGCAATTGCTACAGGTGCTACTTTGATAGTTTTTATAAGCATTTTTATAAATATCTCAGGAGCTCATTTTAATCCTGTAGTTTCAATAATTATGTATTTAAGGAACAAAATTAAATTTAATCAAACAATCTTTTTCATTATTGTTCAAATTTTGGGAGGCATTTTAGGAGTTTGGACGATACATTATATATTTGAACTAGAGATACTGCAGCTATCATCTAATATCAGGACTGGCATTCCACAGTATTCTTCAGAAATTTTAGCAACTTTTGGCCTTATTTTTGTTATTTTAATGAGTGAAAAATATAATCCAGACAAAATTCCAATTTTAGTAGGCTTATATATAACCTCAGCATATTGGTTTACCTCATCAACTAGTTTTGCTAATCCAGCAGTTACAATCGCTAGAACTTTAAGTGATACATTTTCAGGTATTAACTATGGGGATACTTTCCCTTTTATTTTTTGTCAGTTTGTAGGCGGATTATTAGCTTTATTCCTTTTTAAAATAATTAGCTCAAATAAGATTTAATTATAAAAATTTTTTGAAAAACCTATCAAACAAACTGTATTCGCACTATTGTTTTTTGACAATGAAATATGTTTTATATTTACATTAATCTTTTTAAATAAAGATTTAACAACGCTGGAATATATCTCAAGCAATATTATTTTCGAGGCTAGCCTTTGGTAACAGAGTTAAAAGTTTGAAGAACCCAAAGACTAACCCCAGAAATAGAAAATTATTTATTATTCAAAAATTTATTAAAATATTATGACAATTTTATGAATCTTTTTTAAGTTAATTGAATCAAGAAAAGATAGCCATTTGGTAATCTAAAAGAATGAATTTGGTGCAATGGCTTTTATTGAAAGGTGCTCTGGTTTTGCTTCTGGTATAGATTCTTACTAATTACCAATATATAGAATGTTTTTTTTTGGTACCCTCAAGTATTTGTCTGAGGGGTGGATGTTATGATTATCATATTTTTGTAGCAACATATACCTTACTAATCTATCATAAGTCAGCAGTATTTATTTTATCTACATGGGTACATATCCTTAGAGCCTACTCCAGCTATGATCTAGTCAGTAAAAACAAAACTTCAAAAGTCTTGTGTGAGATTAGAGGAGGGAGAATTTCCTAATCTCACACATAGACCAGAGAGGAAATATGAAACTAATTTCATATAAATAATCATTTATATTTAAGTATTATCAAAATTATGACAAAATATTTAAAAAAATAAAACATGAAGAAATTATAATGATTTTTTTCAATTATTATCATTTATCGTAGAAAATTTATGATAAGTGACAAAATTATGCTTATGACAATACAAGTAATAATTGGAAAATAAAAAGAAGAATTTTCTCCTTTCAAAATTATATCCCCTGGTAATTTTCCTAGTCCAAGTTTTTTCAAATGAGGATAAAATAATCCTATAATTAAAATAACTATACCAATAATGATTAATATTTTTTGCATTTTTATTCTTTAACTTTTTTTAATAATCCTATGTCTACCCGACAACTCACATTTAATAGAAACAAAATATGAATCACATAGGACATATTTGTAATAATGCCCCTACACTAAAACTAACAAAGGTTTTCTAATCTATAAATGCAATCAAGGTAGAGAAATGTTTATCGGTAAGATGAAAAAAATAATACTTGTTGGTTGAATATAAATTTTGATTATATGATTTTATCTCAAATATCTTTGTTTTAAGACAAAAAAAATAAGTCCGATTACTTTGGAAGGAAATCGGACTTAAAAGAATGTCGAGATAATGAAAGGGAGGAATTATCTCGACTATTATATTGGAGAAAGAATTTTTATTTTTTCGTCAAAACTACTTAACGATTACTCTGTTATATACACTAATAAGAAGATCGGAATTTCCTTAAAAAAACTACCTTACGTAAGTTGGAAATTTTGATTAATATTGAGTCAAAAATAATTTTTAATGTTCAAAAAATAATATTTTGTTAATCTGATAGATTGAAAAAAATTATCGTGGGTTTCAGGAGATAGTTATTGAGTAGAAATATCATAAAAGTTCTAGACAAAGGGTTTTCCGATATTTCTGCTGGAGACAAAATGCTTATCTCTTCTCCAGAGAAAATTGCAGATTTTATTTATGCAATACCGAAGGGTTCTTTTTTTACCATCAAAGAACTAAGGAGAGGTCTAGCACTAAAGGCAGGAGCAGATAAGACATGTCCAGTAACAACTGGGATATTTCTGAGAATGGCGATAGAACAGAATAAAGATGATGTTAATTTCCCTTACTGGAGAGTTGTTGAGGGGATACCAAACTAAGAAAAACCCACACTACTTTTAAAATCGTTCACTGTGGTAATTTATTAATTTTATCATGAGTTTCATACCTTGCAGAGTGATAGGTTAAACTTTTTTGTAAGTTTGCCTTTCTTTTAGAATAATTGAAAATTGTTTGAGTATTTGTAGTTGGTAAACTAAAAATTAAGATATTATAATTTAATGAAAAAACTATAATCAATCATTTTAATATTTGAAATATGAGTAATTTAGAAAAGAAAACAGTAAGAAAAGTTTCTGATTTTCTTAAGAATATCTGTCATACTGAAATGGTGATTGAATTATCTGAAACTGCAAGAACAGCGCAAGATGCTGCAAATGCTCTACAAGTTCCTGTGGGTGCAATTGTTAAGTCTCTATTGTTTATTATTAATAATGATAACAAAGAAATCCCAGTCGTTACCTTAATAGCAGGTGATAAGAAATGTAGAATAGAATTAATATCTAAAGTTTTAGGTGTTAGTGGAACTGTAAGAAGACCTAATGCTGAAGAAGTAAAAAAAATTACTGGATATTCCATTGGGGGAGTTTCTCCTATTGGATTATCCAA
>JBJLFR010000005.1:0-55010 GCA_045565285.1 Paracoccaceae bacterium
AGGTGGAGCTGGTGTTGATAATCTAACTGGTGGTTCTGGAAATGATATTATTACAGGGGCTGGTGGTAATGACATTATAGCTGGTGGAACTGGTAATGATACGATCACAGGTGGAGCAAACAATGATAGCTTAACTGGTGGTGGCGGTAACGATACTTTCAACGTAGATTCAGGTAGTGATGCAATAACAGACCTAGCTACAAATGATGATCTTGTTGTTAGTTCAGGTGCGACAGCGACAGCGAATAATGTATCAGCTTTTGTTGCTGATAGTGATACGACGAATGCAGGAACAGCTACGATCAACGCAGCGAGTGGTGGTAGTACGATTACCATGACGAACTCAGCCTCAGGTGCCTATACCTTAGCAGGTGGAGCTGGTGTTGATATTATCACTGGTGGCACAGACAATGATATTATTACAGGAGCTGGTGGTAACGATGTTCTTAGAGGTGGAACTGGTAATGATACGATCACAGGTGGAGCTAATGACGATACTTTAACCGGTGATGCTGGTAACGATACTTTCAACGTAGATTCAGGTAGTGATACGATTGCTGACCTGGCAACTGGTGATGACTTGGTGGTGACATCAGGTGCGACAGCGACAGCGAATAATGTATCAGCTTTTGTTGCTGATAGTGATACGACGAATGCAGGAACAGCTACGATCAACGCAGCGAGTGGTGGTAGTACGATTACCATGACGAACTCAGCCTCAGGTGCCTATACCTTAGCAGGTGGAGCTGGTGTTGATATTATCACTGGTGGCACAGACAATGATATTATTACAGGAGCTGGTGGTAACGATGTTCTTAGAGGTGGAACTGGTAATGATACGATCACAGGTGGAGCTAATGACGATACTTTAACCGGTGATGCTGGTAACGATACTTTCAACGTAGATTCAGGTAGTGATACGATTGCTGACCTGGCAACTGGTGATGACTTGGTGGTGACATCAGGTGCGACAGCGACAGCGAATAATGTATCAGCTTTTGTTGCTGATAGTGATACGACGAATGCAGGAACAGCTACGATCAACGCAGCGAGTGGTGGTAGTACGATTACCATGACGAACTCAGCCTCAGGTGCCTATACCTTAGCAGGTGGAGCTGGTGTTGATAATCTAACTGGTGGTTCTGGAAATGATATTATTACAGGGGCTGGTGGTAATGACATTATAGCTGGTGGAACTGGTAATGATACGATCACAGGTGGAGCAAACAATGATAGCTTAACTGGTGGTGGCGGTAACGATACTTTCAACGTAGATTCAGGTAGTGATGCAATAACAGACCTAGCTACAAATGATGATCTTGTTGTTAGTTCAGGTGCGACAGCGACAGCGAATAATGTATCAGCTTTTGTTGCTGATAGTGATACGACGAATGCAGGAACAGCTACGATCAACGCAGCGAGTGGTGGTAGTACGATTACCATGACGAACTCAGCCTCAGGTGCCTATACCTTAGCAGGTGGAGCTGGTGTTGATATTATCACTGGTGGCACAGACAATGATATTATTACAGGAGCTGGTGGTAACGATGTTCTTAGAGGTGGAACTGGTAATGATACGATCACAGGTGGAGCTAATGACGATACTTTAACCGGTGATGCTGGTAACGATACTTTCAACGTAGATTCAGGTAGTGATACGATTGCTGACCTGGCAACTGGTGATGACTTGGTGGTGACATCAGGTGCGACAGCGACAGCGAATAATGTATCAGCTTTTGTTGCTGATAGTGATACGACGAATGCAGGAACAGCTACGATCAACGCAGCGAGTGGTGGTAGTACGATTACCATGACGAACTCAGCCTCAGGTGCCTATACCTTAGCAGGTGGAGCTGGTGTTGATATTATCACTGGTGGCACAGACAATGATATTATTACAGGAGCTGGTGGTAACGATGTTCTTAGAGGTGGAACTGGTAATGATACGATCACAGGTGGAGCTAATGACGATACTTTAACCGGTGATGCTGGTAACGATACTTTCAACGTAGATTCAGGTAGTGATACGATTGCTGACCTGGCAACTGGTGATGACTTGGTGGTGACATCAGGTGCGACAGCGACAGCGAATAATGTATCAGCTTTTGTTGCTGATAGTGATACGACGAATGCAGGAACAGCTACGATCAACGCAGCGAGTGGTGGTAGTACGATTACCATGACGAACTCAGCCTCAGGTGCCTATACCTTAGCAGGTGGAGCTGGTGTTGATAATCTAACTGGTGGTTCTGGAAATGATATTATTTCTGGCAATGGTGGAGCCGATACACTTACAGGTGGTGATGGTAACGACACCATTTCAGGGCACGCTGGTATTGATATTATTTCAGGTGGAAATGGAAATGATATTATTGATGGAGGTTCTAGCAATGATATAATTACAGGTGGAGCTGGTAATGATACGATCACAGGTGGAGCAAACAATGATAGCTTAACAGGTAATGCTGGCGATGATACTTTTAATGTTGACTCTGGTACTGACACAGTAACAGACCTAGCTACAGGAGATGACTTGGTAGTTAATTCTGGTGCGACTGCCAATGCAACCAATATTGCAGCTTTTGTTGCAGACAGCGATACTGTTAATTCAGGAACAGCCACTCTTACAGCTGTAAGTTCTGGTGGAACAATTGATTTAACTTCTGCAGGAGGTAGTACAGCCTACACAATTGTAAGTGGTGCTGGCACCGACACGCTTAAAGGTGATGACGGCAACGATACTTTTACAATTTCTGCTGCTGGAGAAGGTAATAATGATACGATAGACGGAGACGCACATACAGGCGGAAGTGGGGACACAATACAGCTTTCAACCGGTTCCCACACTTTCTCTACAGATAATAAAATCCTGAATATAGAGACAATTGCTACACATACAAGCGGATCAACAGTTGTTCTTACTGGACAAACCGAGGATTTCACAATTACTGGTAATTCAGGGGCAGACATTATTACTGGTGGTAACGCTGTAGATACTGTAAATGCAGGAAATGGAAATGATAGTATTACTGGTGGAGCAGGTAATGACATCATCACTGGTGGAAGTGGAAATGATACTTTTAATGTAAATTTAGGTACAGATACTATTACCGATTTATCTACTGGTGATGATTTAATTGTTTCTTCAGGTGCTGTAGCTACAGCTACAAATATTGCTTCTTTTGTTGCAGATTCTAATACACTTAATTCAGGAACTGCTAATCTAACTGCAAGGGCTGCTGGTGGTACAATAAAGGTAAATGCAGCAGGATCTGGAACTTACAATATAAATTCGGGTGCTGGAACTGATACCCTATGGGGGGGCTCAGGAAATGATAATTTTACTATAGCTAGCGCAACAGAAGGTGATAATGACACCATAGATGGTTATGGAGGTACAGATACATTACAATTGTCAACAGGTGCTCATACATTCGCAACAGATGGAAATCTTGCTAATATAGAGGATATAAAAGTTCACTCTTCAGGATCAACTCTGGATCTAACTAATCAAACTGATAATTTTAATGTTACGGTAGGAGCAGGAACTGACACGGTTACTGGAGGAGATGGTGTTGAAACTTTTATAATTCTTAATGCAGGGGAAGGTAATAATGATACTTTTACTGGAGGTGCAGGAACTGACAGAATCCAGCTTTCTTCAGGATCACATACTTTTTCTACTGATAATAAAGTAAATACTGTAGAAACTTTTATTGCTAATTCGTCTGGTTCAACGCTCGTTTTAACGGGTCAAACAGAAGGATTTACTATCTCTGGCGGTGCAGGTGTAGATAATCTTACTGGTGGAAATGCAAATGATATTATAACTGGCGGTGCTGGAAATGATACTTTAGTAGGTGGAACAGGTAATGATACTTTTAATGTAGATTCTGGTACAGATATTATTACCCTATTAGGTGGTGATAACTCAGGTGCTGGCGGCGACAGTGACGTTTTAGTAGTAAGTTCTGGTGCTACGGTAAATGCTTCGAATATTAATGCTTTCACAGCAACCACTGCTTCCAGTAATTCGGGAACTGCCAATTTATCAACCAAATCAGCTGGTGGTACAATTAATATGGCTGCGTCTAATTCAGGGGCCTACAATATAAATGGTGGTGCTGGAGCTGACATATTGACTGGCGGTAGTGGAAATGATGTTTTCACTGTAGCGGCGACAACAGAAGCAGATGGTGATACAATAAATGGTGGAGCAGGTAATGATACTATTAATCTTTCAACAGGTACTCATACTTTAAATAATGATGCTAGACTATCTAATGTTGAAACTATTGTAGCCAACTCATCTGGTTCTACACTTATTTTAACAAATCAAGCTGAAGGTATAACTATAAGTGGTGGAGCTGGAACAGATAATTTTACAGGTGGTAGTGGTGCCGATGTTATAACGGGCGGAGCAGGTAATGATACATTTGCGGGAGGAACTGGCAATGATACATTTAATATTGACTCCGGAACTGATACAATATCAGATTTAGGTTCGGGTAGTGATATATTTGTAGTAAGCTCAGGTGCTACACTCAATGCTACTCCTATAACAAGCTTTACAGCAACTTTTGCCTCAAGAAATGATGGCACTGCAAATCTTACTGCTGATTCAGGTGGGGGAGTTATTAATCTTTCGAATGTAGCTTCTGGTGCTGGTTCTTATACAATAACAGTTGGAGCAGGTACAGATACTGTCACTGGATCAAGCGGAAATGACGTATTTGTTGTTGCTGGTACCACTCAAGGAAATGCAGATACGATTAATGGAGGTGGTGGTACAGATGAATTACGGCTATCAACTGGAAGCCACACTTTCTCTACAGATAATAAACTAGTAAGCATTGAAACACTCACACTAAATGCTTCTGGTTCTACAGTAGTCTTTACCGGTCAAACCGAGGCTCTTACTTTAACAGGTGGAGCTGCTGTTGACAACATAACTGGTGGGAATGCAGCTGATATCATAACAGGTGTAGGTGGAAATGATATACTCGTTGGTGGGGCTGGTGCAGATACTATTTCAGGCGGTAACGGTAATGATGATATTACTGGTGGTGCGGATAATGATACCTTAACAGGCGGTGCGGGTAATGACACCTTTAGGGCAGATGCAGGTACAGATACTATAACTGATTTAGCAACAAACGATGTTATTATTGTTGGATCAAGTGCTACTTTAAATGCTTCCGGAATATCAGCATTTGTTGCAACTGGGGGATCAAGTAATGCTAATTCATCTGCAAATTCAGCCAATTTAACAGCAGCAGCGGGTGGTGTTACTATTAATATGAGTTCAGCTTCTGGAAAATATACAATTATAGGTGGAACAGGTGATGACACACTGACTGCAGGTGCAGGTGATAGTATTTTAACTGGTAATGGTGGTGCTGATATTATTGCAGGCCAGGCTGGTGCAGATACAATTACTGGTGGGACTGGTAATGATAGTTTAACAGGAAATGGTGGCGCTGATACATTTAATGTTGATGCAGGAACAGATGCAATTACTGATCTAGTGACCAATGATATTTTAGTGGTTTCTTCAGGGGCAATAGCTAATGCAACAAATATAACGGCATTTGTTGCAACTTCAGGGACTTCTAATGCAGGAACAGCTAATCTTTCCACTGATAATAGTGGTCGAAACTATTGATATGACTAATTCTACTTCAGGTGGTTATACAATTACTGGTGGAACAGGAACAGACACTCTTACAGGTGGTACTGGAAACGATATTATTAGTGGTGGTAATGCTGTTGATATCATTGTTGGTGGTACTGGCAATGATGTTATAAACAGGTGGTGCAGCAAACGATAATCTTACTGGAAGTGCAGGAAATGATACTTTTAATGTAGACTCTGGAACAGATGCTGTAGCAGATCTAGGTGGTACTGGGTCTGGTGGTGAGAGTGATGTTTTAGTTGTAAGTTCTGGTGCAACTGCAAATGCAACTGGTATAAAAAGTTTTACGGCCACTAGTAGCACTCGAAATGATGGTACTGCAAATCTAACTTCTACTTCAGGTGGGAGTACTATTAATGTTTCAGCATCAGCAGCTGGATTATATACTTTAACAGGTGGATCAGGTATTGATACCCTTACTGGGGGTATTGGAGATGATATAATATTAGGGGATGCTGGTAATGATATCATTGTTGGTGGTGCAGGTAATGATAGTATTACAGGTGGAGCAGGTGATGACTCATTTACTGGTGGAGCAGGTAATGATACATTTAATGTTAATAATGGAACAGATGCTATTACCGACTTAACTACTGGTGATATTTTGATCATTACAAGTGGTTGTACTGCAAATGCCACTGGAATTACTGGATTTACTGCTACCTCCTCTACTGTAAATAATGCTGTTGTTGCTAATGGTAATCTAACGGCTGCTAATTCTGGTGTTACAATTGATCTAGGATTAGTCACAACTGGTGCTTTTACTGTAACGGGTGGATCTGGAGTAGATACCGTAAAAGGTGGTGCTGGTAATGATATAATAGCTGGTGCTGGAGATGCTGATATAATTTATGGTGGTGCAGGCGATGACGATCTTACTGGTGGAGCAGGCGATGATTCAATTACAGGTAATGCTGGAAATGATACTTTTAGAGCAGATTCTGGCACTGATACAATTACTGATTTATCCACAGGTGACATATTAATAGTTAGTGGTAGTGCTACTGCAAATGCTACTAATATATCAGCTTTTGTAGCAACCAACAACACTACAAACTCTGGAACTGCAAACCTTTCTGGAGCAAATACCTCAATTAGCATTGATATGACACTTTCGGCTTCTGGAGCTTATACGATTACTGGCGGAACTGGATCAGATACCTTAAAGGGTGGAACGGGTGCAGATACTATTATTGGTGGTATTGGTAATGATGCCATTACCGGTAATGCAGGAGCAGATATTATTACTGGTAGTGCAGGTAACGATACCTTGACAGGTAATGCAGGAAATGATCGTTTTAATGTTGATCTTGGTACTGACACAATAACTGACTTAGGTGGAACAGGTGGTTCAGAAAGTGATATTTTAGTTGTAAGCGCTGGGGCAATTGCTAATGCTACAGATATTAATAGTTTTACAGCTACTAGTGATACTAGAAATGATGGAACAGCAAACCTTACAGCTAGAAGTGCTGGAGGTACTGTTAATTTAACTAATTCAGCTGCTGGGGGTTACACAATAACAGGTGGAGCAGGAACAGATACACTTACAGGTGGATCCGGTAATGACATTATCGCAATAGCAGCTGCAGGAGAAGGAGACGCTGATACTATAAATGGGGGTAGTGGTACTAATACACTTTTATTATCAGCTGGGGCACATTCCCTAACTGATAATTCCAAACTTTCAAATATTCAAACAGTTACAGCTAATGCTTCTGGTTCAAGTGTTGATCTTACTAATCAGGCTGAGGCTTTTACTATAAATGGTGCTGCAGGTACTGATGTTCTCAAGGGTGGTAGTGGAAATGATATCATTACTGGTCAAGGGGGCACAGATAATTTAACTGGTGGTTCTGGAAATGATACATTCAATGTAGATGCAGGAACAGATACTATAACTGATCTTGGTACAGGTAGTGACATATTAGTTGTAAGTTCTGGAGCCACAGCCAATGCTACCAATGTAAGTTCTTTTACAGCAACCTCTGCTACAAGGAATTCTGGAACGGCAACAATAAATTCGGTAGCTGGTGGTAGTACAGTTGATATGTCAAGTTCTGGACTTGGTGGATTTACTCTAGCAGGAAATGCTGGAATTGATAATTTAACAGGAGGGTCAAATAACGATATTATCACTGGTGCTGGTGGTAATGATATTATTATTGGTGGTGCTGGGAATGATACTATAACAGGTGGTACCAACAATGATAGCTTAACAGGAAGTGCTGGTAACGATACTTTTAATGTAGATGCAGGAACGGATACAATTACTGATTTAGGTACCGATAATGACGTACTTGTAGTAAGTTCTGGAGCTACAGCAAATGCAACGAATGTAAGTTCATTTACAGCAACATCAGGTACTAGCAACTCAGGAACAGCAACATTAACTGCAGCGTCTGGTGGAGGTGCAATAAATATGGCTCTCTCTAATTCTGGAGCTTATACTTTAACTGGAGCAGGAGGTGCAGATAACTTAACTGGTGGTTCTGGAGCAGATATTATTACAGGTAATAATGCGAATGATACTTTAAGCGGAGAAGGAGGTAATGATATCATAACAGGTGGAGCCGGGGATGATACTTTAACTGGTGGAGCAGGTAATGATACCTTTAATGTTGATGCAGGAACTGACTCAATTTCTGATTTAGGTGGTTCAGACATTCTAGTAGTTAGTTCTGGAGCTACGGTCAATGCAACTAGTATTTCGAGTTTTACAGCTACTTCGGGAACTAGCAATGCAGGTACTGCTAACCTTACAGCATCTAATAGTGGTAGTACCATTAATATGTCTAGTTCAGCTTCTGGTGCTTATACAATTACTGGTGGTGCTGGAACAGATATAATTACGGGTGGTTCAGGAAATGATACTATAGTCATTGCTATATCTGCAGAAGGTAATTCTGATACGGTAGATGGTGGGACAGGTTCTGATACATTACAATTATCATCTGGAGTTCATTCTCTTACTACAGACAATAGATTATTAAATGTAGAAACTGTAAAAGCGCATGCAGATGGATCCACCGTTGATCTAACCAACCAAACAGAGTCTTTCAACATTACTGTAGGAGCTGGCACTGATAGCCTTAAAGGTGGTGGAGCTGCAGATACGATAAATATCCTTAATGCTGGTGAAGGTAATAGTGATACAATTGACGGTGGAGCTGGTTCAGATATAATCCAGCTTTCTACAGGATCTCATACTTTAACTACTGACAATAAACTTCTTAATGTTGAAACAATATTAGCACATGCTTCTGGATCAAGTATTGACCTTACTAATCAAGCTGAAGCCTTCACTATAACTGGGGGTGCTGCCGTAGATACATTAAAGGGTGGAAGTGGTGCAGATATAATTACTGGAAACGGCGGAAATGATATTATTACAGGTGGAGCAGGTAATGATAGTTTAACTGGTAATGCAGGAGATGACACTTTCAATGTCGACTCTGGTACAGACGGTATTACCGATTTAGGTACGGGAAGTGATATCTTTGTTATTAGTTCTGGAGCTACAGCAAATGCAACGAACATTAGTTCTTTTACAGCAACTTCTAGCACAACGAATGCAGGAACAGCCAATCTTACAGCTGCAACTGGAGGTGGAACTATTAATATGTCATCAGCTGGAGGAAGTGGTTCATATAACTTAATTGGTGGAGCTGGAGTAGATACTTTAACAGGTGATGGTGGAAATGATACCTTTACGATTTCATCTGCTGGTCAAGCAAATTCAGATACATTAGATGGAGGAGCACACTCTGGAGGCGCTGGAGATACTATACAACTTTCAAGTGGATCACACTCTTTTACTAATAATAGTAAAATTGTAAATATTGAAACAATTCTTGCTCATTCTAGTGGATCTAGTGTTGATTTAACTAATCAGACCGAAGTTTTTACTATTACTGGAGATGCTGGGGTGGATACTCTTAAAGGAGGCGGTGGCGCTGATATTATTACTGGAAATGGTGGTAATGATATTATAACTGGTGGAGCCGGTAATGATAGTTTGACGGGTAGTGCTGGTAACGATACTTTTAATGTAGATGCCGGTAGTGATACGATTGCTGACCTGGCAACTGGTGATGACTTGGTGGTGACATCAGGTGCGACAGCGACAGCGAATAATGTATCAGCTTTTGTTGCTGATAGTGATACGACGAATGCAGGAACAGCTACGATCAACTCAGCGAGTGGTGGTAGTACGATTACCATGACGAACTCAGCCTCAGGTGCCTATACCTTAGCAGGTGGAGCTGGTGTTGATATTATCACTGGTGGTACTGGTGCGGATACGATTACAGGTTCTGGTGGCAATGATGTTATCACGGGTGGAGCAGGAAATGATACTTTTACAGGCGGAGCAGACAATGACACTTTCAACGTAGATTCAGGTAGTGATACGATTGCTGACCTGGCAACTGGTGATGACTTGGTGGTGACATCAGGTGCGACAGCGACAGCGAATAATGTATCAGCTTTTGTTGCTGATAGTGATACGACGAATGCAGGAACAGCTACGATCAACGCAGCGAGTGGTGGTAGTACGATTACCATGACGAACTCAGCCTCAGGTGCCTATACCTTAGCAGGTGGAGCTGGTGTTGATATTATCACTGGTGGCACAGACAATGATATTATTACAGGAGCTGGTGGTAACGATGTTCTTAGAGGTGGAACTGGTAATGATACGATCACAGGTGGAGCTAATGACGATACTTTAACCGGTGATGCTGGTAACGATACTTTCAACGTAGATTCAGGTAGTGATACGATTGCTGACCTGGCAACTGGTGATGACTTGGTGGTGACATCAGGTGCGACAGCGACAGCGAATAATGTATCAGCTTTTGTTGCTGATAGTGATACGACGAATGCAGGAACAGCTACGATCAACGCAGCGAGTGGTGGTAGTACGATTACCATGACGAACTCAGCCTCAGGTACCTATACCTTAGCAGGTGGAGCTGGTGTTGATAATCTAACTGGTGGTTCTGGAAATGATATTATTACAGGGGCTGGTGGTAATGACATTATAGCTGGTGGAACTGGTAATGATACGATCACAGGTGGAGCAAACAATGATAGCTTAACTGGTGGTGGCGGTAACGATACTTTCAACGTAGATTCAGGTAGTGATACGATTGCTGACCTGGCAACTGGTGATGACTTGGTGGTGACATCAGGTGCAACTGCGAATGCAACCAATATTACTTCTTTTGTTGCAGACGGCGATACTGTTAATTCAGGAACAGCCACTCTTACAGCTGTAAGTTCTGGTGGAACAATTGATTTAACTTCTGCAGGAGGTAGTACAGCCTACACAATTGTAAGTGGTGCTGGCACCGACACGCTTAAAGGTGATGACGGCAACGATACTTTTACAATTTCTGCTGCTGGAGAAGGTAATAATGATACGATAGACGGAGACGCACATACAGGCGGAAGTGGGGACACAATACAGCTTTCAACCGGTTCCCACACTTTCTCTACAGATAATAAAATCCTGAATATAGAGACAATTGCTACACATACAAGCGGATCAACAGTTGTTCTTACTGGGCAGGCAGAAGGATTTACTATAACAGGGAATTCAGGTGTTGATATTATAACTGGTGCAAATGGAGCGGACACAATAACAGGATCAACTGGGAATGATACAATTGTTGGTGGTTCTGGTGCAGACATAATTACTGGTGGTGCCGATAATGATATAATTACTGGAGGTGGTGGTAATGATACCATCAATGTTGATGAAGGAAGTGATACTATAAATGACTTAGCAACAGGTGATGATTTAATTGTTTCTTCTGGAGCTACTGCTACAGCCAACAATGTTGCAAATTTTGTTGCTGATAATGATACTACAAATGCAGGAACAGTTACAATTAATTCAGATAGTGGCGGCAGTACTATAACTATGACTAATTCTGCGTCAGGAAATTATTCTCTTGCTGGAGGAGCGGGTGTTGATAATCTTACAGGTGGATCTGGTTCCGACATTATTACAGGAGCGGGTGGAAATGATGTTCTAATAGGAGGATCTGGGGCAGATACTATCAGTGGTGGGGCAGATAATGATGCTCTGACAGGTGGAGCAAATAATGATAACTTAACAGGTGGCGCAGGAAACGATACTTTTAATGTTGATAGTGGGACTGACACAATTACAGATCTTACATCTGGTGATATTTTGATTGTGAGTTCTGGTGCAACTGCTACGGTTACTAACGTAACTTCATTTACTGCAACTGGAAGTACTGCTAATTCCGGTACAGTTACAATTTCAACAGATAACAGTTCTGGTGGTACTGTTGATATGACCGCAGCAAGTGGTAATTACACAATTACTGGCCAGGGATCTATTGACACTCTAACTGGTGGAGGAGGTAATGATATTATTTCTGGAGGCACTGGAGCCGATGCACTTTCGGGTGGTAGTGGTAATGATTCTATCACTGGTGGTGTAGATAATGATAATATGACAGGTGGTGCTGGTAACGATACCTTTAATGTAGACAGTGGTACTGATACGGTTACTGATCTTTCAACTGGTGATATTTTAGTAGTAAGTTCTGGCGCGACTGCGAATGCAACTAATATTTCTGCATTTGTGGCTACCAGTAGTACATCTAATAATGGTACCGCAAATCTAACTTCTGCAACTGGTGGTGGGACTATAGATGTTGGAAATTCTACTACTGGTGCTTATAATTTAACAGGTTTATCTGGAGCAGATACACTAAAAGGTAATAGTAATAATGATATTATCATTGGAGGAGATGGAGCTGATACAATTGATGGAAGAGGTGGTAATGATAGTTTAAGTTCTGGTGATGGGAATGATACAATTATTGTTTCTTCAGCTGGTCAAGGTAATGGTGATACAGTAGATGGAGGTAATGGTACGGATACGCTGCAGCTTTCTTCTGGATCACATTCATTTTCTAATGATGCTTTATTACAAAACATTCAAACGATAACACTAAATGCCTCTGGCACTAACGTAAATTTGACAGGTCAAACAGAAGGATTAACAATTTCAGGTGGAGCTGGTACAGATATTATTACGGCAGGTTCTGGAAACGATATAATAACAGGAGCTGGTGGTGCAGATACAATTACTGGTGCAGGTGGATCAGATACAATCTCTCTAGGATCTTCAGACTCTGCTTCAGATATTATTATTTTTAATTCTTCTTCTGGAATGGATATCATTAAACAATTTACTGCAGGATCCAGTAATGGTGACATAATGAAATATATAGGAAATCTTTCTGACCAGGAGTCTTCAGCTAATACTACTACTGGTTCAGATAGTACTGATGATCTCCTAAGTGTTGATTTTGCTATCAATGCCCAAAATGGGAGTGTAAATAATAATAAACTTGTCTTAGGGTTTAGTACAGCAGTAACCCAAAATGGTTTGAGTTCTGGGACTTCTATTGATTTTACTGGTGCAGGAATTTCTTCTTCTCAAATTATAAGTGCAATTGAAACGTCTCTTGAAAATAGTAATGCAGGATCAGGTTCAGGGTTACTATCAGGAACAGGTACAGGTGTTTTTCATGGAGATGGTAATGAATCGAAAATTTTACTTTTTACAGATGGTGGATCTGGATCAAGTGAAGATGTAGCTATGGTATTATATACTGAAGGTGGAACATCTGATATGGACTTTAGTGGTGAATTAACACTTGCAAATATATTAGAGTCTACTAGTTTAACTACATTAACACATGATAATTTTTGGGGATGATTTATTTATTAAGGGAATTAAAATTATTTCCTTTTTTTACAAGCTCTATAATTAATGGAGATGGTTTCCAGAAGTTACTTTGTTCTAACCCAAACGCTTTTAAGTCATTTAATATATTATCAAGACCATAATTATCGGCATACTTCATGGGACCTCCCTTATATCTAGGGAATCCATAACCATTTATTTTAGTTATATCTATATCAGAAGGTCTGAGTGCAATTTTGTCGTATAAAACATTAGCTGACTCATTTATCATTGCTGCCATATATCTTCTAATAATTTCTTCTTGAGTAAATTTTCTCTTAATAATTCCTTTATTTTGTATTTCTCTCTCAATAATTTCAAGTACTTCAGGATCTTTATCACCTTTTGTATTACCTTTGTCATAACGATAAAATCCTCTACCTGATTTTTGACCAAACCATCCTTTCTCACAAATTTTGTCTGGTATGTTCACGTAACGTGAGTTTGAATCTCTAAATTTTGCTTGTCTTTTTCTTTTTGCCCATCCTATATCACCTCCTGCCAAATCAAACATCTGGAAAGGTCCCATTGGGTATCCAAAATCGTAAATAGCTTTATCTATTTCGTATGGCGTTACACCATCTTCCATCATTTGGAATGCACAATCACTATATTTATCTAGGATTCTGTTACCAATGAAACCATCACAAATACCTGCTCTAACTGGAATTTTTTTCATCTTTTTAGCCAGATAAAACCCTGTTGCCACTACATCATTAGAGACCTTATCGGGAATTACAATTTCTAATAATCTCATGATATTAGCAGGTGAAAAAAAGTGTAATCCTATGACGTCTTCAGGTCTTGATGTCATCGCGGCTAATTGATTTATATCAAGATAAGAAGTATTAGAAGCAAGGATACCTCCTTTTTTTATAACTTTATCCAGTATTTTAAAAACTTGTTTTTTTACAGTCATGTCTTCAAATACTGCTTCAATTACCATATCAACAGATGATAAAGCTTCAAAATCAGTAGTTTTCGTAAACCTAGAAAATATCTCATCAACTTGAGAAGAAGATAATCTACCTTTTTCAATATCTCTTTTATAGATTTTTTCAACGTTTTTAATGCCTTCTTCCAAGCTATTTTTATCTCTTTCAACCATTGTCACAGGTATGCCGGCATTTAAAGCTGCTATGGTAATTCTAGAGCCCATAGTTCCACCGCCTACAATACCTATTGTGTTTATATTACGTGGTTCATTTGATTGTATTTCAGGAATTTTCGAGCTTTTTCTTTCAGCAAAAAATGCATGGATCAAACTTTTACTTTGATCCGTTTTTAAAAGTTCAAAAAAAGTATTTCTTTCAAATTTTTGACCCTCTTCAAAGGAAGATTTTAATAACTTTTCCAAGCAATTAAATATTTTTTGAGGGGCAATTTGGCCTCTATATTTTGTATCGAAATGATTTTTTAATTCTGAAATGGTTTCTTGTTCTTTATTTAAATTATTAATCAATTTATTCTTATCTTTTGTTCTTTCTAACTTTTCATTATTTGCTATCAAATTGTTTGCGAACTTAATAGAATCTTTATCGATTTCCTCAATAATTTTGTTAATCAAACCTAATTTGAGGGCTTTAACTGCATTAATAGGCAATCCATTTACCATCATTTTATAGGCTTCAGATATACCAATTAATCTTGGAAGACGTTGGGTGCCACCTGCACCAGGAATTAATCCTAGGTGTACTTCTGGTAATCCTAGTTTAGTTTTGCTATGTGCAATACGATAATGGCAAGCTAATGCGATTTCTAATCCACCGCCCAATGTATTCCCATGGAGGACACAAATGACTGGCTTGTTAATATTTTCGATATAGTCATTAATAATCGGTAAATCAGGGCTTTGAGGAGGCAATCCAAATTCCTTTATATCTGCACCTGCAGGAAATGTTTTACCTGATCCTTTTAAAATTATAGCTCTAACATTTATTTTTTTTTCTGCCTTTTTTAAAGCATCAAGTAATCCTTTTCTAACTGCTATATTCAAAGCATTTACGGGGGGATTACAAATAGTAATTATTGCTATATTTTCGTGATACTCTAAATCGATCTTTGTTATCATTTTTTTCTCTGTAGCTCATTTTGTTATTTGATTTAAATATTATGTCATGTTAGCAACTTATTGTCTTTTAAATCTGGTTAATATTAAGAAAAAATAAATTTGAAAGGAAATTTAATGCGTGCTGTACTTTGTACTGAATTTGGTCCTCCTGAAAAACTTGTTATTAAGGATATTCCTGTTCCAAAACCATCTAAAACACAAGTAAGGATAAAGGTTGAAGCATGTGGTGTTAATTTTCCGGACACATTAATTATTGAGAATAAATACCAATATAAACCAGATCTTCCATTTTCACCAGGTGGTGAGGTTGCGGGAATTATTGATGAATTAGGTGATGACGTAACTAATTACTCGGTTGGAGAAAAGGTTATGGCAATGACCCTTTTTGGAGGATTCTCAGAATTTATTCTTGTTGATTCTGTTGCTCTTTTAAGAATTCCAAAAGAAATGGACACTATGACTGCAGCAGGTTTTACTATGACTTATGGTACATCCATGTATGCCCTTAAACAAAGAGGAGACCTAAAATCAGGAGAAAAACTTTTGGTGTTAGGCGCTGGAGGTGGTGTAGGTATTACTGCTGTTGAAATTGGAAAATTAATGGGTGCTGAAGTTATTGCAGCCGCTAGTGGTGAAAATAAATTAATGGCAGCAAAAAGAGCTGGGGCAGATCATTTGATTAATTATTCTGATGGGAATATTAGAGAGAAAATAAAGAATATTATTGGTTCAAATGGCATAGATGTTTTGTATGATCCTGTAGGTGGAGAGTTATTTGAACCTTGCCTAAGATCTCTTGCTTGGGGAGGCAGAGCACTGGTAATTGGTTTTGCTTCAGGAACCATACCTAAATTGCCCACTAATTTAACACTTGTAAAGGGTTGCAGTGTTGTTGGTGTTTTTTGGGGAGCCTTTAGAACGAAAGAAACAGAAGAAGATAATAAAAATTTCAAAATTTTATTTAAATGGTATAAAGAAAAAAAACTTTCACCATTGGTTTTTCAAAAGTTTTCTTTAGAAAATGCAAAAGAGGCATTACTGACCCTCTCGAATAGGAAAGCTATTGGTAAGGTTATATTAACACCTTAAGTATTCAATATTTTACTAATTTATATTTTTTAACTTTTGTAAATTATATAAGGTTATTTTGAAAATTGGTTAAGAATAATCCATTCAGCTACAATAGCTGGTTTTTGAACATTTTGTATTTCAATATTTAATTCATAATTATTTATAATAGAAAATTCATTTTTCTTTTCAATATTTCTTAAAGTCAAGATACCACGAATTTTTGAATCTACTAATACTGGATGTATAAATCTTACCTTATTAAATCCATAATTAATTCTGACTTCTTTTTTTTTAATAGGTGGTAAGATATCTAAGGCAAATTTACTTGCAAAAGATAAAACTAAGAATCCATGTGCTATGGTTTTTCCAAAAGGACTATGTAGTTTTGCTTCTATGGGATCGGTATGAATAAACTGAGGATCTTGAGTTAATTCTGCAAATTCATTGATTTCTTTTTGAGTAATTTGCATCCAATTTGTTGGGCTCAACTTCTTCCCAATTTTTTTTTGATATTTCAAATATTTTTCATTTAAATAATTCATTTTAGGATACTAATGTAATTATCAATTTCAAATCAAAGATACTTTTTTTTCATTATGATTAATCATATATCTAAATCTTTTTTGAGTAAAACCTATTCGTTGAAATTGTTATTGGTAAATTACTAAACAAATGTATAGTTGTTAGAATTACAAAAAAAAATTGGTTTTTTATGCTAAATAAATTTAAATCTCATCTTATTACAAATTCTGAAACTTTTCAGAAGAATAAAAAAAATAATCTCAAGCTAATAAAAATTATGAAAGATCTTGAGCAAAAGGCTTCTGATTATTCAGAAAAAAAAAGAGACCGTTTTAAAGAAAGAAATCAATTGTCACCTAGAGAAAGGCTGTCTTCACTTATTGACCCTGGAATGCCTTTCTTGCAACTTTTTAATATGACAGGATATTTAGCAGATGATCCAAATCCAAAAACTTCAATTCCTGGAGCTAGTATTATTTCTGGAATTGGATATATCTCTGGAGTCCGTTGCTTTATCTGGATAGATGATAGCGGTATTAATGCCGGAGCTATTACAAAGATGTCTGTTGAAAAAGGTTTGGCATGTATAGAATTAGCAAAAAAGCATAAATTACCTTTAGTTCATTTAGTTGAAAGTGCAGGTGTAAATTTAATGGCCTATTCAGTTGAATTGTGGTCAAGGGCAGGAGGATTATTTGGTGGATTAGCTAAGTTAAGTAAATTAGGTATTCCTGTTATCACAGTATTGCATGGTCCATCTACAGCTGGTGGTGCTTATCAACCAGGGTTAAGTGATTATGTCATTGGTATCAAAAACAATGGTATGGCCGCACTGGCGGGTGCAGCGCTGGTAAAAGCTGCTACCGGTGAAGTAACTGATGATCAATCATTGGGTGGTGCAGAAATGCATTCCAAAGTCACCGGTCTAGTAGAATACTTGGCAGAAAATGATGAAGAAGGAATTCAAATTGCTAGGGATGTAGTTGAAGACCTAGGTTGGGAGAAGTCTAAAATTTTACCAAATGAAAACATTAAGGAACCCCTCTTACCAGTTGATGAAATTCTAGGATTAATTCCACCAGATTTTAAGAATTCTTATGATGTAAGGGAATTAATCTTTCGATTAGTAGATGGATCTTCATTTAGAGAATTTAAACCAGATTATGGTATCTCGACTGTTTGTTCAATTGGTTGTTTTTTTGGTTATAGTTGTGGAATAGTTGGTAATAATGGACCAATTGATCCTGATGGTGCAACAAAAGCTACTCAATTTATACAGTTATGTGATCAAGCAAATAGACCGATAATTTTTTTAAGTAATACTACAGGTTTTTTGGTTGGAAAAAAATATGAGTATGCAGGAATGATTAAACACGGCTCAAAAATGATACAAGCTGTTATGAATGTAAGAATTCCCAAAATTTCTTTTTACATTGGAGCAAGTTTTGGAGCTGGTAATTATGGAATGTGTGGTTTTGAATTTAACCCCGATTTTCTGTTTACCTGGCCAAATTCACAAATTGGAGTAATGGGTGGACAGCAGGCATCCTTAACAATGGAAAATGTGATTACTCGAGCTTCGTTAAGAAAAGGAAATAAAATAAACAAAAAAGACTTAAAAAAGCAACTAGATCAAGTAAAAAATCATTTTGATAAACAATCTAATGCCTTTTATACTTCTGGAAGATTGCTCGATAATGGAATGATTGATCCAAGAGATACTAGAAAAGTAATCGGCATTTGTCTTTCTATATGCTTAGATTCAAGAACTAGAATTCTTCATTCAAATACATTTGGAGTTGCAAGGCCATAATGGAATTTTTTGATAATAATCAATATGAAACACTTGAGATTGAAGCTAATAATCAGTGGTTGTTCATAAAATTAAATCGACCAAAAAGTAAAAATGCTTTGTCTAGTAAAATGATAGCTGAATTAATCCATCTGATGGAATTAGCCTCATCACAAAAATTATTGAGAGGGGTACTATTAAGTGGTAATGGAGATTCTTTTTGCTCAGGTGCAGATTTGAAAGAATTTAAAAATTTTTTTTTGAATGGAAAACCTGATAAAAATCAAGTGATTTCTTCAAGCTTGAAGGTAGCAAAGCTACTACAATCTTTTTATTATTTTCCTAAGTATGTTATATGTTGTATTGATGGGCCTGCATATGCAGGTGGATTTGGTTTGGCATGTTGTTCAGATTTTATTTTTGCTACAAAAAATTCAAAATTTGGAATTACTGAGATCAAAATTGGTCTCTCTCCAGCACAAATTGCACCATTTATTATTAATCGATTAGGCAGTAAGAATGCAAAAAATCTCATGCTTAGTGGGAGAGTAATTGATACAAGAAGAGCCTTAGAAATCGAGTTATTAGATGATGTTTTTGATAATAAGGAAGAAATGCTTTCTTATGCCATCAATTTTTCTTGTAAACTCAAATATGGTGCACCTAATGCTGTGGCAGTAACTAAATCAATTTTTTCTGATTTACAAGATTCTGTTAATTTTTCGCAAATAGCCGCAGAGAAATTTGCAGAATGTATGTTAGGAGAAGAAACTCCTGAAGGTCTTCAAGCATTTATCGAAAAAAGAAAACCAAGTTGGAACCCTTAAGTGAAGCATAATTCTATGTTTATAAAAAATTATAAAAAAATCTTAATTGCTAATAGAGGTGAGATTGCAATTAGAATCATTAAAACTGCAAAAAAATTGGGTTTAAAAACTGTAGCTGTTTATTCTGACGAAGATGTAGATTCTCCACACCTTAAGTTAGCTGATGAAAAAATAAATATAGGTAAAGGACTTGCATCTGAAAGTTATCTGTCAATTAAAAATATCATTAATGCTGCTAAAAGTACTGAATCAGATGCAATTCACCCAGGCTATGGATTTCTTTCTGAGAATGCTAACTTTGCAAAAAAATGCCATAAAGAAAAACTAATTTTCATTGGTCCAGACCCAAATGTTATTCAAAAGATGGGTGATAAAAAAGTTGCAAAAAGTATTGCTATTAAAGCAGGTGTCCCAAGTCTTATCGATCATTATATCTTGCCTAATGAAAAAATGGCAAAAACTATTCATAATGCTAATAAAATAGGCTACCCAATTATGTTGAAAGCTACCAAAGGTGGTGGTGGAAAGGGTATGCGTCTTGTTTTAAACCAAAAGGACCTAAAAAGTTCATTAAATTTAGCGAAATCGGAAAGTGTTTCTGCTTTTGGATCTGATGAAATAATTATAGAAAAAGCCCTTATAAAACCTAGACATATTGAGGTTCAGATTTTTGGAGATAACTTTGGTAATTTTATTCATTTAGGGGAAAGAGATTGCTCTGTTCAAAGAAGACACCAAAAGATTATTGAAGAAGCGCCGGCAAAGGGTATATCGAAAAAAATTAGAAATCAACTAGGTGAAATGGCTATCAATTTAGCAAAGGACATTAATTATAAGGGTGCTGGAACTGTTGAATTCTTGATGGATCAAGATCAAAACTTCTTTTTTTTGGAAATGAATACTAGACTGCAGGTAGAACATCCCGTAACTGAAATGATCACTGGTCTTGATTTAGTTGAGTTACAATTTTTAATAGCTGATGGACAACAACTTACTATAAATCAAGAGAATATAAATTTTAAAGGTCATTCTATAGAGGTTCGTTTATACGCTGAAGACCCGTTGAATAAGTTCTTTCCCAGTTTTGGAAAGATTCAAGAGTTTAATTTTTCTAGTACAAAGCATATTCGTGTAGATAGTGGTATTGAAAAAAATCAGATCATTTCTTCATTTTATGATCCTATGGTAGCCAAGATTATATCTTATTCTAAAACAAGATCAGATTCTATTGATCACTTATCAACCTTTTTATCAAATTTATCTCTTATTGGTGTCAAAAATAATAGAGACTTTCTTATAAATATTATATCTCATAATAAGTTTAGAAAAGGGGAAGTAAATACTTCATTCATTCAAGAGATATATCCTAAGGGTATTATTTTAGAAACGCCTACAATAATAGATTTTGTAGCTTTTGCTTATTTGATTTATAAAGATGAATTTAATAGCAACTTGATAAAAACTTCAGGTATTCCAAAAGAATTACAGTATTGGTCTAACATAGATAACTTAAAAAAAACTTTCAAGATCAGCTGCTTAGGAAAGGTTAAAGATATTAAGATTAAATTCCGTAATTTAAATTTTTTCGAAATTGAACTTGAAGATAAAAATTACCAGTTGAATTTAGAGGAGAAAAGCATCTTCATAAACAAGGCTTATTATAACTATAATAGACTATATAAAATAAATGATACTTATTACCTTATAAAAGACAAAGTTGTTTTTGAATTTTTTAAACAAATTGAAACCTCAGATATAATTAGTTCTCAATCTTCTGGGAAAATATGTTCCCCTATGCATGGTATCATTTCTCAAATTAATGTTTTAAAAAATGATCAGGTGTCGAAAGGTGATAGTTTGTTAATTTTAGAAGCTATGAAAATGCAACATGAAATTAGTGCTGATATTGACGGCATAATTGAAAATATTGATGTAGATGAAGGTTCTCAAGTTTCAAGTGGGGACTTATTATTAAGTATTTCTTCTAAACAATAGGATTTTATATGCAACAAGCTAAAGATTTTTTAAAAGAGAGTAAATTACTTTATGACTTATTAAAAAATAGAGATGAAACTGATTTAGAATTAATAACACAATTTAAAAACTGGAGTATTAACGATGTCATTGGACATCTTTATTTATTTAATGTTGCTGCGATAAGGACTGTCGATGGAGAAAAATCTTTTGATGATTTTTTTATGCCCTTTTTAAAGCTTTTACAAAAAGGTCAAAGTATGGTCCAAGCACAAGTTCCATGGTTAAATGGTTTGTCTAATCATATGTTATTGAATAAGTGGTGGAATAGTTGTTTAGAATTAAAAAATCTTTATTCTCTAGTTGATCCAAAACTTAGAGTAAAATGGGCAGGACCAGAAATGAGTGCAAGGTCTTCTATTACAGCTAGGCAAATGGAAACATGGTCCCATGGACATGAAGTTTTTGACAGATTGGGAAAAAAACGAGAAGAGGGAGATCATATTAAAAATATTGTGCATCTTGGTGTTTCAACATTCGAATGGACTTTTGTAAATAGAAATATTCAACTGCCTGAAACTAAGCCATTTGTTTTGTTAAACTTACCATCTGACACTACTATTTCTTACAATGAGCAGGGCGATGATAATTTTATCAAAGGTAGTGCTGTAGAGTTCTGCCAAGTTGTTACTCAGGTAAGAAACATAGATGATACTAATCTTAATGTTGTAGGTGATGTTGCAACAACTTGGATGCAATATGCACAGTGTTTTGCTGGTCAACCAGAGGATCCCCCACAAAAAGGTACTAGATATATTCAAAAAATATAAAAAAAAGCCCACATAAATGTAGGCCTTTTTTATAAAGTTATTTAAGTGAATTAGAAATTAATTTTTGTTCCAATTGACACTCTAGAAAGTTTATTATCTGCAAATGGTGCGTCAACTCCTCCGATATTCGCAATACCATCTCCAAATGTTCCCGTTGAATAACTAGCGTTTAATTCTAAACTATCATTTACTTTATACGATCCACCTAATATTGTTGATGACGACCCTTTAAATGGAGCTAAAAGACCTACATAACCAGTACCATCATCTGTAGACTGACCCCTAGCTGTACCTAAGACCAAATTCATTTGATCATTTACCTTTAATGCAACACCTAGAGTGTAGTCAGTACCTGACATTGGATCATATAAACTTCCACCATTCTCACCAGTCCACTTTAAATTTACTATATTGAGAAGATCTCCAGTTAGCAAATGCAAGCATTCTTGGTGATAGTGCCGAACGAAGCTTAATGATCATAGAACTTGGAGCAACCATATCATCTGGTGTAAAGGCAGGAACTACAGTGCTTCCGATAGTTTCTGTTTCTTTTGCTGATGTGTGCTTAATTTCAGAATTATATTGTATTGAAGCACGAAGCATAATTTGAGGAACTTCATAAGCTGCACCTAGTGAAAAACCTGTACTAGTTCCAGTATCTAAATCGTAAGTATAATTTGAAGTAGCTTGAGAGATAGTAGCTTTAAACTGATTCAGTCTTAAACCTCCAAAGATTTTCATTCCGTTCCCTAAATTTCGAGACGCAACAATGGCAGTTTCGTTACTTGTAACTTTTGCACCATTATTAGTAAGAGGAGCATCCTTGTAAGTGAGATCGATTAAATATGGGCTTCCAGTACTAATTCCAATCATCGTACCATTATAATCCCACTTTGCTTCAATTTGAGTGTTAGAAACAGATTTATATCCATTACTCAGTGTAGCCCCGCCAACTGTACCTGTAACCTTTGGTGTGACAGTTGATCTATTAATAGATATTGAGTTACCACTATCTAGTATAAACGAATAATCTTGAGTACCAGATCCACCACTATCTGGTCCAACACTAAATACAACACCTGCGGATAAAGATGCTACTGATAAAACCGCTGCAAATATATTTTTTTTCATAATTATGGGCCTCTTTTTTAAATAATTAATTTTTTTTATCAGAGAAAACCATTATTTCCAATGAAAAAAACTAAAATGTGTTATTTTGGAATAAAAATGAACTTTAAAAGTGTCAGAAATGTAACACGAAAATTTCAATCAATATTCCATTCTTTTAGAATTTGACTAGTTGTTTTTGTTGGGTTGGCACTATTTAAATGATCTTGGGGTACACTCCTAGAAAATTTAGGAGCAACATTTGCTTGTAAAGTATTGTTTTCTCGAAAAAAAATGTTTCTGGCCTTATTTTGTAAATTATCTTCAATTTCTGTAAAATTTAATACAGGTTCTACACAGGCATCAGTATTAAAAAATATTCTTGCCCACTCATTTCTTGTTTTCGTTAAGAATTTTTTAGCAAGCTCATCAGATAATTGATCCCATCTTGATTTATTTTCTTGTTCTTTGATCCAATTTTGATCTAATTCTAATTTTTCAATTAATATTGTAAAAAATTTATTTTCTAAAGCTCCAACAGAAACAAAAAGACCATCCTTTGTTTTATAACATCTGTAATATGGGCATCCACCATCCAAAAGATTAGAACTTCTGGTGTTATTCCAATTATTTTCTGCGCAAAAAGTATGAATTAAACTCATCAAAGCAGGTACACCTTCAATCATTGCAGCATCAATTACTTGACCTTTCTTAGAGAAAGTTCTCTCCCATAGCGCACTTAAAATCCCCATTATTAAAAACATAGTACCTCCAGCGTAATCACCTAATAAATTTAGAGGAGGTACTGGTGGAGTTTCTTCATACCCTATAGCATTCAAAGCTCCAGTAATTGAAATATAATTAATATCATGGCCTGCTTTTTTTGCATATGGACCATCTTGTCCCCACCCTGTAATTCTACCAAAAATTAATTTTGGATTTATTTGTTCACAATCTTTTGGACCTAATCCAAGTCTTTCCATAACCCCAGGTCGAAATCCTTCAATTAAAACATCTGCTTTACTTATTAATTTGTTAGTTAATGCTTTGTCATCATTACTTTTTAGATCTAAAACTAAAATCTTTTTATTTCGATCTAATATAGGTTCTTTTTTTTTACTTGAAGTTTTTTTTTGGATTTTAATAACATCTGCTCCTAAATCTGAAAGAAGCTGACCAGCTAAAGGGGCAGGTCCAATACCTTCAAATTCAATAATTTTTAAACCATAAAGTGGTCCTGAATTTGTTGTTTGTTTCAAGCTAATCTTATTCCCCCATCTAATCGCATTACAGATCCATTTATGTAAGTATTTTGAACTAATTGAGAAGCAAATTCTGCAAATTCGTTGGGATCTCCAAGTCTCTTTGGAAAAACAACATCTTTAGCTAATGCTTCACAAACTTCTTCTCCAAGTCCTTCAAACATGGGTGTAAGGAATAGGCCAGGGGCTATACAGCAACAACGAATATGCTCCCTCGCGAGATCTCTCGCTATCGGTAAGGTCATTGCTGCTACTCCACCCTTTGAAGCAGCATATGCAACCTGGCCTTTCTGTCCTTCTAGTGCTGCTACAGAAGCAGTGTTAATTATAATACCCCTTTCCTGATTTGCATCTAAGGGATTTTTAACCATTTGCGCTGCACATAGTCTCAAAATGTTAAATGTACCTATTAAATTAACATCTATTATTTTTTTGAAACTTAGTAAATTATGAGGACCTTCTTTACCCAAAGTCTTTTCTGCCAATGCTATTCCTGCACAATTAACATTTATATTAATTTTATTAAATCGATTTAACACTGTATTTATAGCCGTTTCAACATCGTTTTCATTACAAACATCTACAGAGAAATAGGTACAATTATCACCAAGTTCTTTTTCAAGATTTTTACCTTTCAAATTATCTAAATCAAAAATGCATACCTTACTTCCTAGGGAATGGAACTTTCTAGTTGTGGCCTCACCAAGTCCAGATGCACCACCAGTTATAATTGAGACACTATCTTTTAATTCCATTGGTAAACTCTTTTCTCTTAAATTTATTTTAATTTAGCCTCTGCCAATATAAGGCATGCTTGTAGCCATCACAGTCATAAATTGTATATTTACATCTAAAGGTAATTGAGCAATGTAGTAAACACTATTAGCAACGTGACATGGATCAATAGTTGCTTCAGTTTTAATAGATCCATCAGCTTGGCTTATCCCTGACTTCATTTTTACTACCATATCAGTAAGCGCATTTCCTATATCTATTTGACTACAAGCTATATTGAATACTCTTCCATCTAACGAAATTGACTTTGTTAGGCCAGTTATGGCATGTTTGCTGGCTGTATAGGGGGATGATCCAGGTCTTGGCACATGTGCCGATACTGACCCATTATTAATTATTCTCCCACCTTGTGGGTTTTGCTCTTTCATCATCTTAAAAGCATTTTGAGCACATATAAAAGAACCATTTAAATTTATATCAATTACTCTTTTCCAATCTTTAAAGGAAATATTTTCGGGAGTATTTGCTTTTAATCCTATTCCAGCATTATTAAATAATACATCTAATCTTCCCCACCTTTTTTTTATTGCTTCAAAAGATTGGGTTACTTGATCATAATTAGAAACATCGCAGGGCAAAATTAGAGAACTTTCAAAATTATTGAAGGTGCTTTCAAGTTTATTCTTGTTTCTTGCTAAAACAGCGACTTTGTATCCCTCTTTTAAAAATTTGATGGCGGAGGTTTTTCCAATGCCTTGACTAGCCCCAGTAATAAGTATGATCTTTTTTGAATTTTGGTTGTCTTTTAACATTTTGGTTAGATTTTTAGTGATTATCTCTAGGTAAATGTTTTACTATTCTTTTATAAGCAGTGGCTAATTCTAAACACCCACCATCAGCTAATTGTCCAACATTATTTCTATAAATTTCTTGCCAAGGTGTATGATTTTCTATTTTTGGTTTTGTCCATTTTTCAATTCTTTGATTCCATTCATTTCGATTCACATCTGCATTTAAAGTACCTTTATTTAAATCAAGAATAACAGGATCACCTGTTTCTAAGTAAGCTAAACCACCTCCAACTACAGATTCTGGTGATGCGTTTAGTATAGATGGACTTTCTGATGTTCCTGATTGCCTACCATCACCTACAGTTGGAAGATGGGAAATACCTTTTTTTAATAAATAATCTGGTGGTTGCATATTCACAACTTCAGCAGATCCAGGATATCCAACACATCCAACCCCTCTAATAAATAAAATGGTTTTTTCGTCAATACCTAAGTCAGAATCATTTAAACGGATGTGATAATCTTCAGGTCCTTCAAATACGACTGCTTTTGCTTTTAAAATATTTTCTTCGCCAGGGTTTGAAAGAAATCTCTTTCTAAAATCTTCTGAAATGACTGAAGTTTTCATTAGGGCACTATCAAAAAGATTTCCAGATAAAACCATAAAACCTGCTTTCTCCATTATTGGATTATTAACATTTTTAATTACATCTTTATCCTTGCTTTTATGATTCTTGATATTTTCTTTAACGGATTTTCCATTAACAGTTATAGGATTTTCATGTAACAGATTTGCTTCATATAATTCCCCCATAACAGCTGGCACACCACCACTCCTGAAGAAGGCTTCTCCCAAAAACTCTCCTGCAGGTTGCATGTTTAGCAGTAGAGGTATTTGAAAACCAATCTTCTGCCAATCATTTACTGATAAAGATACCCCAGCATGTCTTGCGATAGCTTGAAGGTGAGGTGGTGCATTTGTAGAGCCACCTATTGCTGAATTAACGATTATTGCATTTTCAAAAGCCTTTCTAGTTAAGATATCAGAAGGTTTGATATCTTCATGAACCATTTCAACTATCCTCTTTCCTGTTGAATAGGCCATTGCCATTCTTTCCCTAAATGGAGCTGGTATAGCAGCACAGCCAGGAAGGCTCATACCTAAGGCTTCAGCAATGGCGTTCATTGTAGAAGCAGTACCCATAGTGTTACAATGCCCAAGGCTTGGAGCTGAAGCACAAACTCTTGAAATAAATTCTTCATAGTCAATCTTACCTTCTGCAAGTAGTCGCCTACCTTCCCATACGATCATTCCTGATCCTGCTAATTTTCCTTTCCACCAACCGTCTAACATTGGACCACCAGATAATACTATTGAAGGTAGATCAACAGTAGCAGCTCCCATAAGCATTGCAGGTGTGGTTTTATCACATCCAGTAGTAAGTACTACACCATCAATTGGATATCCATGAAGAATTTCAACTAGACTTAAATAAGCTAGATTTCTGTCCAATGCAGCTGTTGGCCTTTTCCCAGTTTCTTGAATTGGATGAACTGGAAAAGCCATTGGAATTCCTCCAGCGTCTCTAATTCCTGCTTTAATTCTATCAATCAGAAAAACATGGATTTTATTGCAAGGAGTTAAATCTGAACCTGTCTGTGCAATTCCAATTATTGGACGGTCTGATTGTAACTCTTCTCTAGTGAATTCCTGATTTTGATATCTTTCGATGTATAGTGCAGTCATTCCGGGGTTATTAGGATTATCAAACCATTCTTGCGATCTGAATTTTTTTTTGGCTTTAGTACTTTTCATACTCGCTCTCCCCATTATTAATAAAAAATATGTTCAGATTTAAATTTTTTCTTATTAATATAAAATCTATAATTATTTATGAAAGGTAATAATTTTTTTGTTATTTATAATTTTAGATAAGCTACTTAAATTTACAACAAACAAATTAAATTAATAGAATTATATAGGATATATAATGAAAAAAAGAACTATTTTATTAATTGGAAAATATAAGGAAGTAGAAAGGGATCTTTCAAGATATCAAAGGAAATTTTCTGTTTTAACAATCAATAATCTACAAGAATTAAAAAGTTTAAAAAAAAATGATTTAGAAAAAATTGAAGCGATTGCTTTTAAAGGTCATACAAATTTTAATTTTTCAATTATGAAAAAATTTCCATCCTTAAAAATTATTTCAAATTTTGGTGTTGGTTATGATAGTATTAATGTAGAGGATGCAAAAAAACTTAATATCCTAATCACGTTTACTCCAGATATTCTAAATGACGACGTAGCCGATATGGCAATTGCTCTTTATTTAGCAGTTTCGAGGAGATTAAATGATGGATATGATTGGATAAAGTCTGGTCAATGGAAATCTTTTGGAGAAATGCCTTTAAATAGAAAAATTTCAGGTTCTAAATGTGGAATTTTAGGTTTGGGTAGAATAGGATTTGAAATAGCTAAAAGATTAGAATCTTTTAAAACTGAAATTCATTATTATTCACGAACAAAAAAAAATGTTTCAAGTAGTTGGGTATATTATCAAAATCCTATCGAATTATGTGAAAATGTAGATATTTTATTTGTTGCATTAAAAGGTGGTGCAGCAACGAAAGGATTTGTTTCTAAAAATTTTTTAAAGGCACTGGGAAAAGATGGGATTTTAATTAATATCTCTAGAGGATCAGTAATCGATGAAAATTCACTTTTGGATATACTAGAGAAAAGGACAATATATGGAGCGGGACTAGATGTTTTTTTAGAAGAACCAAATATTGACCCAAGGTATTTGAAACTTGATAATGTCTTCATGCAACCTCACCAGGCTTCAGCTACGATAGAAACTCGCAAGGCAATGGGGGACTTGCAATACCAAAATATAGTAAGATATTTTGAAAATGGAAAACCTTTAACATTAATTCCAGAGATGAAATAATTATTGGAAGTTCACAACTTTTTGATGCTGGGATCCAAGAAAATCAATTTCAAGCTCCATTGTATCTCCTTCTTTTAAAAATACGGGAGGTTTCATCCCAAACCCTACACCTTCTGGGGTTCCTGTGGCTATAATATCTCCAGTTCTAAGAGCCATAAAATGAGATAAATGTGATATAATTTCACTAACCTTAAAAATCATATCTGAGGTATTTGATTTCTGAACTACCTTATTGTTGAGTTTGAGTTGCAAAGATAAGTTTTGAGGATTTTCAACTTCGTCAGAAGTTACCAAAAATGGGCCAATTGGTGCAAATGTTGGTGCAGATTTGCCCTTTATCCATTGTCCTCCTCTATCAAATTGATAAGATCTTTCAGATACATCATTAACTATACAATATCCAGATACAACTGAAAGCGCGTCTTTTTCTGAAACATACTGACAGTTTTTACCAATAACTACTCCAAGTTCAATTTCCCAGTCCGTTTTTTTTGATCCCTTTGGTATAATTACTTGGTCGTTTGGGCCAGTTATGGAAGTAGTTGCTTTTGAAAATACTATTGGCTCTTTAGGTATAGGGGCATTTGTTTCTTTAGCATGTTTTGCATAATTCATACCTATACAATAAAAGTTGGGAGCATCTGCTAAACAGCTTCCTAACCGTGTAGATCTTGATATTTTTGGAAAGTTATTGAAGTCGACATTTTTAATTTTCTCTAATGTTCCTAAGGATATCCCTTCATGAGAAAAATCAGAAAAATAGTCAGATAAATCTCTCATACCTCCTTCTGGATCAATTAATCCTGGTTTTTCATTATTTCTTTCCCCAAAGCGTACTAATTTCATAATGTGTGATACTTTCATTAGGTTTTAAAAATTTGCGTATTATTCCTTGCAAATTTAAACTCTTTTTGCATAACTAAATATTTCAAGCAATAAAAAAAGAAAATTTTAAAAATCTATTATCATAATAAATATAATGGCTAGTTACTTCAAGTTGATAATATTTAACTTTTAGAATAATTTGAATTATTCTTAAACAAGGAAATTATGGAAAATTTTATTTTAAAGTTATCCGAAAATGATAATGTAGGTGTTGCAAGGAAAAATCTGAAAAAAGGAGATTTTGGAGCCCTTTCTCAGATACCTTTTGGTCATAAAATTTCTACAAGTATAATTTCAAAAGGTGAACCGATTATTAAATATAATCAGACAATCGGATATGCAAAATACAATATTAGTTTAGGGGAGCATTTGCATACTCACAACATAGAATATAGAGACGTAAATAAAAATTATAATTTTTCAAAAAACAATATTTCACAAAATTTAAATCTCAAAACTGAAAAATCAAATTTTATGGGCTTTAAGAGATCAAATGGATTAGTTGGAACCAGGAATACAATTGCTGTTCTGACCTCTGTGAATTGTTCAGCAACTGCAGCTAGAATGATAGCTGAACATTTCTCTAATGATAAGATTAAGGCTTACCCTAATATTGATAATGTGACTGCTTTTGTTCATGGAACTGGATGTGGAATGGCTGACAATGGCGAAGGCTTCGAAGCTCTTCAAAGGGTATTATGGGGATATGCCAAAAACCCTAATGTAGCAGGAGTTTTGATGGTAGGTTTAGGTTGTGAGATAAACCAAATTGATTGGTTGATTGAAGCTTATCAAATAAAAAAAGGTCCATATTTCCAAGTTTTAAATATTCAAAACTTATGTGGTTTAAGAAAAACTGTAGAAAAAGGCATTGAAAAAATTAACGAAATGCTGCCTTTTGTTAATAATATCAATAGGAAACTTTGTCCTGTATCAGATTTAATGGTTGGTTTGCAGTGTGGTGGATCAGATGCATGGTCTGGGATAACTGCTAACCCAGCTTTAGGGTATGCTTGTGACTTGTTGGTTTCAAAAGGGGGGACGGGTGTATTAGCTGAAACACCTGAAATATATGGTGCAGAACATCTACTCATTAAACGATCTGCTAATCAAAATATAAGTAAAAAGTTAATTGAAAGAATTGAGTGGTGGGAAACTTATACAAGTAGAAATTTAGGAACAATGGATAATAATCCATCTCCTGGTAATAAAATTGGTGGTTTAACTACTATTTTTGAAAAGTCATTGGGAGCAATATCCAAAGCTGGAACATCTAGATTAAACGGAGTATATGCATATGGCGAAATTATTAAAAAGAAAGGTTTTATATTTATGGATAGCCCAGGCTATGATCCTGCTTCGGTAACTGGCCAAATTGCCAGTGGTTGCAATATTATAGCATTTACAACTGGAAGGGGGTCTGCTTTTGGATCAAAGCCTTCGCCCTCTATTAAAATTGCATCAAACTCTAAATTATATGAAAAGATGTCTGAAGATATGGACATTAATGCTGGAGTTATTATTTCTGAAAATTATTCAATTAAAGAAGTAGGACAAACTATTTATAATTTATTACTAAATGTTGCTTCAGGTGAGAAGACTAAATCCGAAATTCAGGGATTAGGTGATTATGAATTTGTGCCTTGGCAAATTGGAGCAGTTATGTAGATCAGTATTCAAATTCTAAATTTTATTAAGGTTAATTAGGATTATTAAGGAGACGTAAGTATGATATTAAATGATAAAAAAGTTTTCATAACTGCTGCAGGACAAGGAATTGGAAGAGCTATAACTGAAAGATTTATTAAGGAAAAAGCTTCTGTTTTTGCTACTGATATTAATTATGAATTGATTAAAGACTTGAATGCAGAAAAAAAAGAATTGGATGTTACTAATAAATCTGAATTACAAACTTCTATATCTTATATTAATCCAGATATTTTAATCAATTGTGCTGGGTTTGTTCATGCGGGTACAGTTTTAGACGCTAATGATGATCAATTTGATTTTGCAGTATCTTTAAACGTAAAATCTATGTTTCACTCAATTCAAGCGGCAATACCCTTGATGTTAAAAAAAGGTGGTGGATCTATCATAAATATCTCTTCTGTAGTTTCATCTATAATAGGAGCTCCAAATCGTTTTATTTATGGTACGACTAAAGCAGCAGTTATTGGTTTAACCAAATCTGTGGCTGTGGAATATGTTAAGCGGGGTATCAGGTGTAATGCTATTTGTCCTGGTACAATCGATACTCCTTCTTTGCATTCTAGATTAAAAGAGACTGGTAATTATGATAAAGCTAAGGAGGATTTTATAGCAAGACAACCACTTGGGAGGATTGGAAAATCTGAAGAAATTGCTAGCTTGGCTTTATATTTGTCTTCTGACCAAAGTTTATTTACTACTGGTCAAACTCATATTATTGATGGTGGTTGGTCTGTGGGGTGACAAAACACAAATTTAAAAAGTGCTATTGATCTATTGATCTAGCAATTAATTCTTTCATGATTTCATTTGAACCACCGTATATTTTTTGCACTCTAGCGTCAGCATACATTCTTGAAATAGGATAATCGAGGATATAGCCATATCCACCATGTAGTTGCAAACATTCATCCATAATTTCATTTTGAATTTGTGATCCCCAATATTTTGCCATTGAAGCTGTAGCTGCGTCTAATTGCCTGTTTATAAGACGCGAAATACAATCATTAATAAAAGATCTTAAAACTTCAGCTTTGGTCTTTGCTTCTGCTAACTTAAATCTTGTATTTTGGAGGTCCATAATTCGTTTTCCAAAAGCTTTTCTGTCTTGAACATATTTTATGGTTTCTTGTAATCCAAAATCAATTGCACCTAGAGCGGTAATTCCAATCAACAACCTTTCCCAAGGAAGTTGATTCATCATTTGATAAAAACCTTGCCCTTCTTCTTTCCCAATTAAATTTGTAAGAGGAACTTTAACATTATCAAAGAATAATTCTGCAGTATCATTTCCTTTTAAACCTAATTTCTTTAATGGCTTTCCTCTACTAAACCCTTCGGCATTATTTGTATCTAAAAGTATTAATGAGATGCCTTTTGCTCCAACAGTTTGGTCTGTTTTAGCCGCAACTATAATTAAATCCGCTGAACCACCATTCGTTATAAATATTTTGGATCCATTTATGGTGTATTGATTCCCTTCTCTTTTAGCTGTTGTTTTAATGGCTTGTAAATCTGAGCCAGCTCCAGGCTCAGTCATAGCAAGAGAAGCTATACTCTTGCCTTCAATTAATTTTGGCAGCCATTTACTTTTTTGTTCATCAGTACCATATTCATTCAAATAATGAATAACTATTGATTGTATGCCGTATCCCCAACTCGAATCTCCAGTTTTGGCTTGTTCATAAACTGTAATTGAGTCAAAACCCATATCTCCTCCAACACCTCCATGCTCTTCTGCAACAGATCCTGACATTACACCAGCATAGCCGGCCTTTTCCCAAAAAGATTTTGAAACCACACCTTTATTAACCCAATCTTCAATATTTGGGGTCATTTCATCACTATAAAACTTCTGAACACTTTCAGTAAAAAGTTTATGTTCTTCAGTTACCCATTTATGGAAAGGAGTAAATAGAGTCATTTAATTTTCCTTACTATTTTAATTGCATTTTAGTTTCTACTAATTCAGCCCAATATGAAGAACCAATTGGTAAAATTTCGTCATTAAACATATATGTTGGGCTATGAACACTAGAGGAGTCACCATTTCCTATTAAGATATAGGCACCTTTTGTAGAATTCAACATGTAAGAGAAATCTTCAGCTCCCATTATTTTTTCAGCATTAATTGTGCTTTTACCGCTAACTTTTTCTGCAACAGTTTTAGCAATTTCTGTAGCATCATTTGAATTTTTCATTACGGGATAACCATAATTAAATTCTATTTCAGTTTTTCCACAATATGCTTCTGCAATAGATTTTGATAAGGAGAAGATTTTATCTTTTGCAGTAGCCTGAACTTTTTTATCAAAAGTTCTTAAAGTTCCCTTAAGAATAACTGTTTCTGGTATTACATTAAACGAAACTGTATCTGTTTGAAAAGTACAAATAGAAACTACTACATCTTTGGTTGGATTTATGTTTCTAGATACTATGCTTTGCAAAGCCATTACCAGGTTACTACTGATTAATACCGGATCAATTGTTTCTTGTGGTTTGGCAGCATGCCCACCTTTCCCAATAATTTTAATTGAAAAAGTATCAGCTGCTGCAAAAAAATCTCCTGACTTAATAGAAAATGTACCTATTTCTAAGCCTGGCATATTATGCATGCCATAAAATTCCTGAATATTAAATTTTTCAATTAACCCATCATCAATCATTTCTTTAGCTCCGCCGCCTCCTTCTTCAGCAGGTTGAAAAATTAAAGCTACTTCTCCATCAAAGTTTTTGGTATCTGCAAGATATTTTGCAGCACCCAATAACATAGCAGTATGCCCGTCATGTCCACATGCATGCATAACGCCTGGAATATTTGAAGCATAATCTAAATTTGTTTGCTCCTGAATTGGAAGAGCATCCATATCGGCTCTTAAACCAATTACTTTTCCAGATATGTTTTTTTTTCCTTTTATAATAGCAACAACACCAGTTCTTCCAATCCCAGTTACTACTTTATCACATCCAAATTCTCTGAGTTTAGTTTCAACATATTTTGAGGTTTTTACTGTATCATATAAAAGTTCTGGATTTTGGTGTATATGATGTCGCCAAGACTTTATATGATCGAATAATTCAGAAAATTGATTTTTTATAGGCATTTGACTATAGTCCTAATTTGCTTGCTCATTAATAATGGACATAATAAATTGCGTTCCTTTTTCTAGTTGTTCTCTAGATAAAAATTCATTTTCTTGATGTGCTTGTTCAATTGAGCCTGGGCCACATATAACTGTACTATATCCTTCTTCTTGAAATTGTCCTGCCTCTGTTCCGTATGATACTTTTCCAGTTGAGTTGTCACCAGTTAGTTTTCTTACTAAACTTTCAGCAAGTCCGTCATTTTCTGGCTTAAGTCCAGGTACCCAATGATGTCTATTTATAGTTATATTTGATTCTGGCCTAATTTCTTTTATTTTAGTAGAAATTTTTTCTGCATATTTTTCATAATCTTTTATTATTTTCTCTCCATCATCAAGAGGTAAACACCTAATATCAGTTGTAAAGCTACATTTTTTTGCTGTTATATTTGAAGCAGTACCTCCAATAATCTTTCCAACATGTAAAGTGGTAAATGGTGGATTAAATAATTTATCTAAATCTCTTGGTGTTTTATTTTGATTTTTTTCTGTTTTGTCTGTAATCCAATTAATTAATTTTGAAGCTGTCATAATTGCCGATACCCCACTTGGTAAAAGACTTGAATGTACTTCAAAACCTGTAACTTCCGTATCCAAACCTATTGATGCTTTATGTCCATCTACTAATTTCAGAAGAGTTGGTTCACCAACAATTGCACAGCTAGCTTTAGGTAGGTTTTTTTTCATTTCACGAATCATAAAAGGAGCACCAACACAACCAACTTCTTCATCATAACTTAAGGCTAATTGTATTGGCTTATTTAATTTTGCATTAATCATTTCAGGAACAAGTGCAAGACAAATAGCTATAAAGCCCTTCATATCGCATGTCCCTCTACCATAAATTTTACCATTAGTTTCTTTTATTTTAAAAGGATTAGAGTTCCAATTCTGTCCATCTATAGGTACTACATCAGTATGACCAGAAAGAATAACTCCTCCAGGTTTACTAGGGCCAATATTTGCGTATAAATTGGATTTTGTTTTATCACCGTTGAAAACAAGATGAGATTCAACTCCATAACTCTGCAAATAATTTTTTATAAAATCAATAATCGGTAAATTGCTATTTCTTGATACTGTATCAAATGATATTAATTTATCTAACATTTCAATAGGGGTAAATTTTGCAGACATAAAAAAACCTCAAATATAAAATAGTAAAGTAGATGAAAATCAATGACAAGATAACAATTTTTTATTTAGTTTTTCAAACTTTATTGAATTAATATTAAATTGATGTAAATTAAAAACAAAAATATCTATTAAATATGAAAAAAACTAGTCCAAAAAATCCTTCTATCCTTGATATAAATAACTTAAAAGTCATTTTTCAAACTAAAACTGGTAAAGTTACAGGTGTTAAAGATTTATCATTTTCTATATTTCCTGGAGAAACAGTTTGTTTAGTTGGTGAATCTGGATCTGGAAAATCAGTTTCTTCACTTGCAATAATGAGATTGGTTGAGTTTGGTGGTGGTAAAATAGATTTTGGAAGTATTATGTTTGCTTCTGATTTGAATATTAAAAAAGATTTAATTAATTCAAATCAAAAAAATATGAGAGAAATTAGAGGTAATGAAATAGGGATGGTTTTTCAAGAACCTATGACAGCATTAAATCCTGTTTTTACTATCAAAAGACAACTAACTGAAGGCCTTCGCATTCATAAGAAAATGAGCAAAAAAGAAGCTCAGTTAGAAGCTCTTAATCTTTTAAAAAGTGTAAGAATACCTGAACCTGAAAGAAGATTAAACCAATACCCCCATGAGCTCTCAGGTGGGATGAGGCAAAGAGTTGTTATAGCTATGGCGTTGGCTTGTAAGCCAAGAATTTTAATAGCAGACGAACCAACCACTGCTTTGGATGTTACTATACAAGCAGAAATTCTAACTCTTTTAAATAGACTAAAGAAAGAAACAGGAACTTCAATTTTGTTTATTACTCATGATATGGCAGTTGTTGCACAAATTGCTGATAGAGTTGTTGTAATGTATCAAGGAGAAAAAGTAGAGGAAGGTAATGTTGATGAAATTTTTAATAGTCCTAAAGAAGATTATACAAAGAGATTAATTTCTTCTGTTCCTAAGCTTGGAGCTATGATTGGTAAGAAATACCCAGAGCCCTTGGAATTAAGTTCAATGAATAAATTAAAGAATAAGAAAATTGTAGGAACTAATATGCCTCTACTTGAAGTAAAAAATTTAGTTACAAGATATCCAATCATGGGTGGTATGTTTAGAAAGAAAATAGCTAATTTACACGCGGTTGAAGATGTATCCTTAACAATTAACAAGGGGCAAACTTTTTCTCTCGTTGGAGAGTCTGGATGTGGAAAAACTACTATCGCAAGATCTATTCTTAGACTGGAAGAATCTGAATCAGGAGAGGTTTTGATAGAAGGAGTAGATATTTTAAAGCAAAATAAAAAAGAGTTACTAAAACAAAGATTAAATATGCAAATGGTTTTTCAGGATCCTTATGGTTCACTCAATCCTGTCATGAAGTTATTTGACCAGGTAGCTGAACCACTTATAAACTATAAAAAAGCAAATGGTAATGAACTCAATAAAAGGATTTCTGAATTATTTGATAAAGTAAAGCTTCCCCGAACTTTTTTGAATAGATACCCACATGAACTTTCGGGTGGTCAAAGACAAAGAGTTGCAATAGCTAGGGCATTAGCTTTGAATCCAAAGCTATTGATTCTTGATGAAGCGGTTTCAGCTTTAGATGTTTCAGTTCAAGCTAGTGTTATCAACTTATTATTAGACTTACAAAATGAGTTGGGTCTTTCATATCTTTTTGTGAGTCATGATATGGCAGTTGTAGAAAGAGTTAGCCATCATATAGGAGTTATGTATTTAGGAAGAATGGTTGAAATAGGGGATCGTGAAACAATTTTTAGAAATCCAACACATCCCTATACAAAAGCTTTAATGAAAGCTGTTCCTATAGCAGACCCTAAAAAACGTTTTACTGGAGACGATATAAATTTTAAACCTATTTCTTCCCCTATTAGAAGTTTAGATTTCATACCAGATCCTTCTGATTATAATGAGATTAAAAAGGGTCATTATGTATTAAATAATGACATTGGTTATAATTAATTTAAAATAAAATTTATATTGAAAAATTCTTGAATTTTAAGAGGTTACTTTATATTTTTTTAATTTTTTTCTTTACGTTAGGTAACAATGCATTATTATCCTTTAAAATAAACATTTCTTGGGTTGCTTCAGTTGTAAAAATAATATTAATATTACCTATAAAAATGTTCTGAGTAACTCAAAATTTAGGGAGATATATTATGAAATTAAAAATTACCCTGTTGATTGCAACGTTCGCGTCATTGTTTGCAAGTGCAATTTATGCGGGAAGAGCTACAGATGGAAATGCAAAAATTATTTATTGGCAGGCTCCATCAATTCTTAATCCATACTTATCCAGTGGGACTAAAGACATTGAATCTGCTTCTTTAGTTATAGAACCACTTGGAAGATATGATGAAAAAGGAGGTTTAGTCCCATGGTTGGCGGAAGAAATTCCTACGGTTGCTAATGGTGGTGTTTCTTCTGATTTAAAATCTATAACTTGGAAATTAAAAAAAGGTTTATTATGGTCTGATGGATCACCAGTAACTTCAGAAGATGTTAAATTTACTGCTGATTACTGCATGGATCCTGATGGTGGATGTGCACAATTAAATAAGTTTGACGGTATTAAATCTATCGATACACCAGATAACCGTACAATCGTCATAACTTTTAAATTTCCAAAACCCAATCCTTATGGTCCTTTTATGGGAGGACAAACACCTATACTTCAAAAAGCCCAATTTGAAAATTGTAAAGGCTCAAAAGCTTCTCAATGTACTGAACAAAATTTTAATCCAATTGGAACTGGTCCGTTTGTGGTGACAGAATTTAGACCTAATGATGTCATTCAATATAAGGCCAATGAAAATTATAGAGATCCTAATAAACCAGCTTTTGCAACGGTTACTTTTAAAGGTGGTGGTGATGCTACTGCTGCTGGAAGATCAGTTCTAGAAACAGGTGAATTTGACTATGCTTGGAATTTACAACTTGCTCCAGAAGTTATTGCAAATATGGAAAAAGCAGGTAAAGGGATAGCTATTGCGGGATTTGGTCCTCTTGTAGAAAGACTTGAAATGAATATGACTGATCCTTCTCCATCTTTGGATGCAGACACAAGATCAACAGTGAAAGCTCCTCACCCTTTTTTAACTGATATTAATGTAAGAAAAGCATTATCAATGGCTATTGATAGACCTTTACTAGTTGAAATTGGATATGGAAAGGCAGGAGATGTTACTTGTGATTTAGTTCCTGCACCTGATAATTATGCTGCTAAAAATGATTATTGTGCAAAACAAGATATTGCTGGAGCCAATGAAATGCTTGAAGCCTCTGGCTGGAAAAAGGGTGGCGATGGCATAAGACAAAAGGATGGGGTAAGATTATCAATACTTTATCAAACTTCTACAAATGCGGTACGTCAAGACTTTCAAGCTTTAATTAAAGAATGGTGGTCACAAATTGGAGTTGAAACAGAATTACGTAATCTAAATGCCTCAGTATTTTTTGGAGGTGACCCAGGTTCCCCAGATACATTTCAGAAATTTTATGCAGATGTAGAAATGTATGCAAATACATTTGATGGAACAGATCCTGAAAACTACCTAGGAATGTACCGTTGTGGGAATGAGCCTAAGCCAGAGTCACAATGGCAAGGTGAAAATATTAATCGGTATTGTGATCCAAAATATGATTCTCTACTAGATGAATTGTCCCAAACTGGTGATTTAGGAAAACGTGGTGAGATTGCTATTAAGCTTAATAATATGTTAACAAAAGATAGCTATACAATCGTTCCATTAGTACATCGTGGTAGGGTTTCTGCGCATTCTAATTCTTTGGGTGGTGTAATACTCAATACATGGGATTCCGAATTATGGAATACTGCTGATTGGTTTAGAAAATAATAATTTATTGCCCCAGAAAAAAAATTCTGGGGCAAATTTTAAACTTAATATTTATTTTTAAAGGCAACTAATGTTTGATTATACAGTAAGGCGTTTGCTTATTGCTGTTCCTACTCTTATAGTTATAAGTTTAGTGATTTTTTTGGTTCTTAGTTTGGCGCCTAATGATCCTATGGCTCAAGTTCCATTGACAGTACCGCCTGAAGTTAAAGAGAAAATGAGGGAAGCCCTTGGGTTAGGGCAACCACTATATGTACAGTTTTGGAAATGGTTAATTCAATTTTTTTGGATAGAACCACAAGTTTTAATAGATCATTATTTTGGTACAAATTATTCTGAAGGCAAATTAAGAGTAATTAGTTGGCAAACACGCGCACCAGTTATGGATACTGTGGTGCAAAGATTGCCTCAAACCCTTTGGGTAGTAGGTATGTCTTATGTAGTTGCAATTGCTATATCTATCCCGATAGGCATTTATTCTGCTTACAAACAGTACTCCATTTTTGACCAAGCAGGAACTTTTATCACTATGGTAGGATACTCAATTCCTCCTTTTTTTACAGGTCCTCTTGTTATTGTTATTTTTGCAGTATATTTACAGTGGTTTCCATCTACCTATGATACTCTACATGAGGTAAATAATTGGGATAGTTTTATTATCCAATTAAAGCAGATGTTTTTACCTGTAATGGTTTTAGCAATTCAAGGTACTGCACAAATTAGTCGTTATATGAGATCTGCAATATTAGATAATTTAAATCAGGATTACGTTAGAACAGCTAGGGCTAAAGGATTGAGTGAATCTGTTGTTATTTTGGTGCATGTGCTCAGAAACTCTATGATACCAGTTATAACAGTTATTGCTTTAAATTTACCGCTTATATTTGGTGGTGCAATTATTACAGAGCAAGTATTCAAAGTTAATGGCATAGGTCAGCAACTAATTTTGGCAATTTATGCTAATGACTTACCAACAATTCAAACCTTAACATTCATTTTTGCTTTTTTGATTGTATTTTTTAATTTGGTAGCTGATCTTCTTTACGCTCTTTTAGATCCAAGGATTAGATATGAATAATAAAAAAAATAACCTAGAAGATTTATTTTCGCCTGGTTCATCTTATTGGGGAGATGTATGGTTGCAGTTTAAAAAACATAAAGGTGCTTTGATAGGTGCTATTATTTTTTTTGGTATTGTAATTTCAGTAATTGTTGGACCAATTTTATGGCCTTTTGAACCTAATTCAATAGATATAAGATCTCGAAATCAAGGACCAAGTTTATTGCATCCATTTGGGACGGATCAATTAGGAAGAGACACGTTTTCTAGAATGATAGCAGGAGGTCGAACATCAATTACTGTTGGATTAGCTGCTATGTTTTTAGCACTAATTTTAGGAACTTTAATTGGAGTTATAGCAGGTTATTTTAAAAGATTTGATGGAATATTAATGAGATTTACCGATTTATTTTTATCATTACCTTTATTGCCTTTATTACTATTAATGATGTTTCTTTTTCGTGAACCATTGAGTGTTTCCTATGGACCAGAAAAGGGTATGTTTATTTTAATTGTATTTGCAATAGGCGTTACAAGCTGGATGCCAACTGCAAGAATTGTAAGAGGAGATGTTTTAGCACTAAAGCAAAGAGAATTTGTTATGGCAGCAAGGTCTATTGGCACCTCGGACCAAAAAATAATTATTAGACATATTCTTCCCAATATATTATCGCCTATTCTGGTTTCAGCAACTCTTGGTATTGCCAATGCAATAATAACGGAAAGTGCTCTTTCATTTTTAGGTTTGGGTTTTCCACCTGACTTTCCAACTTGGGGCCGTCTTTTGAATGATGCTGTAGATTATTTACAACTGCATCCAGAAAGAGTAATGTGGCCTGGACTTGCTATTTCTCTTACTGTTTTGAGTATTAATTTTCTTGGTGATGGATTAAGAGATGCACTAGATCCAAGAATTAGGGGCAGATAATTAAGTTTTTTTGATCCTCTTTATAGATCCCTCATATATGGCACCATCTTCAATTGCAATAACTTGGTGGTAGGTGTCTCCTTCAATTCTCGATGATGAAGCAAGTCTTACTTTATTTCCTTTTAAAGTCCCTTTTATTCTACCGAGAATAACAGCCTCATCTGCTTGAACTTTTCCATCTATAAAACCATTCTCTCCCACATATAAAGATTTAGATTCTAATGTACCTTTTATGCTGCCATTAAAACTAATTTTTCCAGAAGAAAATATCGTACCAGTAATATGTAAATTTTCACTTACATTAGAAATTTTACTTTCTGGTATAATAGTATCAGATTTGATAGGTGTATATTTTGTATCCTCAATATTTCTAGGGACATCTGGATTTGGAATATTTGTTTTTTTCTTTTTAAAAAACATCATTAAATCTGTATAAGTAAAAGCATTTATTTATTATGTTTATATGATATCACATTAAACTAAAAAAAAAATTAAATATTTATAATAATTATTAAAACATACAATTAATTATGATGCTTAATTGTTTCACTATTATATATTCCTTTAAAAATTTTACCCTACTGTGATTGCATGATTGACTATTTTGCCATCTAGTCTATTTTATGTCCTTATTGAATTAATTCCAATGAGGATAATTATGAAAAAGTATCTTATTTTAGCAGTTTTTTCTTCACTTTTTATTATTAGTGGTTGCGCAGAAACTGCTGTTACAGTACCTTCTGATGCTATTGTTTGTTCTAAAGCTTCAGGCTGTTCATAAATCTAATTTAAAATTCTGGGACTATCAAATAGTTCCAGAATTTTTTTACTTCCACCTATTATGAACCCAGTACCATTGACTTGGGTATTTTTTTACAATATTTTCTAAACTTTTATTAAGTTGTCTCATTATAATCGTCGGTTTAGATAGAGGTATGCTTGGCTCTATTGAAACTTCTACTATTTTTTTTTCAACTTTTCTTACTGCATATGCAGGGACTATAAGAGCATTATATTTTATTGCTATATCAGCTATTGCAAACGAAGTTTTTGCTGGGTATCCCATAAAATTAATATATTTTCCTTCACTGACTGCTTGATCAATCATCATACAAACAACCCCACCTTGTTTCAAATATTTAATCATAGCAGTTGTTCCTTTTCTACCAACTTGAAAAATTGGTTTTCCACCTGCTTCAATAGCCTTGTGGTGATAAGGTTGGTAGAATATGTTACTACTTTTTCTATATATAGCAGCAGTTTCAATCCCATTTCTTTTTAGTAAAGCGCGCACAGCTTCCCAGGGACCAATATGACCTGAAACTATTAAAACCGGTCTATTAATATTGATAGCTTCTAAAATTTCCATAATTTGAGTATAGCTTTGTAATTTAATTTGCTGGTATTTATGATATTCCTCATTAAAAAGAAATTCAGAAAATGTTAAACCTAGATTTTTTGAAAATTTATATAAAAACTTTTTTTTTTCAATATCCGACATTTTTGGATAAATGAGTTTTAAATTATTAAAAACTCTTTTTCTATATTTAGAAGAATTTCGAAGTATAAAGCTTATAACTTTACTACTAAGAAAAATTTTTGTGGGGAATTTAAAAAACTTCAATAATTTAATAAATATCCAAAAAAGGATGTATTCTAATAAGCTTAAAAAATAACTCACTTTATTTATCTTGGGTTTAGTTAAATATTTGATTTATTTTAATGGACTGATCATCATTGTCATTTGTCTCCCTTCCATTTTTGGAATAGAGTCTATCTTTCCAATTTCTGCAGTATCCTCAGCAACCCTTTCTAAAAGATTTTTTCCAAGTTCCTGGTGAGCCATTTCCCTACCACGGAATCTCATTGTAATTTTAACCTTATCACCATGATCAAGAAATTTTGTAACAGATCTCATTTTTACTTCATAATCATGAATATCGGTATTAGGTCTAAATTTTATTTCTTTTACATCAATAGTTTTTTGTTTTTTTCTAGCTTCTGCTTCTTTTTTTTGTAGCTCGTATTTATATTTACCATAATCCATAATTTTACAGACTGGAGGGGAAGCATTTGGTGAAATTTCTACTAAATCAAGGTCTTCATCCGTTGCCAATTCTATAGCTCGTTCTGGGCTTACTAAGCCTATGTTTTCACCCTGTGATCCAATTAATCGAATTTCATTAGAATCAATATAATGATTTATTCGAATACCTTGTTCTCTAGAAACTTGAGGATTTTCATTTGGTCTTCTTACTATGATTAATTCTCCTTATTATAAAATGAATTAGTAATAAATGTATTATTTATATATCGTAATGTATTACTTTAGTCAAAAATGAAAAAACTACTCTTATATTTTAATCTGGAACTTTGCAATCTAGTACTAAATCGTTCATCTCTTTAAATAAGTCTACTGTTGATGTGTTATTAGATCCTAATTTTCTTACAGTCACGGTTTTGTTCTCAACCTCACGTAATCCTACCGCAAAAATTCTAGGAATTTTTTTTAATGAATGTTCTCTTATTTTATAATTTATTTTTTCATTTCTTATATCTAGTTTTGCTCTAACTTTTTTTGAAATTAAATCTTCATATATCTCTTTTGCATAATTATTAGCTCCTGAAACTACCGAAGCTATCACCACTTGTATCGGAGTTAACCAAAGTGGTAGATTACCGGAATTTTCTTCTATCAAAATTCCTATGAAACGTTCAAATGATCCAAGAATTGCTCTATGTAACATTACAACATTTTTTTTATTACCATCCATGGCTATATAATTTGCATTTAGTCTGTCAGGTAACACAAAATCAACTTGTAAGGTTCCACACTGCCAATCTCTACCTATAGCATCTGTTAGTACAAACTCTAATTTTGGGCCATAAAAAGCACCTTCTCCTGGATTTAATTCAAATAATGACCCAGCAGCTTTAGTAGCATTTTTTAGAGCTTCTTCAGCTTTGAACCAGATTTCGTCAGATCCCGCTCTTTTCTCTGGTCTATCTGAAAATTTAATTTTATAGTCTTTAAAGCCAAGATCTTTATAAATTTTTGATAGTAATTCAATGAAATTTTTAGTTTCTATTTCAATTTGTTCTTCTGTACAGAAAATATGTGCATCATCTTGTACAAAGCCTCTAACTCGCATAATTCCATGCATAGCCCCAGACGGTTCGTATCTATGGCATGAACCAAACTCCGCCATTCTATATGGTAAATCCCTATATGATTTAACACCTTGGTTGTAAATTTGAATGTGGCAAGGACAATTCATCGGTTTAAGGGCATTAATTTTTTTCTCTTTTGCTCCTTCTTCATCTACTTCAACTATAAACATATGTTCTTGAAATTTATCCCAATGACCAGAGTCTTCCCATAATTTCCTACCTACTACTTGTGGAGTTTTAACTTCTGAATATCCTCCTTTCTCTAATTCTTTTTGCATATAACTTTGAAGAATTTGATAAATTCGCCAACCATTTGGATGCCAGAAAACCATTCCAGGTGCTTCTTCCTGCATATGAAAAAGTTCCATTTCTTTCCCAATTTTTCTATGGTCTCTTTTTTTTGCTTCTTCTAAGAAAATAAGATATTTTTTTAATTCTTCCTTGTTTCTAAAAGCAACACCGTAAATTCGTTGCAACATTTTATTGCTACTGTCACCTTTCCAATAAGCTCCAGCTATGTTCATGAGTTTAAAACAATCTCCTGGCACTTGACCAGTATTTGCTAGATGAGGGCCTCTGCAAAGATCTTGCCAATGACCATGCCAATACATTGAGATCTGCTCATTTTTAGGAATATCTTTTACAAGTTGAACTTTATAAGGTTCATTTTTCTTTGAATAATAATCTATTGCTTTTGCTCTATCCCAAACTTCAGTCTTAACGGGATCTTTCAAATTAATTATCTCCCGCATTTTTTTTTCAATTATCAACAAGTCTTCTGGGGTAAATGGCGCATCTCTATCAAAATCATAAAACCAACCATTCTCAATGACTGGTCCGATTGTTACTTTTGTTTCAGGCCATATTTCTTGTACTGCTCTAGCCATTATATGTGCACAGTCATGCCTTATGAGTTCTAAAGCTACTTTTTCATTTTTTACTGTGAATAGTTCAAATTTACAATTTAAATTAATTCCTTTTGAAAGATCAGTTAGTAACCCATCAATTGAACAAGCAAGAGCGGACTTTTTTAAAGAATTTGAAATACTTTCAGCTACTTGAATGCCAGTTATCCCTTTCTCAAATTTTCTAATTGATCCATCAGGAAATTCTATTGAGACTTCATTCATTTTCAAAAAATAAACCTTTTTTATTTCATTAATACCACTTATTGTTGGTAGACACTATTTTGTCAAAGATTATTTTTAATCTTGATATCAAATTCTATTTACTTTTTAGTGTTTTTAGAAAATAATTATTTTTTAAAATTATTAAAGTTAATGTTGATCAAATAAGAGTATCAATTTGGACAAAATAAATTTGAAATTTCATATAAATGATCAAAATAAAAAGATTGCCTACAAAAAATTTGAAGGTAAATCAGCCAATAGTCCTGGAGTAATTTTTTTAGGAGGATTAGCTTCTGATATGGAAGGAACTAAAGCAAATTACTTAGAAAAATGGTGCCAATTACAAAATAATTCTTTTATTAAATTTGATTATTCTGGGCATGGAAAATCAGATGGAATTTTCACAGATGGATCCATTTTATCATGGGCTGAAGATGCTCTTTCAGTTTTAGATAATTTAACAAATGGCAAACAAATCTTAATTGGTTCCTCAATGGGGGCATGGATTGCTATACTTCTAGCAAAAAATAGACCAAATAAAATACACGCTATGATTGGAATTGCAGCCGCTCCAGATTTTACAGAAGATTTAATGTGGAATAACTTTAATGATGATGAAAAACAAAAAATTTTAGAAGATGGTATTCTTTTGCAAGAATCTCAATATTCAGAAGAACCTTACAAGATTTCAAAGAATTTAATATTTAATTCTAAAAATTGTCTAGTTTTACGTGAAAAACTTATTTTAGGATTTCCAGTAAGAATCCTGCAAGGTACAGCTGATAACGATGTCCCAATAGATACAGCATTAAGATTAATAAATCATATTGATTGTAATGATGCTAAACTAGAAATCGTTAAAGGAGCTGATCATTCGTTTTCTTCAGATAAATGTTTGAAATTAATAGCTAATAATTTGAAAGAGCTTCTAGAACTAGAATAAATTAAGCATGTTTTTTTTGTTAGTATTGTTTTTTGTATTTTTATTATTTTTTTTACTTACAAAAAAAAATATAACTTTTGATAATTGTTTTAAAAAAGGTGTGATTGGTAATGATGTAGAAAAGTACATAAATCTATCTGAATCTAATAATAAAAATATTCTTCCATGGGCAAAAAAAAGAATTTTTTGGTATAATAGTAAATCAAAAACCAAAACAAGAATTGCTATAATTTATATTCATGGTTTCTCAGCAAGTATGGGGGAAATAAGGCCAGTTCCTGACATATTAGCAAAAAATCTTAAAGCAAACCTTTTTTTTACTAGGTTATCTGGACATGGTTTATACGATAAATATTCTTTAAAAGACGTAGATGGAAAAAATTGGTATAATGATATTCAAGAAGCATTTGAAATAGGTAATAAAATTGGGGAAAAGATTCTTGTAGTTGCCACATCATTTGGTTGTACATTAGTGACTGAGTATTTATCAAAAACGGACAAAAATAATTCTGTTTTAGGCAGTGTTTTTATATCTCCTTGTTTTGGTATATCAGACTGGCGACTATTTTTTGGTAAATATATTTGGTCCAAATCTCTGTTTAAGTTATTTTTTGGCGACCAAAGAGTAATAAGTAATAGAAATCCTGAAGAAAAAAAATGGTGGTGTAATACTTATCCGGTAGAATCAATAGTTAATTTAGTAATAAGTGTAGAAAAAATTTGGAAATCCGACTTTAGAAAAATTTCTTCCCCAGCTTTATTTATATATAGCCCAAAAGATAAATGGATTAGTATTTCTAGATTAAAAAAGGCCACAAAAATATGGGGTAATGATGTTAGTTTAGTGGCCTTAGATATAAAATCAAATGTGGATAATGGAAATTTTCATGTCATATTAGGTAATTTAAAAGCTCCAAGTGAGACTAATTTAGGTCTAGAAATTATAAACAGTTGGCTGATTAATTTATTAAAATCATGATAAAAAAAATATTAAAAATAAGATCATTATTCCAATAAATGATAAAAATAGTCCAGCCAAGTTTATGGGTACTAATTTTTCAAAATTCAAATCATTTTTGGAGATTGATTTTTGATGATTTTTAATTATTTGCCGCATTTTAATGGCATTAATAATTACAAAAAAAATAAGAAATAGACCTAAAAAAATAAAAACAAGTCCAATTAATAATAAAAAGCTTTTCATTTCGTTAACTATCTCGAATATTTATAAAACAATTTTTAAATATCCCCACTATTTTTTTAAAATATGCAAAAAATGCTTCTATTTCTTAAGATAAATTTTGATCAAGAATTTAATTCTTATTATTTATTATTGTATATTTATTAAAATTTACTTGCAATCTTCTATTGTAAAATTTATGCACAATATAGTGCCTCTATAGCTCAGCTGGTAGAGCAACTGATTTGTAATCAGTGGGTCGGGAGTTCGAGTCTCTCTGGAGGCACCAGATAAATCAATGACTTAGCAGATATGTTGATACTATTGTGATCGTTTTGGGTTACAAATGGGTTACAAAACACCGCTGTTTGACCCTCAATCTACCCTTATTTCGTGCTCATATAAGCCTTGGAACTCACATGTCATTTTGACTGGTAGTCCTGTTTCGTTCCATATCAATGGAGAAGCACTTGTTGTGGAGATCTTGTGGTTGTCCAAGAGCAGGGGTTACTGAGCCGGATAGGGAATGGATGATAGGCTCAAAGGTGAAGGGGCACCCCCTGAATACGGAGGGCGGGTCTTGGACCTTGGACCTTTAGGGTTGGTTCGGTAGATTCATTTGGGGGGAGTTTTGATTAATGGCTTCTTTTTAAAAGTTACCTGGTGCACATTGAAGGCACCTAAGTCCTCTACTTCGCCACATATTTACGACACTCGCTCTGTCATCAAAAACAATAATAGGTTTAAAACCGTCAATAATCATTTGATCATAAAGGTCTGACTTCACTTCAGGATCGGGTCGAAAATAATTAAAGAACGACCCCACAGCTGGGTTACATTCCGTCTTTCTCTACTTTTAATGAATATCGACTGTCTCGTCGTCCCTAAATAAATCGTCCATGGTTGCTTTTGATGGACTTAGATTTAGTGTTCGAACCTGATAAAAGTGGTATGTATAGTTAGTATAGTGCTTATTTGTATGCACTTTGAGCACTCACGAGCACCTATTAGCACCCTACGTTAGTGACCAAAAAGTGATCCTGGGTCACTAATTACGACTTGAAATTGAGTTTCTAATTTACTCAGCAAAACCGATAGATTTTAAATACTCATGTGATTTATGAATATCACTTTTGTCTTTTAGCTCAAGAACTAAATGAGGTTTAGATCCAACAGATGATAAGGCATCAAAAACGGATTGCCAATTAATTTGCCCTAAGCCCAGCGACCAGTGCCTATCCGCATATCCATCAACATCTTGAAGATGAACATGCCTTAGCAAGTCACCTGCATCCTTAACATAAAAATCAACCGGCGGAGCACCTGAGGTGCAATGCGCGATGTGAGCGTGCCCGGTATCTACAGAAACCGCGATACATTTAGATCCAAAGCTCAGTGCTAATTCTTTGCGATGCTCAGGCCGAACATCCTGGATATTTTCCAGAACCATTAAAATACCATAGCGCTCCGCCACTTTAATTACCGGGTCAAGCACCGCCTTTATATACTCGATTTTAGAATTCTTATAATTTTTTTGGGCAAAAATATTTCGATTATACCAAGCGTCAAAAGGCGAGTGAATGACCATTTGAGTTGCTGCTAAATGATCAGCAGCCTCTAAAGCTTTTATCAATCTAGCTGATATAATCGCAATAATCTCAGAGTCCTTGTTATCTATATCTAATCCATGGAAAGGGCCGTGGATTCCTAACCTTCCCTCAAAACCCTTCAACAAGCTTTTTGCTAGAGATAACTTATCATCAAAATCATAACTCAGTCCGTTTGGCAGCGCAAAGTCCTGGATTTCAAGATCCCGCTGGGAATCAAACAGCCAATTTCGAAAATCAAGTATTTCTGAAATCAACAAACAGGCTCCGATCTTTAATGGTTTTTTCATCATCTTTTATCCTGTGGGTTAAGCTTGATTAAAATTTAATTTTCACCTAAACGTTCACCAGTTTTTCCATTAAAAAAATGTAGTTTGTTAGGGTTAACATCAACATGAAAGATTTCATTTATCAGCGGCTTATTAACATCACTTAGCTTAACGCAAAATGTATTTCCCGCACCCTCTTGGCCATATATGTATCGATCTGAACCAAGCTCTTCGAGCAAATCACCCGAAACCTTAATTTTACCATGATTACTTAATATACAATCTTCTGGCCGCACACCCATTATCGCAAACTCACAGTCTTCGCACTGCACAGGACACTGGAAATCTTCATAACTAAAAATACCGGCTTCGATACTCCCTTCTAGAAAGTTCATACTAGGAGTCCCAATAAAATCAGCTACAAATTTACTGCATGGATTGTTATATACTTGTAAGGGCGTTCCTATTTGCTCGATCTTTCCATTATTTATAACCACAAGACGATCTCCTAGGGTCATTGCCTCAACTTGATCGTGTGTTACAAAAATGCTGGTTACCTTCATTTTTCGTTGCAGTTTCTTGATTTCAAGGCGAACTTGAAGTCTCAATTTCGCATCGAGGTTGGAAAGTGGTTCATCAAACAAAAAAACTTTAGGATCTCGGGCAATTGCGCGGGCCATTGCAACACGTTGACGTTGACCGCCTGAAAGCTGACCAGGCTTTCGGTTCAGGTACTGCCCTATGTCAAGAAGCTTCGAGACTTGATTAACGCGCTCCTCAATATCAACCTTGCCGATACCTCTGTTTTTCAAACCATAAGCAATATTTTTAAAAACATTCATATGTGGGTAAAGCGCATAGTTCTGAAACACCATCGCTATATCTCGCTCAGCTGGATCCACTTTCACAATCGAAGAGCCATCAAGAATGATATCGCCACCGCTCAGTTCTTCCAATCCAGCGATCATTCTAAGCAGTGATGATTTCCCACATCCGCTGGGACCCACAAATACAATTAGTTCTCCAGAACTCACGATTAGTGACGCTTGATCCACAGCTTTTGTACCATCAGCGTAAATTTTTGTAACATCTGTCAATTCGAGCAAACTCATTTACTTCTCCGTTTGGATTAAACCCTTCACAAACCAACGCTGTAGGAAAATTACAATAACGACAGGTGGAATAATTGATAAAATGATATAAGCAAAGCGCTCAGCGACCCGTGGCAGATTTCCTCCTTCATAACTTTCCATAAAGATGATTTTCATACCCATAACTACCGTCCAATATTTTTCGTCAGTAGTCATAATTAGAGGCCAAAGGTACTGACTATAGCCGTAGACAAACATGAAGATAAACATTGCCGCTATCATAGTCTTTGACAGTGGCACCAGAAAATCGATGAAGAATCTCCAACTGTTAGCACCATCCATTTTTGCTGCCTCAAGGAGCTCATCTGGCACAGATTTATAAAACTGCCTAAAAAAGAAGGTCGCAGTCGCAGAGGCGATAAGAGGTAAAATAAGCCCGCCATATGTGTTAGTTAGATTTAGATCAGAAACAATTTGGTAACTAGGCATTATGCGTACTTCTAAAGGAACCAATAGGGTGATGAATATCATCCAAAACAAAAAGGCCGCAAATTTAAACCGAAAGTAGACAATTGCGTAAGCTGACATAGAGGAGATTATTACTTTTAAAGTCGCAATTCCTAAGGCCATAATAAAACTATTAACGAACATGCCTAGCGCCGTGATCTCTTGAGAGAAGCCACCTTTCCGATTAAGCACTTCGTTATAGTTTTGCCAAAATTGATCTCCAGGAATAAATTGAAGACCTTCAGTAACAATAAAAACGTTTGGGTGCGTTGAACTTGCATATGCAATCCATATCGGTACTACCATGACTAACGCGCCACTCAATAAAACGATATGTGCTATAAGTTGAGAAAACTGTTTCATTAATTGTAATGTATCCTGTTTTCGATGTACCTGAATTGAACGACCGTTATGGCCAGTACAATTAACATCATTATTATTGATTGAGCGCCTGCACTGCCTAAATCAAGTCCCCGAAAGCCGTCGATATAAGCTTTATAAACAAGCGTTTTTGTTTCGCCACCGGGCGCTCCAATGGTGGTAGTGTCTATAATTCCAAGCGTGTCAAAAAAAGAATAAGTAATATTGATAATAATTAAGAAAAATGTAGTCGGCATCAACAAAGGAAAAGTTATTGTCCAAAAACGTCTATTAGGACTTCGGCAGTCAATTTTTGACGCCTCAAGAATAGATTTTTGGATATTCTGCAATCCTGCAAGAAAAAAAATGAAGTTCGCGCTAATTTGCTTCCAGGAGCCTGTTATTATTAAATAGATATATGCGTCAGTTACATTATCCATCCAATTAAAGCCCCATAAATCATTAAACAGGCCGTATAGCATACCCAGACGCTCGCTGAAAAAGAAGTTAGCTGTTACACCTACCACGGCAGGTGCTATTGCATATGGCCAAATTAAAAGGGTTTTATATATGCTCTTGCCATGAAGGACCTCATTAGCCTTAACGGCTAGTAAGAGCCCTAACAGAACTGTAATGAATGTAATTGAAAAAATATAAATCAACGTAAATTTTAAAGCAGCCCAGTAACTGGGATCATTAACTGCAAATATAAAATTATCAAACCAAGCAAACTGCCTACTAAATCCAAAGGGATCTTGAATTGTGAAAGCATCTCTGAACGTTTGGAGTATTGGTAAGTACAAGAAAATTACAATCACGATTAACTGCGGCAAAATGAACAACACAGGCGAGAAACTATTATTAAATTGTACTTTTTTCATTATTTTTAACTAGATAGAATAGAAAGGGGCAATTGATACCCCTTTCCAATTACTTAAATTAGTTTAGCGTTTTTGCGAATTGATTAAGGAGCTTTGCTGCACCTTTATCGGTATTTTCCCAAGCCTGCTCGACAGAAATTTCATCATTAAGCATCTTGTGCACATTGTCGTAAATAACTTCTCTAATTTGTGGCCAATTGCCTGCTCTGTAACCCCCTGGTATGGTAGACCCAGTCAAACTTAATTGTTCACCTACTGCTTTATGGTACGGAGAAGCTTCATAAAAGCCGATCTCATTAGCGAGGTCAGTTGCCGAATAAGTTACAGCGGCGTACCCAGACATATTATGGTAAAATAATTGAATTTCCGGAGTAGTCATAAATTCAGCCAACTTCATCAAAGCTTCGTATTCCTCATCAGTTTTGCCGGATAAAATCCAGTTAGCAGCGCCACCAATGAATGTAGGATACTCTTTTCCGCCTGTTATGTCAGACCAGTAAGGTATATGATTTACGGTAAAATTCGGGACAACGCCTTTCATTCCGCTAAACGAGGCCGCTGATCCCAGCCAAAAAGCCGCTTCACCAGCTATGAAAGGAGCCTGGTTATCACCCCAAGACCTTCCTTTATAATCATACCAGCCTTTATCTTTCCATTCTTTAACTTTAGTCCAATGCGTTAAAAATTCAGGAGTTTCTGCAAATAAAGTTTTCGTAGGAACAGCGCTATAGCCATTATTTCCGTCCGTCATTAATAAGTTGTGTCGAGAAAAAAAGTTTTCTGTCCAAATCCACGGGCTGTGACTTTGTACAAGCGGCGTATATCCTGCGTCTTTTATCTTCTGAGCAACAGCTTCGAATTCCTCATATGTACGAGGCACATCAACCCCTACCTTCTCAAGTATGTCCATGTTGGCATACATCAGACAGGTAGAGCTGTTGAAAGGAATACCAATCATTTTACCGTTTTCATCAGCGTAAAAATTCCGAATACCCGGAATGTAATCTTCTTTGTTAAAAGCTACTCCATGTTCAGCTGCCATATCCTCAAATGGATAAACGACACCATTCTTAACCTGAGCAACCATAATAGCTGCGCCAGCGTCGTAAACCTGAACCATGTGAGGGTGTTCGCCAGCTCTGTAAGCAGCTATGAAAGCTGCCAGAATATCTTCATAGCTACCCTTAGTAGTGGGTATTAATACAGATTCGTTCTGACTTTCGTTCCATCTTTCCGCAATGGTATTGATAATAGATTCAAGTTTTCCAGTATGACCATGCCAGTAATGTAGCTCAACAGGCTCACTGATAGCTGGAGCAGCATTTAGTATAGACACTGCCGCAGCTACTGATGCTATAAACTTCTTCATTAAATTCTCCTAAGTTAAAAAGGTTTATATCTGCTAGTAATCTTTCAGAAAAATGACAAAAGAGTAAAGAAATTGTAATAATTTTGTAAACTATTTATTAAAAGCTTAATGAATTCGACGCCATAATTCATTAATATGTGATCATTTCTAATCCAGTGCATCTATCTCCCTAAGACCTTCATAAAAGTATTACGTTTAATTAGATAAGCTTCGTTACATAAAAAAAGCGTTAGCAAGATGCGAATGGATAAAAGCAACGGAGGATAACTATGACATCGATAGTTAATAAGCTGACACCAGTTACTAGTACTCAGAAGGAAAATGTTAGAATAGCGCCAAAAACT
>JBJLFR010000006.1:0-32073 GCA_045565285.1 Paracoccaceae bacterium
GAAAAAATGTTTTCTAAACCCAAATCTACAGATCTAAAAAAAGTTTCAGAAAATTCTTTAAATGAATTAAGAGATTCAAATATAGATGACAATTCAAATAATTTAGAAAATAATATCATTAAAAGAAATGAAAATTCACCCCCTTCCCTATTGTCATCTGATCTTTTTATTAAAGGTAATTTAACAACTACTGGTGATATTCAAATTGAAGGAGAAGTAGAAGGTAATATTAAAGCAAACCTTTTGACTATTGGAAAAGATGCAAAAATTAAAGGTGAAATAATTTCAGACGAACTTATTGTAAATGGTTTCATTTCAGGAACAATAAGAGCAAAAAAAGTTACACTTACTTCTTCAGCCAAAGTCGAAGGTGATATTATTCATCTCAGTATTGCAATAGAAACAGGTGCTCATTTTGAAGGTTCTATTGAAAAAACAGATAATCCACTAGTTAAATCTGACATTAAAAATAGTAGCTTAGTGAATTAATGAATTAATTTTTACTTTTAGGTATCAGTAACTCTTTTTGCTAATGCCCCCAAAATGAATTTGTCAATTTTACCATCTAGAACACCTTGAGTATCAGAAGTCTCAATATTTGTTCTTAGATCTTTAACCAATTGATAAGGTTGAAGCACATATGATCTAATTTGATTTCCCCATCCCGCATCTCCTTTAGAATCATGAGATTCTTGAATATTTTTATTCATTTTTTTTAACTCTAAATCAAATAGTCTTGATTTAATTGCCATCATACAATTAGCTCTATTCTGATGTTGTGATTTTTCTGAACTTGTAACTACTATACCTGTAGGAATATGAGTAATACGTACAGCAGAATCAGTTGTATTAACATGTTGTCCTCCTGCTCCTGAAGACCTAAATGTATCAACTCTTATTTCGGAAGGATTTATTTCAATTTCAAAATTTTCATCAACAACAGGATAAATCCAAACTGAACAAAAAGAAGTATGTCTTCTAGAGGAACTATCAAATGGAGATATTCTCACCAACCTATGGACACCACTCTCAACTTTTAACAATCCGTAAGCATTGACTCCTTTAATTTTATATGATGCGGATTTTATTCCGGCTTCATCACCAGAATTTTGTGATAATAATTCTATTTTAAAACCTTTTCTTTCAGACCATCTTAGATACATCCTTGATATCATCATTGCCCAATCACAACTTTCTGTACCCCCAGCACCTGCATTAATTTCTAAAAAAGTATCATTACCATCAACTTCACCATCCATTAAAGCTTCTTGTTCAGCATTTAATACAATTGATTTTAAATTTAAAAGTTCATTTTCTGCTTCATTTTGTATTTCCAAATCATTTTCATCAATTGCTAACTTATAAAGATCAATATTTTCAAATAATTTTTGTTTGATATTTTCATAATTTGTTATAAATGATTCAATAGATTGTCTCTCTTTCATTATAATCTTAGCTTTTTCTAAATTATTCCAAAAATCTGCATCGCTCGTTTCGGATTCTAGTTCTTCCAATCTGACTTTCAAATTACTGATATTTTTTTTTTCAGATAATAAATTTAGAGATTTTTCAATATTATTAATAATTTCTTGAACTTCAGCTTTCATAAAAGATCCATAAGATGATTGAGATAAATAAGTATATTTCTTAAAATAGTTTTTTTACAAGATTTAAACAAGAATTATGCAGTAAATTACTTTTAATTTTTTTGTTTGTACTTTCTTTATTAATAAAGCATCCAATTATTTTTGAATTGTCAAAACCAACAAACAAATCATAATTTTTTTGTTCATCAAAAGTATTCCAACCATAAAAAATATCGTTATTTATTTGTTCTACAAAGTTTATAGCTGAAAATTTTTTTAAATTGAAAAATTCTAATATTTTTTCATTTTTGATAAGTGAATCTGTTAATTTTCCAGATGATAAAAAACTTAATTTTTCAAAATCTGATTTAATATAATTTGAATCAAAAATAATTTCTTTACTTCTAGATACTTGTTTTATTAATTTAGAATATGAATATAAATTCATATTTATCAATAATTTATAATAGTTAATTAAATCATATAAAGTTAAGTCAGTGTTAAAAGTAATTTTATTATTTTCAATTAATAAATTATTTTTGTTGATATTAGTAAGAAATTTTAATCCTAAATCGCTTATGTGATTTTTATTAATTGTTATTATATTTGAGTTATCTGTAATTGAATCAGAATATATTTCATCAAATATTTTTTTTTGTTTATCTAAATTTGAAAAAGAACCTTGTTTAGAAGCAGACAGTACATTTTGATCAATCATAATAAAAAGAAGAAATGGGACTAAAGCTTTTTTAAAATTTTCTTTCCATTCAGTAACCATATTTATATTAGTAGTAAAATAGTTAAATCCTCCATTTAAAACTATTATTTCTTCTGTATCTCTATCTAAAATAATTAGTCCACCATCAAAAAAAGGTATTTGCTTATATTCTAAATGGCTTCCGTATTTATATTCTTCAAAATAAATCACATCACCAGTTGAAAAAAAAGGATATTTCTCATATGGAAATTGTAAGTTGATTAATTTTTCAGAATTTTTTATTTTTAGTAAAAAATTGCCATCATCCTTTTTTGCTATAACTCCTAAATCCCAAGGAGTTTTATTTTTATTTTGATTTTTATCTTTAAAAAATATTTCCCAATCTTTTTTCTTATAATTCTTAGTGTTAATATTAAAAATAGGTGGTTTAAAAATATTACTTTTTTTATCCAAAGTGATTAATTCACTTATTAATAAGTTTTTAGATTTTTTTTGGAGACCCAATTCTATACTTGTATTAATATTTAAACTACCATTAGATAAAAATGTATTACCAAATAAACTTAGAAATTCAGCTTTAATTTCATCAGCTAAAAAACCTTCAAGTAATTTATAATTTTTTTTAACTACCAAAATTGAATTAAAATTTGTAATTAAATCTTTTTTTACTTCTACATTTTTAATATTATTATCAATGTATCCATTTTGGAACATTTCTTTTAATACAAAATTCCTTCTATTCGTTGCATTTGAAATTTTATTTTTTGGGCTATATTGTTCAGGAGATTTAGGTAAAGCTGCTAAAAATGCAGCTTCACCTGGTGTTAGTTCATTAAGATCTTTCGAAAAGTACGTTTTAGAGGCAGCAACTACTCCATAGGTATTTTCTCCAAGATAAACTTCATTTAAATATATTTCTAAAATTTCATTTTTAGATAAAGCTTTTTCTAAACGTAATGCCAAAATTAATTCTTTTATTTTTCTTTCAAATGTTCTTTCTCCAGATAATAAAAAACCTTTTGTAATTTGTTGTGTTATAGTGGAAGCACCCCTTAATTTACCCTCTTTAATAAAACTTATAAAAGCTTTTAAATATCCTAAAAGATCATAACCATTATGTTTAAAAAAATTTTTATCCTCAGCACTGATAAAAGCGTTTCTTATCAGAAAAGGTATTTTATCAATCTTTCTATATTCCCTTTTTTCATCAAAAAATAAGCCAAGTAAAGAATTATCTCTATCATAAATTTTTGATATTGTTTTTGGTTTATATTTTGTAATTTCTTCTATATCAGGTAAATTTTTACTATAGTGAATAAGTGTATAATAAAATAAAGTAAAAAAAATTAAAATTATTAAAATCAATGGGATAATTAATTTTTTTAATATAATCATTGTGCTTTTAAATATAACTAAGATGGCTAAAAATAATAATAAATGTATTTAAAAAATATTTTATAATTTTATAATCTATAATTTGACATTGTAAATAAATTGATAATTAATTATTATAAATATATAATACTTCAATAATATTATATTTAAAGGAATTCTCTAATTAACAATTATGTTGTTAATTTTAAAAGTTTAAAACTTTATATTTAGCTATCTGATTTATTCAGATTAATTTTAACATTTGTTGTGATTGAATAAATAAATAATAATAAACATAAATTTTTATTTTTTGAATTGGTCACATAGAAAAACTGGAATTATGATTTTATGTTTTTTCAAAAAATTTGCATAGATAAATCATGAAAATTTCACAGGTGGTATTTTATGCAAAAAAAATTGCTAATAGACGCTTCTCATCAAGAAGAAACAAGAATTGTACTCTTAAATCATCAACAAGTTGAAGAATTTGATTTTGAGTCAATTAGTAAAAAACAAATAGCTGGAAATATATTTTTAGCAAAAGTAACTAGAGTTGAACCTTCTCTTCAGGCTGCATTTTTAGATTATGGTGGCAATAGGCATGGTTTTTTGGCCTTTTCTGAAATTCACCCTGATTATTACCAAATTCCAATAGCAGATAAGAAATTATTTTTAGAAGATACATATATCGATAATGAAGAAAAAAATGAGCATACTGAAATAGATTTATTAAGTTCCGATTTTGAAAACTTTAATTCTGTAAAAAATGATGAATTTTATTCTAATGTAGAAGGATTTTCTACTGAAGATAAATATCAAGTTAATGACTTTAATAAAGATTTAAATAAAAATTTAACTTTATGGTCTGATATCAAAAAGGAATCTGCCATAACTCAAAAAGAGGAAATAGACCATAATTACCATTTAAATTTCGATTTATTTGACGACATACATAAAACAAAAACTGTTCAGACCATAGATAGCCTAACTAAGGAAAGCAACCTAGGAAAACAAAAAAGACCTGTAATTAAAAATAAATATAAAATTCAAGAAGTAATTAAAGTAAGACAAGTTTTACTTATTCAAGTTGTTAAAGATGAGCGTGGAAATAAAGGAGCAGCACTTACAACCTATATCTCACTAGCAGGTAGATATTGTGTTTTAATGCCTAATACTGCTCGTGGTGGTGGTATATCCCGAAAAATTACAAATATAGGTGATAGAAAAAAACTTAAAGAAACTGCTAATGAGTTTTCTATACCAGATAAAATGGGATTAATAATTCGAACTGCAGGTGCAAAAAAAACTAAATCAGAAATTAAAAAAGATTACGAATATCTTCTTAGACAGTGGAATCAAATCAGGAATCTTACTATAAAATCAATAGCCCCTTGCCCAATATATGAGGAAGGAAGCGTAATAAAGAGAACTATAAGAGATTTATATTCAAAAGAAATAAATGAAATAATGGTGGAAGGTGAAACCGGTTTTAACGAAGCCAAAGAATATATGAAAATGTTAATGCCTACACACTCAAAAAAAATAAAACAATACACTAATAAAAAACCAATTTTTTCATTTTATGGAGTTGAAGATTATTTATCTGGAATGTTTAACCCTACAGTACAACTAAAATCTGGAGGATATATTGTTATTGGCATAACGGAGGCCCTTGTAGCAATTGATGTTAATTCTGGCAAAGCTACAAAAGAAAGTGGAATTGAAGAAACAGCCTTAAGAACGAATCTTGAAGCAGCAGACGAAATTTCAAGACAGCTAAGGATGCGCGATCTTGCGGGTCTTATTGTTATTGACTTTATTGATATGGATGAAAGAAAAAATAACAATTCGGTAGAAAAAAAAATAAGGGATAGCCTAAAAATTGATAGAGCTAGAATCCAAGTAGGTAAAATTTCTACTTTTGGTTTATTAGAAATGTCACGCCAGCGACTACGATACGGTATGATTGAAGCTACAACCAAGTTATGCGAAAATTGTCATGGTACTGGATTAACAAGATCTAGTGAAAACTTATCTCTTTCAATTTTAAGGAAATTAGATAATTTAGACTTCGATAAAAAAATCAATGAAATAAATGTAAAAGTACCAATTGACGTTGCAAACTATATACTTAATCAAAAAAGAAGATACTTAGAAGAAATAGAGAAAGAATTAAAAACCAATATTTTTGTAATCTCTGATATAACTTTAATTAATCCTAATTATGTAATTGAAACGAATAAAAATTCTAACAATAAAGAAGAAGATATAGCTTCATCAAATATAATTACAATGGATGGAGGTAATATAAATAATTTAACCGAAGATTTGAATAAATCTCTCTCCATTGATAACAATTCTCATAATAATGAAAATATCAAGGATACAAATTTTAAAAAACCAAAAAGACGTAGAAGAAAAAATAGTAAATTCCGAAAATTTGATCATATAACTGAAGAAAAACAACCACATGAAAATTTAGAAAAATCAAAAGTATCTCCTACTAATCAAAAAGTAAGAATAGAGGGAAATAAAAATAATGAAGATATTAAAAAACCAGCAGTAAAAGATACCAAAAAATCAGATATACACAATACAATAAAACCTGATCAAAGCCATAAAAATAAAAAAATAAAGAGTATTTCATCAGATTTGAATAATAAAAATTCTGATCCATTAGAAGAAAAAAACATTGCTGAAAAGAGAAAATCTGATTCAAACAATGAATCAGTCAAAAAAACTTTAGAAAAGCCTATAAAAAAAAGAGTGGTTAAAAAAGTAAAAGAAGTATTAAATGAAAAGTATGAAGTTAGTGATCAAAAAAAATCTAATAATAACAAAACTAATTCTGAAAGCAAAACTTCTAAAAGTGGGTGGTGGTCAAGAAAAATATAATTCTTCTAAAAATATTATATTCTTAAATTAAAGGTTTTTAAAATTGTTAAAAAATTACCAATATTTAATAAGTTTTTTTATTTTTATTATTTTGTCACCAGTACTTCATTCAAATGAATTTTCAGTTTTGATTGAAAAAGATACAGAAAAAACGGAATTAAATCGTTTAATCAAGAAATATATATTAGAGAATCCAGAAATAATAATTAAAGCAATTGAAATTTATCAAAAAAAACAAAATTTAAATGCTCTAGAAAATGAAAAAAAATTAATCAAAAGTTTTAGTTCTGAAATTTTTAATGATAAAAATTCTTATTTTTTTGGTGATAAAAATAGCAAAATAACGATAGTTGAATTTATTGATTATAATTGTGGATACTGCAAAAAAAATCATAAAATTATTATGAAACTTCTTAATAATGAAAATAAAATAAGATATATAATCAAAGAATTACCAATATTAGGTGAAAGTTCTTTATTAGCATCTAAAATTGCAATTTTGATTTATTTAACCGATGGAGCAGAGACTTATAAAAAGTTTTTTAATTTTCTTATGAATCATAATAGTCAGTTAAACTTTGAAATTTTAAAATCATTTGCTAGAAAAGCAGGATCCTCAATAAAAAATTTTGATACTCAAATAAATATAGAAAAAGTTAATTCTGTAATATTAAAAAATCTTAAATTAGCTGAAAAACTTTCTATTAATGGAACTCCTTCTTTTATAATTGAGAATTCAATTATTCGAGGATTTATTTCTTTTGATCAACTGCAAGAAATTATTGATAATGTCAGAAAAAACCAGTAAAAAAGTTTTTTATAAGGAAAAATTCTTCCAGAGGATTATATGAAAAATAAAAAATATGAAGAAGATATCCAACTTATGGAACAACTTGCTAACTTAGCAAATAAAAATAATCTTTCTGAAATTGAATTTAAAAAAAAATATAAAGAAGATAGTGAAATTTTTATTAAGGTTTCAACTGTATCAAATGCTATAATTACTACAAATTCTAAAGTTAATAATGTTATTAATGAGCAAAATAAACCCATAGAAAAAGAACCTACCACTATTAATGAAGACATAAACGAATTAAAAAATCAACCAGGAATTGTATCATCTCCTATGGTCGGTACTTTATTTCTTTCACCAGAACCTGGAGCAAACCCTTTTATAAAAATTGGACAAAATATAAATATTGGAGACACCCTTTTTATTATTGAAGCCATGAAAACTATGAACCAAATACCCTCTCCTAAATCAGGAAAAGTAAAAAGAATACTTATTGATGATGCTACCCCTGTAGAATTTGATAGTCCTCTTGTAATAATTGAATAATTATAATGTTAAAAAAAGTTTTAATAGCTAATAGAGGTGAAATAGCTCTTAGAATTATTAGAGCGTGTAAAGATTTAGATATATCTACAGTAGCTATTCATTCAACAGCTGATACAAATTCAATGCATGTAAGAATGGCAGACGAAAGTGTCTGTATTGGTCCACCAAAAGCTGGAGATAGTTATCTATCAATTCCTAATATTATTGCAGCTTGTGAAATTACTGGAGCAGATGCTGTTCATCCTGGATATGGATTTCTTTCAGAAAATTCAAAATTCGCTCAAGTTTTGTCAGATCATAAAATTACATATATTGGTCCATCAGCAAAACATATCAAATTAATGGGAGATAAAATAACTGCAAAGAAAACAATGCAAGAACTAGGAGTCCCATGTGTACCAGGATCTAATGGAATAATAAAAACTTTTGCAGAAGCTGAATATATTGCTTCAAAAATTGGTTATCCTCTTATTGTAAAAGCGTCTGCAGGTGGGGGAGGAAGAGGAATGAAACTGGTATTAAATAACTCTAGTTTAGAAGGGGCTTTTAAATCAGCAAAAAAAGAAGCAGAAGCAGCGTTTGGAAATGATGATGTATATATAGAAAAATATTTAATAGAACCTAAACATATAGAAATCCAAATCATAGGAGATGGACGAGGAGCCGCAATTCATTTAGCTGAAAGAGACTGTTCTATTCAAAGACGGCACCAAAAAATACTTGAAGAAGCACCATCTACTATTTTAAGTGATAGTGAAAGAGAAAAAGTTGGAAAAATTTGTGTCGATGCAATTTCTAAACTTAAATATTCTGGAGTAGGTACAGTAGAATTTCTATACTCAAATAACGAATTTTATTTCATTGAAATGAACACAAGAATTCAAGTTGAACACCCTATTACAGAACAAATATTTGGGTTTGACCTAATAAAAGAACAAATAAAAATTTCATCAAATAATACTCTTTCAATTAAACAAGAGGATTTAAGTATAAGAGGACATGCTATAGAATGTAGAATTAATGCTGAAAAAATTCCTGAATTTTCAGCTTCTCCCGGAAAAATTAAAACCTACCACGCTCCTGGTGGACTAGGTATCAGAGTAGATAGCGCGATATATTCAGGTTATATTGTGCCACCATATTATGATAGTTTAATTTGCAAACTAATAATCCATGGTGACACAAGACAAGAAGCGATTAAAAGACTTGAAAGAGCTCTCTCGGAATTAATAATTGATGGTATTTCAACCACAGCAGAAATTTTCGATTTAATCATTAAGAATGAAAATTTTTTAGATGGATCTTATAATATTTCTTGGCTTGAAAATCTTTTAGATAAAGAAGGAAAGTGAAATATTTATTCAATACAAATTTAGGCTCCAACCTTTTAAAAGTTATTATAGCCTATTCAAATGGTTATTTTCCGATGGGACAAACCAGAAATAACCCAGAAATACAATGGGTTATACCAAATGAGCGTGGTATCATACCAATAGGAAAATTGTATTGTTCTAAATCTTTAAAGAAAGTTATAAAAAAAAACGATTATAAAATAAGCTTTAATCATAATTTTAAAGAAGTAATATTTAATTGTGCTAATCGCAAAACAACTTGGATTAACTCTACTATTTATGAATTATTTTTGGAACTACACAAAATAGGATTTGCACACTCAGTTGAAGTAAAAAAAGATAAAAATCTTGTTGGAGGTTTATACGGACTGAGTTTGGGTAGTATTTTTTTTGCTGAAAGTATGTTTTCAATTGTTCCTAACACCTCAAAATTAGCGTTAATCGCAATAATGGCAAAGATAAATTATGGTGGATATAAAGTTTTTGACACCCAATTTCCATCAAAACATCTAACCTCATTAGGAGGTTTATCCATTAGCAAAGATGATTTTAAAAAGCAATTAAATTATACTTTTGATACATCTGCTAAATTTAACCGTTCACCCCAACTTGAAAATTGGGAAGATTTTCTTAAATATGGGACTAGTAATTAAAAAATTTAAAATAATCTCATTTTTTAAAGAACTTTTGTAGAAGATTATTAATACTCAAAGAACTTTGCGTAAATGAAAAATTTTCATTTGCTTCCAAAAAAATATCTGATCCTCCTGGTGAAATAGAGACATAGTTACTTCCTAATAATCCTTCTGAAGTAATTATGATTTCAGAATCATTTGGAATTTGTATTTCACTATTAATACCTAATACCATTTCTGCTATATAGTTAGTGTTATCTAATTTTAATTGTAAAACTTTACCTACATTTACGCCAGCTAATTTAATATCACTTCCTACTGAAATACCAGAAACATCATTAAAAGAAGCAATATACTTGGTAGTATCTCCTATACTTGATAATTGATCGGATTTAGAGATAATAGATAATATAAACCACCCAGCAACAAGAACTACCACCAATCCAACTACAAACTCAAAGATATGACTTTTCATTTTTATTATTAAATTAAATTAAACATTTAAATTTATGGTTTCCATGGTATATAATCATCATATAAAGACTGATTTTTAAAATTATTAGGATGGTAAGGTTTTGATGAATTTGTTTTTTTTAGTTTCAAATTATCATTTTTTTTAATTTCAATATTCTGGTTTGAATTAGGTATAATATTAGTAGTTTTATGTATCCAGCTGTACCAAACAGGAGAGATGGATGAAGCATCACAATCTCCTTTATAATTTACCCATCTTTTTTTTCCATCAATTGTTGTGTAGTAACTATTTTCTTGTTCATCTTTACCAACTAAGACCCCAAAAAATTTAGTATAGATAATTGTTCCTATAGTTTGACCATTCCACCATATAAATAAATTTGCAATTTTTGAAATCATCTTGAATAAATAAAAAAAAAGAGGTTATGCAGGCTTTTCTTTAAGATCTTGATAAATCATTAATGGTTCAGCATTACCAGATACAGCTTCTTCATTAACAACAACTTCTGAAACACCAGTCATTCCAGGTAAATCAAACATAGAATTAAGTAAAATACTTTCCAAAATTGATCTTAATCCCCTTGCCCCAGTTTTTCTCTCAATTGCTTTTTGAGAAATCGTTGAAAGTGCTTCATTTGTAAACGAAAGGTTTATATTTTCCATCTCAAAAAGTCTTTGATATTGTTTAATAAGGGCATTTTTGGGTTTGGTTAAAATTGAAACTAAAGATTTAACATCCAAATCTTCTAGGGTTGCTATTACAGGAAGTCTTCCCACAAACTCAGGAATTAATCCAAATTTTAACAAATCTTCAGGTTCGACTTCTTTAAAAATATCTCCAATATTCCTTTCATCATTTTCTCTTACATCTGCACCAAATCCTAAAGCTGAACCTTTCCCTCTTTTACTTATAACCTTATCTAAACCTGCAAAAGCTCCTCCACATATAAATAATATATTAGTTGTATCAACTTGCAGAAATTCTTGCTGAGGATGTTTTCTACCTCCCTGTGGCGGCACACTCGCGATAGTTCCTTCCATAATTTTAAGCAGGGCTTGTTGAACACCCTCACCAGACACATCTCTGGTAATTGAAGGATTATCAGATTTTCTGCTTATTTTATCTACCTCATCAATATAAACTATTCCTCGTTGAGCTCTTTCAACATTATAATCTGCTGATTGTAATAATTTTAAAATAATATTCTCAACATCTTCACCTACATAACCTGCTTCTGTTAATGTTGTAGCATCTGCCATAGTAAAAGGAACATCCAATATTCTAGCTAGTGTTTGAGCTAATAAAGTTTTTCCACAACCAGTAGGTCCAATCAATAAAATATTTGATTTCTGCAACTCCACATCATCAGTTTTAGATGGATTATTTAGCCTTTTATAATGATTATGGACAGCTACTGAAAGAACTTTTTTTGCAAGTGATTGTCCAATAACATAATCATTTAAAACGTCACAAATTTCACGAGGAGGAGGAACACCTACCTTTGATCTTACTATGTTAGTTTTATTTTCCTCTTTAATAATATCCATACATAGTTCTACACATTCATCACAAATGAAAACTGTAGGACCAGCGATTAACTTCTTGACTTCGTGTTGGCTTTTTCCACAAAAAGAACAGTATAAATCATTTTTCTCAGGTTTATCTGTTTTTTTCATATTCATCTACCACAATTTAAAACTTGGTTATATTGAATCACTAGAATAAATAAAACACAAGCTTAAAATTAAAAAATAAAAAATAAAAAATAAGTATAACTAATTTTTATTTTTTTCAGTTAGATCACTATTTTTTCTTGTATCTACTATTTTGTCAATAACTCCCCAACTCTGTGCATCATCTGCGGTCATAAAATTATCTCGGTCAAGAGTTGTTTCTACTTTTGATAGTTTTTGCTTACAATGTTTGACATAAATAGAATTTAGCCTTTTCTTTAAATTCAAAATCTCTTCTGCATGCAAGGCAATGTCAGAAGCTTGGCCTTGAAACCCACCAGAAGGTTGATGTAACATTATCCTACTATTTGGTAAAGAAAATCTCTTTCCTGGATGACCAGCAGCCAACAGCAATGATCCCATTGATGCTGCTTGACCTATACAAAGAGTACTAATTTCAGGCCTTACATATTGCATCGTATCATAAATTGACAAACCTGAAGTCACAATACCCCCAGGACTATTAATATACATTGAAATTTCTTTTTTTGGATTCTCAGCTTCCAAAAACAACAATTGAGCAACTACTAATGTAGATACTGAATCATTTATTGGTCCTGAGATAAAGATAATTCTCTCTTTTAATAAACGAGAATAGATATCATATGCTCTTTCACCTCTAGCTGATTGCTCGACTACCATAGGTACCAATGTATTCATCTAAAAAACCTTTCTAATTTAAATACAACTCATAATCATAACATATTATCATCAAATTTTTTCTTGAATTGTTCAAAAGTAATATTTTTTTCTGATTTATTTATAAATTTGACGATATGATCAAATACTTTATTTTCAAAAATTGGAGCACTTATTTGTTCTTTTGCACTAGGATTGTTGTCAAGAAATTTTACAAAATCTTGTTCTTTACCTGGATAGTTCATAGCTTCCTTGTAAACAGCATCTTTATATTCTTTTTCTGAAACTGAAATCTCATTTCTATTTCCTTCTTCTGCAAAAAACAACCCCAATTTAACTCTTCGTTTAGCAAGGTCTTTTTGCTCTTTTGTAGGTTTCTTCTTATTAATTTCTTTATTATTATTTGAATTAACTTCATTCTTTTGATGAGTTTGCTGAATTATTTGAAGTAATTCTGAATCAACTAAAGATTGTGGTAAATCGAAATTTACTTTCTTTTCAATTTCATCCATTAATTCTTTTTTCATTAATGATTTTGAAAATGAGATATATTCATTAGACAATCGTTCTTTAATATTTGATTTAAGTTCATTTAAATTTTTTGCTGAAAATTTTATGGCTAATTCGTTATCAATTTTTGAGGGAATTGGCTTATTTATTTTTTTAATTTCACAATTAAAAATTGCCTCCTTCCCAGATAAATCATTATTTGTATAATTTTCAGGAAAATTAACTTTTACTTTTTTATTTTCACTAATTTTACAATCAAGAAGTTGTTCTTCAAAACCTGGTATAAAACTTTTTGAACCTAAAACAAGTGGATAATCAATTGCAGAACCACCATTAAATTCAATTTTGTCAATAGTTCCTTTGAAATCAATAATTACTTGATCACCATTTTGTGTTTTTTCATTTTTTTTCTTTGGCTCGTATGTACATGCTGACTTAGCAAGTTCTTCTAATGCTTTTTTAATAGCATTTTCATCAACTTTAATTACATAATCAATTATAGAAATATCCTTATAACTTAATTTAGGAATATCAGGTAAAATTTCATAATTAAAGGAAAAAGTAAGATCAGTATCCTTATCTAATTCACCATTTTTTAAATCAATTTTAGGTTGTGAAGCTGGTTTATGAGCTTTTTCATCAAGATGTTTTTTAATACTGCTATCAACCAATTCTTGAATTATTTCATTCTTAGTTGATTTACCAAACATTTTTTTCATCATTCCCAAAGGAGTTCTACCTTTTCTGAATCCCTTCATTTGAAAATTTAAACGTGCATCCTCAAGTTTTTCATCAACTTTTAGATCTAAAAATGATTTTTTTATAGTAAACTCATAAGATCGTACTAACTTTTTACTCTCGATCTCTTTAAAGTCCATATGTTCCTCTTTTTATAAATAATTTAAATTGGTGCGGGTGGAGGGACTTGAACCCCCACGCCCAAGGGCGCCAGAACCTAAATCTGGTGCGTCTACCAATTCCGCCACACCCGCAAGTTAAATAAATCTAAAGTTTTAATTATAATTATATTTGATGGGTAATACTTATTTAATAAATCAATGTAAAGAATAATCTTACAGGAGGTAGTTACTTTTTTAAATTGTAGATAGATATAATAAAACCTAAGCAACGAACAATACTGATTAAAAATTGTGCAAATTTACAATGTTATTTAAATTTTATTCATTAATTAATAATTTTATTTGCTTTAAATTTAAACACATGGTTTTTGTACTTAAAATCTGAGGTTTTATAAATGAAAAAAATTGAAGCTATTATTAAGCCTTTTAAGTTAGATGAGGTAAAAGAGACCCTTCAAAATATTGGAATACAAGGTCTTACTGTTACTGAGATAAAAGGCTTTGGAAGACAAAAAGGTCATACAGAATTATATAGAGGTGCAGAATATATAGTTGATTTTTTGCCAAAAATTAAAATAGAACTGGTAGTAGATGACAGTATTGTAGATCAAGTTATAGAAGAAATAATTAAATCTTCAAAAACTGGTAAAATTGGAGATGGAAAAATTTTTGTTACAGAAATTTCACAAGTCATAAGAATTAGAACAGGTGAAGAAGGTTCAGACGCGCTTTAATGAAGAATTAACCTTATATATCAATTTAAAATCAATTTAAAGGAGATCAACACAAAATGAGTTCAAGTGCAGAAATTTTAAAAAAAATAAAAGATGAAGAAATTGAATATCTTGATCTTAGGTTTACAGATCCTAGAGGAAAACTACAGCACGTTTCAATTCTTGGAGATGGAGTAGATGAAGACCTACTAGATGATGGATGGATGTTTGATGGGTCTTCAATAGCAGGATGGAAATCTATAGATCAGTCTGATATGAAACTAGTTCCAGATTGTTCTTCCTCTTATGTTGACCCATTTTATGCCGAAAAAACTTTGTGCGTTCACTGTAACGTTGCTGAACCTGATACTGGAGAACCATATAATAGAGATCCAAGATCAACCGCTATTAAAGCAGAAAATTACCTTAAATCTTCTGGGTTAGGTGATACTTCATATTTTGGACCTGAAGCTGAATTCTTTTTATTTGATGATGTAAAATTTTCAAATACCATTAACAAAGTTTCATATGAGGTAGATGCAATTGATGCATCTTGGAATACAGATGCTGACTTAGAAATGGGAAATATGGGTCATAGGCCAGGCGTTAAAGGTGGTTATTTCCCTGTAAATCCAGTAGATGCAGGTCAAGATATTAGGTCAGAAATGTTATCAACTATGAAAAGAATGGGAATGTCTGTTGATAAACATCATCATGAGGTAGCATCAAACCAGCATGAACTAGGTCTTATTTTCGGTTCACTGACCAAACAAGCCGACGAGCTTCAAAAATATAAATATGTAATTCATAATGTTGCTCACGCTTACGGAAAGTCAGCTACTTTTATGCCTAAACCAATTGCTGGTGATAATGGTACTGGAATGCATGTTAATATTTCAATATGGAAAAATAATAACCCATTATTTGCTGGAAATAAATATGCTGATCTTTCAGATGAAGCACTTTATTTTATAGGAGGAATATTAAACCATGCTAAAGCACTAAATGCAATTACCAATCCAGCTACAAATTCATATAAAAGACTAATCCCCGGATTTGAAGCACCTGTATTACGAGCATACTCTGCACGTAATAGATCGGGTTGTGTAAGAATTCCTTGGACTGAAAGCCCCAAAGCAAAAAGAGTTGAAGCACGGTTTCCTGATCCAGCAGCAAATCCTTACCTTGCTTTTTCAGCTCTTTTAATGGCTGGACTAGATGGAATTCAAAAAAAGATGGATCCAGGTGAACCTTCTGACAAAGACCTTTACGACCTACCTGCAGAAGAATTAAAATCAATCCCAACAGTTTGCGGGAGTTTAAGAGAGGCTATAGAATCTTTAGAACTAGATCATGATTTTATGCTAGCAGGCGATGTATTTACAAAAGATCAAATAGAAGGTTACATAGCTTTAAAAAGAGAAGAAATTCAAGAATTTGAACACACCCCCCACCCTATAGAGTATAAATTATATTATTCATGTTAAAATTTTAATTCTTTTTTTTAAAATTGAATTCCTTAAGCGAGCTTATTTGTTGCTTATTAAGGTTTTTCTTATTAACAACATAAGTATGAATACCAAATACTATTGATTTAGTATTTGGTAACCTAGTTAATGTTTGTCGTTCAACTCTTATCCAAAATTCTCCATCAAAATATTCCTTCCTAGTTGTATGAGAAAATTTTTCTGTCAAAGGTGTAAATAACTCTGGATTATCATATAAATACCAGTTAGCCCTCCAGAGAGGTCTATCGACTTTTAAATTATTAAACATTCTCTGCACAGATTTAGTTACTTTATTGTCATAAGGAATTACTGGCTTATGAATTCTACTTAATGGTTTATTGATTTTTTCTTCTAACTTCCAAAGAGCTGGAAAACATAAAATACCACCATTCAGTATGTGCTCTTGCGAGGAACAATTCCATTGAAGTATGAGCAAATCCTCTTGTACAATTCTTCCTGCAACAATTATCGGATTATCCTCATTTAAAAAAATGACTCTGTTATCAGGCCTTTGAACTCTATCAGAAAAAATTTTATATCTAGAATTCTTTTTTAAGATAACTAAAATGGATTCTAATAATTCTTGCGCAGATGGTAAGGCCTTTTTACTTAATTGATAAACTTCAGACCTTTTTTCTTTAATCAAAAGATCTCTATAGGACATTTGTGAATTAAAAGCATCATCCTGTAAATATAGTAAGTCAATATTTTCTAAAGGTTGAATTCCGGGCAATCTAGAAGTGATGACTTTTTCCCAAGGACTAATAGGTAAGTAATTTTGACAAATATTATTCATTGGTACGAATTCCTAATTATATTAAGCCCCTATGATAAGGGTATTTTATTTATTAAAGTAAACAAATATTTTATAAGCTAATATAAAATACTTTTTTTATAATTATCTATTTATTATTCATTTCAAGTATTGTGTTATTAAAATTTATTTGTATTTTTACATATATTGATATTCAAATAAAAAGAAACCTATATCTAGTGTAAATAATGGATAATATTTATGAAATTTAAAAAATCTTATGAAGCTAAAGATATTGAGGTGCTTGAGGGACTTGAACCAGTAAGAAAACGTCCTGGAATGTATATTGGCGGTATAGACGACAAGGCTATTCACCATCTTGCATTAGAAATAATTGATAATTCTATGGATGAAGCCATTGCGGGTCATGCAGATTGGGTTAGAATTTCTCTCCTAGACTATAATCTTTTAAAAATTGAAGATAATGGCCGAGGAATACCAATTGATGATCATCCTAAATTTCCTGGCAAATCTGCCCTTGAAATAATTGTTGGTACTTTGCATGCAGGCGGAAAATTTTCAGGTAGTGCATATGAAACCTCTGGTGGATTACATGGAGTTGGAATTTCAGTGGTAAATGCCTTATCAGAGAATTTAGAGGTGACAATAATTCGAGATAAAAAGATTTATGTTCAGAATTATTCTCGTGGAAAAGTCATATCTAATTTAAAATGCCTAGGAAAAACAACAAAAAAAAGTGGTACATCAGTTAAGTTTAAACCTGATTATGAAATATTTGGCAGTAACTTTTCTTTCTCTGCAGAAAAATTATTTAAAGAGTGTCAGTCCAAAGCTTTTTTATTATCTGGAGTCAAATTGGAATGGAATTGCAGTCAAGATATTATAAAAAATGATGCTATAAAAAACAAAGAAATATTCTGTTATCCAAATGGAATAATTGATTATATGAATAATAGTATTTCTTTTGAATATTTACTTAGTGAGATTCATTTTTCAGGTAATTCTAAATTGAAGGAAAAAAATAATTATAAGATAAGTGGTTCAATAAGTTGGGTTTGCAATTGGAGTTTAAATTATACTCAATTTTTTAAATCCTATTGCAACCTGATACCAACAATTGATGGAGGAACCCATGAAACTGGGTTTTGGAGTGCAATATTAAAAGGAATTAAATCATATGGGGAGTTAATTGGGAATAAAAAAGTATTACTGATTACAAGAGAAGATGTACATTCAAATTTATGTGGAATAATTTCTATTTTTGTAAATAACCCAACTTTTTCAGGTCAAACAAAAGATAAATTAACTTCTCAGGAATTAATAAAATCAGTCGAAAATACTGTTAAAGGATTGTTTGAAAATTGGTTAACTAATGATCCAAAAAATTCCAATCAACTAATAGAGAATTTTATTGCTAGATCAGAAGAAAGAATTCGAAAAAAGACTGAAAAGGAAACTTTAAGAAAATCTGCAGTAAAAAAACTTAGGCTTCCTGGAAAATTGTCAGATTGTTTACAAAATAGCAAACCAGGATCTGAGTTATTCATTGTAGAGGGCGACAGTGCTGGAGGAAGTGCAAAACAAGCTAGAGATAGGATGTTTCAAGCAATTTTACCACTAAAAGGTAAAATTTTAAATGTCATGAGTTCTACAAATGAGAAGATGTTACAAAATCAAGAAATAAATGATTTATGTAAATGTTTAGGTGTAGAAGTTGGTGACAGATTTAATTATGAAAATTTAAGATATGAAAAAATTATAATAATGACTGATGCAGACGTTGATGGAGCACACATTGCTTCTCTTTTACTAACTTTCTTTTTTATGCAAATGCCAGAATTAATTTCAAAAGGGAATTTATTTTTAGCTGTGCCACCTCTCTTTAGATTATCTTCTGGTTCAAAAATTTCATATGCAAGTTCAACAGATGAAAAAGACAAATTAATTTCTTCAAATTTGTTAGGAAAGGGAAAAGTAGAAATAAGTAGATTTAAAGGTTTAGGAGAAATGAATCCAAGTCAATTAAAAGAAACTACAATGAACCCCAATACAAGAAAGCTAATATTAATAAATACAAATAAGGATGATTCTTCTAATAATAATCAATTAGTACAAAATCTTATGGGTAAAAATCCAGAACCAAGATTTGATTATATAATTGAGAATGCTAAATTTGTTGAGTCAACGCTTATCTAATTTATAAAGATAAGATTTTTGTCATATTAATTTTTATTGACTTGATTAGAAAAATTTATTCTGTATTAAAAACAGTTATTATATATATTTAAGAATTATTTGTTGTTAAAAATGAAGTCTAAATTAAATAAATTTTTTGCTTGGATAATTGTACTTTTGCTTGTTTTAGGACTTGTAGGTTTTGGGTTGCAAGACGTACTTTCTAGATGGGGAACTTCCAAATTAGCGACTGTGGGTGATATTGAAATTTCTACTAAAGAATTTGGACAAAGCTTTATAAGGGAAGTAAACTACATTTCCCAGAATTTAGGTAAAATTGTAACAATTGAAGAAGCAAAATCAATTGGAATTCACTTAAGAGTATTAGAAAAACTAATAAATCGATCCCTTTTAGATAAACTACTAAAAGATCTTAAAATATCTATAGGAGATGAATCTTTACTTAAGAGAATAAAATCAAACACTAACTTTCAAGATGCTAATGGAGATTTTAATCGTGATAATTATAAAAATTATATTCAAAAATTAAATCTATCAGAAAACGAGTTTGAAAATATTTTAAGAAATGATTTATCTAGAGAACTACTAACTCAAGTATTTGATATAAATTTGAATCATAATAAGAATAGTATAAAATTGATCGCAGATTTTATAGGAGAAGAGCGTAAAGTCTCATTCTATAAACTTAACACAGATAAATCAAATTTTAACATAAAATTTGAAGAAAAAGATCTTAAAAATTTTTATGAAACAAATAAGAAAAAATATTTATCTAAAACAATAAGAAAGTTTTCTGTATTAAATTTAAATCAATCAACATTTCTTAATGAATCATCAATAACAAATGATGAGATAGAAAAAATTTATAGTGAAAGAAACCAAGAGTTTTCCCAACCTGAAGTACGAGAATTAAACAGAATTGTTTTTCCAACGCAAAATCTAGCTGATAGAGCTTTTGATGATATATTAAATAATAAAAAAACTTTTGCTGAAATTGGCAAAGATTTAAACCTCAATAAGAAATCATTAAACTTTGGTATATTTACTAAAGATCAATTAGAAAAAAAATTAAGTGATTTAGTATTTGATCAAAGTAATAAAATAAATAAAGTGATTGGTCCAATTAACGGAGAATTAGGATTTGAGCTTTATGAAATTGTTAAAATTACGCCAGCATCTAACTTGAGTCCAGATAAAGCCAAGGTTATCATAAAAAACGAAATAAAATTTGAAAATTCATTAAATAAATTAGCAGAAATAATACCAGATATAGAGGATAAAATTGCTTCAGGAGAAACTTTAGAAGAAATTTCAAATCAATTTGAACTAAGTATTGATAAATTCGAAATTAAAAATGATGAAGAACTTCCAAAGAAGTATAACAACAACAATCTAGAATCTTTTTTTAATAACGCCAATTATGAAAATTCTGATTTATTACAAATAGATGCAAATTCTTTCATATCTATAAGATTAGATGAAGAAATTGAACCAAAAATACCAAGCTATGATCAGATTTATGATATTTTATTATATGATTATAAAAAGTCAGAAAAAGTTAGATTTTTTGAAGAAAGTATAAACCAACTATTTACTAAATATGATTTAAGTGATGCAGTTAAACTTAACAAAATTGTCCATCTTTATGATGAAAAAATTACAAGACAGCCTGATAACTTAACCTTTTTAAAAAAATCAACCATAGATAATATTTTTCAAAATTCAGTTGGCGATTTTGTTATAGAAAAGATCGTTGATACATCAACTCCATATATTATTTTAATAAAAACTCAAGATATAATACCAGCCAATTTTAAACCTGGCTATGAAGATATTCTTAATAATTTACAAAATCAAATTAATGAACAATTCAATAATGATATAATCATTTCCTTGATTAATGATTTAAGAATAAAATATAAACCAGAAGTAAACTATAAATTACTTGACCAAATAATTGAAAATATAAAATAAATATTACAATGGATTTTTTTCCATCATTTGCTGAATTTAATAAAAAAATTCTAAATAAACAGAATCAGATAATATATACAAAGTTTTCTGCTGACTTAGATACCCCAGTTTCTTTAATGCTAAAAATAGCAAAGAATGAAAAAAATTCTTTTTTGTTAGAGTCAGTAACTGGTGGTGAGATTAAAGGTAGATATTCAGTTATAGGAATGAAACCTGACTTAATCTGGAAATGTAATCTTAAAGAATCTGAAATCAATCGTAATGTTTTAAAAAAACCTGATAGTTTTATTAAGGAGAAAGATCACCCAATAACAGCTTTAAAAGCACTAATTAAGGAAAGTTATGTTAATATTCCAAATAATTTACCAGTTATGTCTGCTGGATTATTCGGTTATTTAAGTTATGAAATGATTAATTTTGTAAAAAAAGTAAGTGATCCATCAAAGCAAGATCTTAATTTACCTGAATCAATATTATTTAGACCTTCTATAATTATAATAATAGACAATATTAAAGGAGAAATAATTGCCATAAATCCCGTTTGGATAGGTAGCAACAAAGATAACATAATTTCAACAAAAACCCTTTATAACAAATCAAAAAATACTTTAAAAAGTATTATTCAAAGGATTTCAACACCAGTAAGTGCCTATAATTTTAATTTTAACAGTAAAGAAATTAATAAAAAAGATTCAAATCCAATGAGTAATTTTTCAAAGATAGCTTTTTTAAATAGTATAAAGAAAGCTATTAATTATATACGCTTAGGTGATGTTCTTCAGGTTGTTTTAAGTCAGCGATGGAAAATAGAATTCAGAAATCATCCATTTTCATTTTACAGAGCTCTGAGGAAAACAAATCCATCACCTTATATGTTTTTTTTTAATTTTAATGACTTCCAAATAGTAGGAGCTAGTCCAGAAATTTTAGTTAAAGTATCAAAAAATAAGGTCACAATTAGGCCTATAGCTGGGACAAGACCCAGAGGAAAAAATATAATAGAAGATCGTAAATATGAAAAAGATTTGTTAAAAGATCCAAAAGAGAATGCTGAACATTTAATGTTACTTGATTTAGGGAGAAATGATGTTTCGAAAGTCAGTAAAATTGGTTCTGTTAAAACTACAGAAAGTTTTATAATAGAGAAATATAGTCATGTAATGCATATTGTTTCTAATGTTGAAGGAAATTTGGATTCTAAAAACGATAATGTTGATGCCCTATTTGCAGGTTTGCCAGCAGGTACAGTATCTGGTGCCCCAAAAATTAGAGCTATGGAAATAATTAATGAATTAGAAAATCAGAATCGAGGAGTTTACGCTGGAGGAGTAGGGTATTTTGGAGCATCTAATGAAATGGATATTTGTATAGCCCTTAGAACAGCAGTGATAAAAAATGAAAATATTTATATTCAGGCTGGAGCTGGTATTGTTTATGATAGTATTCCTCAAAACGAATATAATGAGACTTTAAACAAGGCTAAAGCTCTATTTGAAGCTATAAAAATTGCAAATCAGCAATTTACTGATTGATTTTTAGAGACTAAGTAAAACTTTTACTATTAATAAAATCAGAAAAAATAAAACCCAAAACACAATTCCTAAAAAAATGCCTTTAAAATAACTACCTCTTTTATTAATTGAATTTCTCATAAATCTCTTTTCAAAAAGTATTTTTTCTAATATTTAGGTAATGAATTAATTTTATAGTTTTTGTTCATGATAATTTTAATAGATAACTACGACAGTTTTACATATAACCTTTTACATTATTTTGGGGAAATAGGAAATGAAGTTGAACTATTTAAGAATGATGAAAAAAATTCTGATGAATTAATTGCTTTAAATCCTAAAGGAATAGTAATTTCACCTGGTCCTTGCAACCCTGATAAAGCAGGAATATCTCTTGATATTACTTTGAAAGCAGCCACTAAAAAAATCCCAACATTAGGTGTTTGTTTAGGACATCAGACAATTGGTCAAGCATTTGGAGGTAAAATTATTTCAGCAAAAAAAGTTGTGCATGGGAAAACTGACAAAATATACCATAATTATAACGGAATTTTTAAAGATTTACCATCACCTTTTTTAGCTACAAGATATCATTCATTATCAATAGACAAAAAAAAATTTCCAACCTTATTAGAAATTACTGCAGAAACAAATTGTGGAGAAATTATGGCTGTTCAACATAAGGAATTACCTATTTATGGGGTACAATTCCATCCTGAATCTATTATGAGCGAATATGGACATCTATTATTAAAAAACTTCATTAATATTATTGATGGTATAAATGGAAGAAAATAAAAATAAGATATTTTATGAATCTTTAGAAAATAGTCTTTCTATAGAAAAAGCAGAATTACTTTTCAATTATATAATGTCAGGTGATTTTTCTGATATAAAATTAAGTGCTATTCTATCTTCAATTCGTTCAAGAGGCGAGACAGTAGATGAAATCATTGGAGCAACAAAAGCAATGAGGAAACATAGTAAAAAAATCATAGCAGATGAAAACACTATAGATATTGTTGGGACAGGAGGAGATGGAAAAGGTACTTTAAATATTTCTACAGCTAGTGCTTTAGTAGCTGCTGGTGCTGGAGTGAGGTTAGCTAAGCACGGCAATAAAAACATTTCATCAAAATCGGGTGCTGCAAATATTTTAGAATCATTAGGTGTTAATATAATGATGGATCCAAAAGTTGCTCAACAAAGTTTGAATCAAATAGGTTTATGTTTTTTGATGGCACCGTTGTACCATCCTGCAATGAAAAATGTGATGTCTGTAAGATCTGAATTAGGAATTAGAACAATTTTTAATATATTAGGTCCAATGACTAACCCAGCTGGAGTGAAAAAACAATTAACAGGTGCTTTCGATAAAAACCTTTTAGAACCAATGTCTCAAACGTTATTATCATTAGGAACAAAAGTCGCATGGTTAGTACATGGAAGTGATGGAACTGACGAGTTATCTATATCAGGTCTAAGTTATGTAATAGAATTGAAAAATGGACTTATTAATCGATTTACTTTGAATCCTTCAGATTTAGGATTAACTATCTATCCTTTTAATGAATTAATTGGAGGAGACCCCAAATATAATGCATCAGAATTAAAATCAATGTTATCAGGTAAGAAAAGTGCCTACAGGGATTCCGTTTTATTAAATTCTGCTGCAGCGATATATATTTCTGGAAAAGTAGAAAATTTGAAAATGGGATTAATTGAAGCTACAAAATCTCTTGATGAAGGTAAGGCACTTAATAAATTGAATGAACTTATCAATTTTTCTAAAGAGATCAAATGAAACCTTCAATTTTACAAAAAATAAAAAAATATAAGATTAAAGAGATTCATAATCTCAAAGAACATTTTGGAACAGCTCATTTTGAAAAAAAAGCTATTTGTTCCCCTCCTCCACTTGGATTTTTAAATAAATTAAAAAAAAATAAACATCCATCTATTAATATAATAGCTGAAATAAAGAAAGCTTCTCCTTCCAAAGGAGTTATTTGTAAAGATTTTTATCCTATTGATATTGCAGAATCTTATGAAAAATGTGGGGCATCATGTTTATCTATTCTAACAGATAATCCAAGTTTTCAAGGTAAAAAAGAAGATTTAATAGAAGTAAGAAAAAAATCAAAAATTCCTATTTTAAGAAAAGATTTTATTTTTGATGAAATCCAAGTTTATGAAAGTCGCTCAATTGGATCAGATTGTATTTTAATTATTATGGCTGCCTTATCTGATAATCAAGCTTCTATTATTGAAAAAAAAGCATTTGAACTGGGTATGGATGTAATTTTGGAAGTTCATAATCAAAAAGAATTAGAAAGGGCTTTATCATTAAAATCAAAATTAATAGGTATAAATAATAGGGATTTAAATTCATTTACTACTGACTTAAACACCACGCTCAATCTTATTAAACACATTCCAAATGATTACTTAGTTATATCAGAAAGTGGTATTTTTACTCAGAATGATATTAAATTTATTATGAATTGTGGAGTTAATTCCTTCCTTATAGGAGAAAATTTTATGAAATCAAATAATATAGAAAAAGAATTTTTAAAACTTTTAGATAATTAAATGAAACAAAAAATAGAAAATAAATTAAGTCATATTAATGAAGAAGGTAAAGCTTCAATGGTTAATATTGATGAAAAAAATATTACAAAAAGAATAGCAATAGCAAGTTCAAAAGTCTTTCTTAATAATATAGCTTATAAACTAGTTAAAGAAAATAAATCTAAGAAAGGGGATGTATTAAATACTTCAAGAATTGCAGGCATAATTGCTTCTAAAAAGACTTCAGAATTGATTCCACTATGTCACCAAATAAATCTTGATAAAGTAAATATAGATTTCAGTTTTTCTGATGATGATAATTGTATTTTTATAAAATCAACTGCAATTGCTACTGATAAAACTGGTGTAGAAATGGAAGCTTTAATTGCTACTTCAATAGCAAGCCTAACTATCTATGATATGTTAAAAGCTGTTGATAAAAAAGTTAAGATTACTGATGTTGTATTAGATTACAAGGATGGTGGAAGGTCTGGAAAATTTGTCCGAGATTAATCAACAACTAAAAACGTTTAATGAAGCTATAAAATTAATCCTATCCCTAAAAAAGAATATTAAAGTTGGAACCGAAGAGATTAATTTAAATAATTCTCTAAATCGTATATTAGCAGAAAATTTAAAAACTTTATGTGATAATCCTCCAATGGATGTTTCATCTATGGATGGATATGCAATAAATGAAAAAGATCATCACAAAAACAAAATACTTGAAGTTATTGATGAATCTTCTGCAGGCCGTCCAAGTAATAAAAATTTATCTTCTGGAAAAGCAGTAAGAATATTTACTGGAGCAGCGATACCAAAAGGTGCAAATAAAGTTATAATTCAGGAAAATATTAAGGTTTTAGAAGGAAAAAAAATTCAAATTAAAAAAAGTTTGGATCTTGATAATTCATATATCAGAAAAAAAGGGGTGGACTTTAAAAAAGGAAAATATGTTGAACTTAATAGGATAATTTCACCTAGAGAAGTACTGCTTTTAGCTTCAATGGGTTATGGAAGATTTAAAGTATTAAAAAAAATTAGAATTTCAATTATTACAGTAGGTAATGAATTAATTAAGCCAGGTACAAAAAATATTAAAAATAAGGTGTATGCTTCTAATGCTTATGGATTAGCAGGATTATTAAAAAAATATTCATGTAAATGTAAGATTATGCCAATTTCATATGATACTGTTCCTTCAATCAGAAAAAATCTGATAAATTCCTTAAATTATTCAGATTTAATAATTACAATTGGTGGAGCATCTGTTGGTAATTATGATCTAGTAAAGTCCACTATAGAAAAGTTATGTGGGAAATTTTTGTTTGAAAAAGTAAATATTAAACCAGGAAAACCAACTTTTGCAGGCCTTTTGCAACAAACTCCTATAATTGGATTACCTGGTAATCCAGTTTCTTCCTATGTTTGTGCACAGTTATTTATTGTTCCACTTATAAAAGAGTTATTTAATTTCAAAAAGAAATCGCATGAAGTATTAATAGCTTACTTAAATTCTGATATTCCAAGAAATGGTTCTAGAATGCATTTTATGAGGGGAACTTTATCATTAATTAATGATAAAAATATTGTTACGCCTAAAAAGAAACAAGATAGTTCTTTAGTTAAGACATTACAAGAGTCAAATTGTTTAATTATTAGACCACCGTTTGATCATGCGAAAATAAAAGGTGATAAAATAGAAATTATTAAATTAATATAATCTTTTTAGATTTCTTGACATGGGAAAAGAACAATTGTAGAACAAAATTAAGGAAAAAATTTTATGCTAACAAAAAAACAATTAGAACTATTAATTTTTCTTGAAGAAAAAATAAACAATTCAACAATACCCCCTTCATTTGAAGAAATGAAACTTGAATTAAACTTAAAATCAAAATCAGGAATTCATCGACTAATTTTAGCACTTGAAGAAAGAGGGTTTTTAAGAAGGTTACCGCACAGGGCAAGATCAATTCAAATACTAAAATCTTATAAGTCAATCAATAGTAATAGTAAAAAAAATAATGTTAATCTAGAAAATTTAAAAAATTATAATAGGGTAGATAAAACCTCTGTAGATATTCCATTAGTTGGAAACATAGCTGCTGGTTCACCTATTGATGCAATTTATAATGAACATGAAAAAATAAACATACCAACTTTTCTTTTAGGTAAAGGAAATTATTTTGCCCTTAATATAATTGGAGATTCCATGATAGATGTTGGAATAAATGAAGGAGATATAGCTATTATAAGACAAAAAAATGATGCAAAAGACGGTGATTTAGTTGTAGCACTTATAAATGATCAAGAAACTACATTAAAGCGATTTAAAAGAATGGGGCAAAAAATAATACTTAAGGCGGAAAATAAAAAACACAAATCTCAGGTTTATGAATCAGGATCAAATTTAAAAATTCAGGGTATTTTGTCTGGTTTAATAAGAAAATATAATTCATAATATTTATTATAATATTAAATAAAAAACCAAACTAATGGACAATTTTACCAAAACTAGCACTATAACTAGATTTGCCCCATCACCTACAGGATATCTTCATTTAGGTGGTGCAAGAACTGCCTTATTCAATTGGATTTTTGCTAAAAAGTTTAAAGGTAAATTTTTATTACGAATAGAAGATACTGATAAAAGTCGTTTAAATAAAAAGGCATTATCAGCGATATTTGATGGTCTTAAATGGTTGGGTATTAATTGGAATGACGAAGTAATTTATCAATCTGAAAGAGATAAACAATATCGAGAAGTTGTAGAAAAATTATTGCAAGAGGGTTATGCCTATAGATGTTATTCTTCAAAAGATGAAATAGATAATTTTAAAAATAAACTTTTAAAACTTGGTAAAACAACTAAGTTTATTTCTCCCTGGAGAGAGAAAACTAATAATAAAACCAATAATCAATATGTAGTAAGATTTAAGGTTCCAGAAAGTGGTGAAATTAAAATTAAAGATGGTGTTCAAGGAGATATAACGTGGAATTGTAAAAACTTGGAGGACTTAATTTTACTAAGATCCGATGGATCAGCAACGTATAATCTTGCAGCTGTAGTTGACGACCATGATACTAATGTTTCTGATGTTATCAGAGGAGATGACCATTTAACAAATACAGCCAGTCAAAAACTTATATATAATGCTCTTAATTGGGAAATACCAAGATTTTCACATATTCCACTTATTCATGGGTTTGATGGAAAAAAATTGTCAAAAAGACATGGCGCTGTAAGTGTTAATTCATATATAAATGATGGTATAAAATCATCTGCTTTAGTACGATATTTATGTCAATTAGGTTTAGATACTGGCAATGATGAGCTAAGGTCTATTGATAATATAATAAAAGATTTTGAAATAAAAAAAATTGTAAAAAGCCCAGCTAGATTTGATTCAGTAAAACTAAATGACATCTGTAGTAAAATAATTAGAAATACAGATGATGAAACAATAATAAATGATTTAATTTATTTTCTTAGTTACAGTAAAATGCCTACCTTAACACAAAATCAACAAGATAAAATTAAAACAGCTTTACCCTTCTTAAAAATTCGTTCAAAAAATTTTTACGAACTTTATAAACAGTCAAAATTTATATTGATAAAAGATATAATTACGTTGAACGAAGAATCTAAAGAATTAATAACCAATAAAAATATTTTATTAATTAAAGCACTATCAGAAAAATTAAAAAATATAAAATGGGCAAAAGATAACATAAATAAAACTATTAAATCTTTTGCTTTAGAAAATAATAAAGATTTTAAAGATATAGCCAAATTGATAAGAATCGCTATAGTAGGTTCATCTAATTCCCCTGGCATATATGACATGATGATAGTGTTAGGAAAAATAGAGGTAATTCGTAGATTTACGATTTTGGAAATTTAAAAAAATGCATAATAATAATAATAATAATAAAATCCTTCTTGAAATTAATAATAATAAATTTGATCTACCTATTTTAACTGGTTCTACTGGTCCTGATGTTATTGACATAAAAAATTTATATAAGTTAAGTAATTTATTTACTTTTGATCCAGGTTTTACATCAACCGCTTCATGCGAAAGTTCTATAACTTTTATTGATGGTGATAAAGGACAGTTATTATATAGAGGTTTTGATATTGCTGAATTAGCAATTAAGTCAAATTTTCTTGAGGTATGTTACTTGCTTCTTTACGGAAATCTACCAAAAAAGGATCAATTATTTCAATTCAAACAACGTGTAACTAGACACACAATGCTTCATGAACAAATGATTTATTTTTTTAGAGGTTTCCGACGAGATGCTCACCCAATGGCAATAATTTGTGGAGTGCAAGGTGCAATGTCATCATTTTATCATGATAGCCTAGATATAAATGATCCCTGGCAAAGAGAAGTAGCATCTATTAGAATGATAGCAAAACTGCCAACTATAGTAGCTTATGCATATAAATATTCATCTGGGCAACCATTTGTATATCCAAATAATTCTTTAGATTATGCTGAAAATTTTTTATATATGTGTTTTTCAGTTCCAGCTGAAAAATATAAATCAAATCCAATCTTAAACAAAGCAATGGATCGTATTTTCATTTTACATGCAGATCATGAACAAAATGCGTCAACATCAACTGTTCGTCTTGCAGGTTCTTCAGGAGCAAACCCTTTTGCATGTATTGCAGCAGGAATTGCATGTCTTTGGGGACCAGCACATGGAGGAGCGAACGAGGCTTGTCTAGATATGCTAAAAGAAATTGGATCAGTTGATCGAATTCCTGAATTTATTAACCGTGCCAAAGACAAAAATGATCCTTTTCGTTTAATGGGGTTTGGACATCGAGTTTATAAAAACTTTGATCCAAGAGCAAAAGTAATGAAAGAAAGTGCTGACGAAGTTTTAAACCTTCTAGGAATAAATGATAATAAAACTCTACAAGTTGCTAAAGAACTTGAAAAAATTGCACTAGAAGATAATTACTTTATTGAAAAAAAACTCTATCCTAATGTTGATTTCTATTCAGGTATTATATTAGAAGCAATGGGATTTCCTACTTCAATGTTTACACCGATTTTTGCCCTTGCTAGAACAGTAGGATGGATATCTCATTGGATGGAAATGCATTCTGACCCTAACAAAAAAATAGGTAGACCAAGACAGCTTTATACTGGAAACCTAGAGAAACCATTCATTGACATAAAAAAACGTTGATCCCACTAAATTTTTAATATTTCATCGTTTAGATATTGTAATGAAATTTTTGCGGCTTTTTCACTTGGTTTTTTTTCTTTAGTAGATAGAAGATTAATAACATTCTTAAATGCTTCTTTTTGATTTTTTTGCAAAGTAACATTTGATAAAAGCTCTTTTACGGAATTTTCAATAGAATGCACTCTACATTTTTCAAACAAAAACTCTGGCACAACAGGTTTTTCAAGAATGATATTAATAAGATTTGCTGATTTTAATTTTACAGAAATTTTTAATATCTTTTCAAAAAACCAACTACACTTGTATATAGAAATCATTGGAGTCCCCATTTTAGCAAGTTCTAATGAAACTGAACCAGAAGTATTGATTGCCAATGTGGATAACTTGAAAAGTGAAAGTTTAAATGAATTGAATTCTTCAACACTAACTTCAGATTCAGATAATATCTTAACATTCAGTTTATATTTTGCTATATTTAGTTTTAAATATTTAAAAACATTCCCTGGAGAAGGAATAACAAATTCTAAATCGTCAAATTGCGAACTTAAATTTTTTATTAATTTGGCATAAATAGGAAGCATAAATTTTATTTCTGACACTCTAGACCCTGGTAAAATTGATATTATTCTCTTTGATCTATCAATCTTTATCATTTTAAAAAAATTATCCTGTTCATTATCATTTGGAAGAATTTCTTTAGAAACCGGATGTCCTACAAAATCACAACTTAATCCATATTTTTCAAAATAAGGCTTTTCAAAAGGTAAAAGTGCTAAAACTTTATCATATAATAAAGACATTTCTTTAGCCCTCTTAGCTCTCCAAGCCCAAACAGATGGCGCTACATAGTGAATAATAGGTACATATTTATCTTTCTTTCTTATTTTTTTTACTAATCTAAAACAAAAATCTGGGCTATCAATAGTTATTATTAAATCAGGTTTCCATACATTGGTATAATTTTTTAAACTAAAAATAATAGAATAAATTTTGAAGATGCTTGATATTACTTCTGAAATACCCATCAGGGATAAATCTTCTATTCTATAAAGACAAGTTAACCCTTCGTTTTTCATTTTTGGACCACCTATTCCTTGAAAAACTAATTCTTTTTTGTGTGAATTATTCAAATTGACTATTTCTTGAAATTGATTTTTCATTTCTTTTATCAATTTTGAACCTAAAATATCACCAGAAGGTTCCCCAGCAATTATTAAAATTTTATACATTATTAATCCAACAAGTTACTTAACAACAAAAATAAAAAGATCTAATTCATCAGCTAATTTTATTAATTTTTCTTTATTTAAAAGAATTAGTTTATTTTCCATAAGTGCTAAACCGTTAAGTTTTGCATTTTTAATATTTATTAAAGTTTTTTCTCCAATTACTGGAAAGTCAAATCTAGGATCCTGATTTACTTTTAACGACTTAAAGAAAATTCCATTAGAAAAATTATTTAACATGATTTTATTCTTAAAATTTTTAACAAATT
>JBJLFR010000007.1:0-132460 GCA_045565285.1 Paracoccaceae bacterium
ATTCCATTTGGGAAGGAAAAAAATACTATTATAAAAATTGTAAAAATACGACCAACTATAATGTACCTCAGACAGCTTCTATTCTAACTTGGGAATGCGGACCTAGTGAATATATCAAATGGATTAATTGGGAACTTGATCTAGAAAAGAATGAACTAAAATCCCGGTGGGAGAATAAAAACTCAAATAAAGAACGTAGCTCAATAGCTCAAATAAAGTCGAGCAAAGATGGTACAGTAACAGTTCAAGATGATATATTAGATGGAATTAAGGCTACGACTAATGACATTTGGGATTTTCATTATCAGGAAAAAGATCAACTCTATACTGTCTGGAAAGGTAAAAAATGGTTTTATGGAGATTGCAAAAGTTCAGCGCCTACTAAGACAGCTTCTTTAGCAACTAAGGTTAATAGCCAAATAGGGCACTATGCAAATGATAAAAGAAACCGATTTATTGGTTCTTACAAAGATGGAGGAGCTTCTTTTGAAGGTTATTGGGTTCAAGATAAAAGTGGTCAGGAATGTAGTAGCATTGTTGATGGAAGTCGCTTTTATGGAAAAGTTTGGTTTAAGATGGTTTCAGAAGGAAAATTTGAAGGGAGATGGGGATTTTGTGATACAGCGCCCATATTTGCTTGGAACGGGAATCAAGTTGCTTTTAAAGAGGACGTTACTAAAACGCTTTCTAGTAAACAGCAGCGTGTAAAAATACAAAAATCGTTGAACTTTTTTGGATTTAAAGCAGGGTCCCCAGATGGAGTATTTGGTAAAAAAACCAAAACTGCAGTTGGAGAACTTCAGTCATGTTGGGCTTCTATAGATCCTAGTGGATCTACTTTTCCAAAAACTACAGAATTTGGAGTTTTAACGCCTAGCCAAACGCAATCTCTGATAGAAACTTATAATAAAGCTAAGAAATCATATTCAAAAGCAAATTGTTTCTATTTCCAAACTTTGATGTAGTGTCATACCTCTTCTAAAGCGCATCGCTATAAGCTTTACTTAATGAAAGTTATTCTTATTTAAGAATTTTATATCCTTTATTTTATAATAATACAAAGCTTGTGGTGCAAATTGAATACTGACAAGATGCAGACTAAAAGAAACCTATATATGTTTAAGAGTGTTGGCTATTACTACTTTACAAGAAGAGGAACCCGTCTCACCTACTTCATCATTAACAGCTATCCACGAGTTATGCAGGATCTATATACAAGCTTTTCTTCTTAAGCTAAGATTGCAGTTATTAAACTAGATTAATACTAGTGTAGAATTTGAATGACTTACTCTAACCTAGTAGTGGATACACCTGCTGAAGTAGAGAAGCCACATCATATATGATGAAAGTAGTAATTTTAAGACAGAAGATGACGGTGTCATTATCTAAAACCATAAACATTTAAGTTGAGCAAAAAGGGAGGGTTTAGATTAAGGCCTTTCATGCATGGATCTTTTGGATATGCTCAGTATACAGTAATTCTTAATCAGAATTGCTTCTTGCTAGATGGTATAAAAGACATTGGATTAAGCAGTATTTTAATTGGCATATATTTTGCTTCCAAATTGTTCGCTATTTAAGAATAATTCGGTAATGTAATGCAAGAGAACATACAAGAAGCACTGAGCAAAGGTGTCAAGATGCACGCTTCTGGAGAATTTGAATGTGCCAGTCAACTATATGACTCTGTCATAAAGCTTCAACCTGACCATTGCCGAAGCCAATCATAATATGGGCTTGTTAAAAATTGATACAGGTAAGGACTTAGAAGCATTGCCTTATTTCCAAACAGCATTGGAGGCAGACAAAAGTATTGCTAAATTTTGGCTGAGTTATATTAAAGTGCTTATTAATTTAGATCGAAAAAAAGAGGCTTCTAGAATTCTCAGTTTAGCGAAAGAAAATGGTGCAGATGATGATGAGTTTCTTGAGCTAGAACGAACGCTTAATGAACCGCATAGAATCCAAATAAGAGAGAATTTTGGTGGCGGTGAGGAAAACTCCTCAGAGCGTAACATTTTAGATACTTATAAGCTTGATAACGCACTTCGATTAGCAAAACAAAAGTCCAAAGAAGGTTCTTGTGGTGAAGCTAGAGCTATATTTCAAGATATTCTTTATAGGTTCCCTAAGAATAAGAAAGCCATTGATGGGATAAAAGCTTTACTAGGTAAGACCATTGGTAAAGCATCTGAGCTCCAAGATCCACCTGAAGACCAGCTCCAGACTCTGATCAGTCTATATGAGCAAGGGCAACTTAAGCAAGCATTGGATCGGGCGGAACATTTACTGCAGAAGTTTCCTAATTCAGTTATGCTATATAATATTTTTGGTGCCGCTTGCCAGGGTTTAGGACAACTAGACGCCGCCATCAACAGCTTCAAAAAGGCGCTATCCATAAAGCCTGATTATGCCGATTCTTATAGCAACATGGGTGTTGCTCTACAAGAAAAAGGTAAGCTGGAGGAGGCGATAGAGTCTTACAAGAAGGCGCTATCGATCAAGCCTGATTATGCGGCTTATATTAACATGGGTAATGCTCTTCAACAACAAGTCAAATTGGAAGAGTCCATAGAGTCTTACAAGAAGGCCCTAGCCATCAATCCTGAAAATGCTGATGCCTATAATAACATGGGTAATGCTCTCCAAGATCAAGGTAATCTGGAAGAGTCTATAGAGGCTTACAAGAAGGCGCTATTGATCAAGCCTGATTATGCTGACGGACACTACAACATGGGTAATGTTCTGCAAGATCAAGGTAAGATGGAAGAGTCTATAGAGGCTTACAAGAAGGCGCTATCGATCAAGCCTGATTATGCTGACGGATACTACAACATGGGTAATGCTTTTCAACAACAAATCAAACTTGAAGAGGCTATTGAAGCGTACAGTAAAGCCTTATCTATCAAGCCTAATTATGCTCAGGCCTATAATAAGATGGGTATTGCTCTCAAAGAGCAAGGCAAGCTAAAAAAAGCGGTAGAAGCTCACAACAAAGCTCTATCCATCAATCCTGAAAATTCTGATGCCCATATCAACATGGGCAATGCTCTCAAAGAGCAAGGCAAGATAAAAGAGTCTATAGAGGCTTACAAACAAGCTCTAGCCATCAAGCCTGATTATGCTGCTTATAACAACATTGGTAATGCTCTGCAAGATCAAGGCAAGCTGGAAGAGGCGATAGAGTCGTACAAGAAGGCTCTAGCCATCAAGCCTGATTATACTGACGCATATTATAACATGGGTAATGCTCTGCAAGATCAAGGCAAACTGGAAGAGGCGATAGAGTCCTACAAGAAAGTCCTATTCATCAAGCCGAATTATGTTAAGGTCTATAACAACATGGGTGTTGTTCTCAGAGATCAAGGTAAGTTGGAAGAAGCCATGAAAGCTTATAATAAAGCTTTAGTCATCAAGCCTGATTATGCTGAGGCCCATTACAACATGGGTGCTGTTCTTCAGGGCCAAGGCAAGCCGGAAGAAGCATTAGAAGCTTACAAGAAAGCTTTAGAGATAGAGCCGGACTTTTCTGAAGCAAGTGCGGCTATGGGTGAATGTTTATTAGGAATAGGCAAGTTTGAAGAAGGGCGATCTCTTATTAAAGAAAATGATGGAGCTATCAGTTTATAAATAATTTTAATGCAAAAAGGATAATTGTAAATGATGCAACGAATTGAAATTCCCAACACCGTCAATTCACCAAATTTCATTAGCTCTTGGATGCTTAATGACACAGACATGTGTGATGAAATAGTAAATTTTTTTGAAGCAAACCCAGTAGAGCAAAGCATTGGGACCATAGGTGGAGGCATAAATGAAAGTCAAAAAAAAACGACGGATATTTCTATTAAACCAAAACTACTGGAACAAGAAAAGTATAAAATTTTCAACACTTATATAAAAAATCTTGTAAATTGTTTTAATGACTACAAGGAACAATGGCCTTTCTTGAACACTATAAAAGGTGTGGAAATAGGTACCTTCAATTTACAAAAATATTCACCTGGGGGTCATTTCAGTGCTGTACATACTGAAAGAGGTAGTTCTGCTACTATGCACAGAGTTTTGGCTTTTATGACTTATTTAAACGATGTTGAAGAGGGTGGCGAAACGGCATTCCATCATTATGATATAAATGTTAAACCCAAAAAAGGGAAAACTATAATTTGGCCTGCTGAATGGACCCACGCTCATTCTGGAGGGGTCGTGAAAAAAGGATCCAAATATATTGTGACAGGTTGGATACAATTTGCTTGAAGAATAATGCTTAGTAGTCTTTGTTACGAAAAAAAATGCATAAACTTCTGAATTGTTAATAAGCAGCTTTTATAAGATTAGGCTAATCACAAAAGAGTAATCCCAAAGAACTACAAAGGCCAAATCTATTAATTCAGTCTTTGCCGGACAGACATTAAATGAGCTAATTGCCAATCTACTAGCTGCTAGCTGGGGATCAAGTACTATTGAAAACTTGCCAGCTAGAGTTCCTCTACGGGCTAGGCCTTGAAGTTTCGAGGGAATAATGTCGTTAATTTAAAGAAGTGTTATAGCTATCTATAGGACATAGTTACAATAAGGATCGTCAATCACGGTAATCTAACCTGATACTGGCTGATGACTAGATACCAAAGCTCCAATTTGATCTTTGGCAGACCCTGAACTATAGCTATTCCATAGGCGGGTTTCGCCCCGACCGCCTGGACCATGCCTATAGTTCTCAATTAAGTATTCACAATATTCTGGCTAGCCAAAATCAAGTAGGGGTAATAGCATAGTCGTAATCTTTCATATTAAGGACAAACTCCAGTTGCTTACCACTTTTTTAATACTGAAACCGTCAACACTGGTTAATGGAGGCAAATATGCTTAGTTGAAGAACTTGCATCATGGTCCGTGGAACTTGGTTCTTGGATCTGGCCTATCGGGGAGGATAATTATAAAACACTAAATGAAAAATCTACAAAGTTGAAAAATATTAAAGAAAATTAGTAAATATAATTGCAAAAATTCTATGCCAGATACATTTAAAAAAACAGAAGATCCATTATCACAATCTTTAGATACCAAAAGATGTGAAATAAATTTATAAAATTATTTTGTTATCATTTTTCTTAAAATAAAATTATTAAACAGGTTTATAATTCACTCAGTTACATTTTTAAGATAATTCAGCCGGGTTTTAGTAGATGGATGCGTTGAAAGCCAGCCTCCACCTTGTTCTTCAAGGCAAGAAACCAATTCTTTTTTTTCTTTTTTGCAATAATCATGGGATAATTTTTTCAAGGCTTTGCTGAGGCCTAATTTTGAAAAGCCAGAATTTTCTAATAATATAAGTGCTCCTAAATCTGCTTCCTTTTCAAAATTCCTACTGTTATGTAAAGCATATAGGTTTACCGACACAAACAGTAATTCTTCAATAATTGCATCCTGAGAACCTAGCATGAGCCAAGTGAAAGTTGATAAGCCAATCATTTTTACTAATTGAGTTATTGAGTGTCGTTTTTTAATATGGATTAATTCATGAGCTATAATTGGAGCCACTAGATTTTCTGGCTCTAAAAGATTTACTAATTCATCAGTAACAACTATTGGCCCACCTGGAAAAGCAAGGGCATTGGCACCCAAGATATCTGATTTGTGAAAAATAATCCGTGGCTTGTAAGATAATTCAGTATTACTCAATAAAAATTCATATTCGTTTAAAATTTCGTTCTTTAGGGCTTCAGATAATTTTGAATCTTCAAAGATTTCTTCAGATAATGTTTCATAGGTAACCTCACCCAACTTTTTTTCCAATTGAAGGGGAAAAATAAAAACTAAAAATGGAGTTGAGTACAAAATTGCATAGCGGACAATAGCAAGTGATAACACTAAGGAAATTAGATATATGATTAGTTTCTTAATGTTAAAGATCTCAAGTTGTCTTACAGTATTTTCATATTTTGAAGACAATAAAAATAACTCTTTTTGGGTTAGCTTTTCATCAGGAATCAGAAGATCTCCATTAGTAAGGAAGACATGATTATCACCTTGTACAGACTCTACTTTGATGTTAGATAATCTTTTTTTATTCGTTAAATAAATCGACACAGCATTAGAATGGCATTGAAACATCACACGATTTGAGCGTGACGAATTTCTTTCGAAATACTGTGCCGAATGTTTAGAGTTAGATGCCGACGTCTATACCCTCCATATCGGAATACTCTTCTCCAAATGCTGACATCTTAGATTTCTGATTATCTAGGAACTTATTAGAATCGCCGGATATTTCAGTTTTTGTAGAACTACACAAATACTTATAAAGCCTTATCTGAGCCCATGGTAGCATAAAACCAAGAGTTATTATCGTAATAAACGTATTCGAAAGGATAATCCAGAAATATATTAAAGGGTTTAGGTTTGAGTTAAACTTAACTGCTAAATTCTTATCGGAGTCAGATAGTGATAATGAATTCAAAAGAATGTTCCTTGCAAGAATACGATACACCAATGAAGTACCTACTAAGATGGGAATTAAAGTCAAAAAAGCATTAGTTAAGAACAATCCTGCATAACCTGTACCTGTATAGCGTATGTCCTCTAGGATATAAACTAATTCATCAAATCCATAATATAGTGCATCAGCAAGCGATCTCCAATAGATGGTTAGACCGATAAGAATAATGGCAATCATAGCAACAAGACAAATTAAATAACCAGAACGGATTGCACCTATATAAAAGTCCTTTGTTGAGGCACTAGTTTCAAAACCAGATGCTCCATACGAATGACCCTTGGCGTAATAATTGAAATAAATCTTTTTCACCCAGGGATGAAGTAGACCCAAGGACAACACGGATAAAGATGGGGCTAAGAAAAAAATTAAAAATGTTCTTCCATAGCTACCATTCCAATTAAATCTTAAATTCCGATAAGATGTCATTCTAGCTGAAAATTTGAGTGAGTTATTCATAATCCAAGGGATAAGAAAAAAGAAAACAGGAACTAAAAGGAAGGTGTAAGGTACATATGTAATAAGAACTGCGTACAGAACTATTACAATTCCTGCTATCAAACGTCCTTTGAATATTTGCAAACCAGTAGCGTGATAGCCAAATTTATGTTCATCTATTTCTGTTTTATTAAAAAAATACAAATTCCTCCGTACTTTCGCCCATGCACTATAGATACCTATTGTTATAACAGTAAGGAACAAGTTTGTGAGCCAAATTTGAAAATACTCACCTGCTCGCCCGTAAAATTTTATTGCTTTCATACTATTCCCCAAAAATATCAAACCTGAGTACTTTATATTGAAAATTTATTTTAACAAGGAAAATTAAAAATCTATTAAAAATTTTATTTTTGGTGGCGCACCGGGGAGGATTCGAACCCCCGACCCCCTGATTCGTAGTCAGGTACTCTATCCAGCTGAGCTACCGGTGCACATTTTTTATATATTATACGGCTTTACTAATATGCAATACTTAAAAAAATTAATTAAGTTATTATGTAAATCATCCAACTAATTATATCAGAAATTTGAATTATTGAAAAAGTATATTAAAACGCAGTGTGGTTTGGATAAATATCACCAACTTAGAACCAAAACCGGTTTATATAACCGATTAAGATTTTTTTGGTTTGTTTTTTTTGCCTCTATTAGAGATATTTTTTCAAGTAATAAATCTAATTAATTAGTGATCATGGTTTTGGTTAATATTATTCGAGTTAGTAGCTTTTTCTACTTGAAAATCAATTTCTACATTTCCTGAATTTTTAAAAACTAATATTACTTTTTGATCTATATATTCCTCTAAAGGCTCTTTTAATTCTGTAAACATAATATGTAAACTTCCTTGTTCAAATACCACAGAGCTATTAGCTGGAATTTTGACATTATTAACCTGTTCCATTGTAGCAATTCCATTACTATCAATCTTTGTTTTATGCATCATTGCTTTAGCAAAATCAGTTTTTACCATAACTAATTCATCAGGTTCATTTTTTTTGTTAACGATTGTAAAGTATCCAGCTGCTGTTTTCATTTTGGAATTAAAAATTGGAATCATTGGATGCTTTATTGCCATATCTTCTAAATCAATTTCATGGCTATTAGAAAAAGTAATGATACTTAAAAATGAAGCAAAGAGTATTAAAATACTTCTATATTTGATTTTAATTTCCATGGATTCTATATAAACATCTTTTTTAAAGTTTTTAGTTATAATAACTTTCTAAGTAAATTAAAAAAACATTTGTTTTTGTTCAAACTTTGTTATCATTAATTTAAAATATCCTAATCGGGGAGATTGTGGATGTCGGTAGAAAGATTATTACAAGAAATAGATAATAGAAAATCTGAAATAATTCAACTGACATCTGAACTTATACAAATACCAACCATAAACCCACCTGGTCAAAATTATAGAGAAATTTGTGAATATTTATCTAAAAGACTTAAAAGGTCAGGGTTTGAAATAAAAATTCTCAGAGCTGAAGGGGCTTTAGCAGACACAGATAGATATCCGAGGTTCAATCTAATAGCTAGACATGAAGGAATTAATGCCGGCCCATGTATTCATTTTAATTCTCATATGGATGTTGTTGATACAGGTAATGGATGGACTAAAGACCCTTTTGGTGGATCAATTGAGGGGGACAAAATTTTTGGTCGAGGTTCCTGTGATATGAAGGGGGGATTAGCATCAAGTATTGTAGCTGCTGAATCCTTTATTTCAGTCTTTCCAAAATATTTTGGTTCTATAGAAATATCAGCAACAGCTGATGAAGAAACAGGTGGTTATGGTGGAGTTGCCTGGCTTGCAGAAAAAGGATATTTTAGTCCAAAAAAAGTACAAAGTGTTATTATTCCAGAACCTTTGAATAAAGATAGAATTTGTTTAGGACATAGAGGAGTGTGGTGGTCTGAGATTGAAACCAAAGGAAGAGTAGCACATGGATCTATGCCTTTTTTAGGAGATTGTGCAATTAAGCATATGGGTGCAGTATTAGAAGAAATAGAAAAAAATTTGTTGCCAAAACTAAATACTAAAAAAACAAAAATGCCAGTAGTTCCAGAAAAAGCAAGAAAGTCTACACTTAATATAAATTCTATTCATGGAGGTTTAGCTGAAGTTGATGAATTCTATAATGGGTTACCTTCTCCATTAGTTGCCGATAGTTGTCGGATGATTCTTGATAGAAGATACTTAGCTGAAGAAAACTTAGAAGAGGTTAAGTCAGAGATTTATGAAATTCTAGAAAAAGTGAAAAAAAACAGACCAAGTTTAGAGTTTGCAATTAAAGACCTTTTTGAAGTTAAACCATCTTACACAGATCCAAAATCAAGTATAGTCAAAACAGTTGGAGATTCTATTTCAGAAGTATTAGGTTTGAAACCAGAATATGTAGTCTCTCCAGGTTCATATGATCAAAAACATATTGATCGTATTGGTAAGTTAAAAAATTGTATTGCTTATGGACCAGGAATACTTGAACTTGCACATCAACCTGATGAATTTATATTAATTTCTGATATGCTAGATTCTACTAAAATAATGGGAATCACTATAAGCAAATTACTAAATAAAGGAGTTATAAATTAATCATAAATAGGGAGGATTTTATGAATTTATTGAAATTACTATTTACATCACTATTGGTTATAATTTTTTCAAACCCACTTTACGCCGAGAAAAATTCAGTAATTATTGGCATGCAATTAGAACCACCTAACTTAGATCCAACTGGAGGTGCAGCTGCTGCTATAGATGAAGTTGTTTACTCAAACGTTTATGAAGGATTAACTAGATTTCAGGCTGATGGATCTGTTTCACCTGGCTTAGCTAAGTCCTGGACTATTTCAGATGATGGATTAGTTTATACTTTTCAACTTGAAGAAAATGTAAAATTTCATGATGGGAGTGATTTTGATGCTTCAGACGTTAAATTTTCAATTGATAGGGCTCGGGATGAAAATTCAACCAATGCTCAAAAAGGTCTGTTTAAAGGCATAAGCTCAGTTGATGTTATTAATACAAACGTAGTAAAAATTACTCTTTCAAATCCTAATGGTGGACTTATTAGAAACTTGGCTTGGGGAGATGCAATCATTTTAGATCCAGAAACAGTTAATAATGCAGCTACAAAACCAAATGGAACTGGACCATTTAAGTTTTCAAAATGGGTTAAAGGGGATAGAGTTGATTTAGTTAAAAATAAAAATTACTGGGGTGAAACTATTTCTTTAGAAAAAGCTTCATTTAAATTTATTTCTGATCCTACTGCTGCATTTGCAGCATTAATGGCCGGAGACGTTGATGCATTTCCAGTATATCCTGCTCCTGAAACTTTAGCTCAATTTGAAGCAGATCCAAATTTTAATGTTATAGTTGGATCTACTGAAGGTGAAACAATTCTATCTACGAATAATAAATCTGAAAAACTAAAAGATGTGAAGATTAGAAAAGCAATTGCCCACGCTATTAATAGACAAGCAATTGTTGACGGGGCTATGTTTGGATTTGGGACACCAATAGGTACCCATTTTGCTCCACATCACCCTGATTATGTGGATCTAACCGCACAGTCAAACTATGATCCGGAAAAATCAAAGTCTCTACTTTCAGAGGCAGGTGTAAGTGGAGGTCTTACTCTTTCATTAAAACTTCCACCTCCCTCCTATGCTAGAAGAGGTGGCGAGATTATTGCTTCTCAATTAAGAGAAGTCGGAATTGAAACTATAATTGAGAACTTAGAGTGGTCTCAATGGTTGGAACAAGTATTTAAGGGTAAAGATTATGATTTAACTATCGTGAGCCATACTGAACCTATGGATATAGGCATTTACGGTAATCCAAATTATTATTTCCAGTATGACAGTCAAGAATTCAGAAATCTCATGGAAGCCTTAAACTTAGAAACTAATGATCAGGAAAGAAGTAAAATTTTAAAGAGTGCTCAAAAATTAATTTCTAATGATTATGTAAATGGTTATTTATTTCAACTTGCAAAAACTGGTGTAGCCAATTCCAAATTAATAGGCTTATGGAAAAACTCTCCTACGCAAGCAAATGATTTGACTGGCGTTAGCTGGAATAATTAATTATCATAATTGATCATTTATAGAAATACCTTGAGCTAACTGAATATAATAGTTGGCTCAAGGATTTTAAAAAATTTAAAATTAAATTTATTATCAAGAATGCTTTCATATTTTTTTTCAAGACTAAGAGTCTTAATTTTCAGTTTGTTTTTTGCATCGATTATCATTTTTTTTATGATTGAAATTATACCCGGGGATCCTGCATCATTTATGCTTGGCATAAATGCACAACCAGAGACGATTGATGCATTAAAAAAAGAACTTGGTTTAGACGTTTCAAAAGTAGAAAGATATTTTAATTGGATAAGTGGTATGATAGTTGGGGATTTTGGTGTTTCATATACTTACAGAGTTCCTATTTCAGAATTAGTGATTTCTAGAATTGGTGTTTCAATTCCACTTGCAATATATGCTATTTTATTATCAATATTTATAGCAATCCCAATTGGAATTATTTCTGCGGCTAATCATGGAGGATTTAAAGATTGGTCGTTCATGGGTCTAACTCAATTAGGTATTGCTATTCCTAATTTTTGGTTTGCAATGCTCCTAGTCTTAATTTTTTCATTATACCTCAAATGGTTTTCAGCAGGAGGAGTACCTGGTTGGGATAAAGGTTTATTACTTAATTTAAAAGCATTAACACTTCCTGCGTTTGCTCTTGCCTTACCTCAAGCTTCTATTTTGGCTAGGGTAATGAGATCCGCTTTGATAGAAACTTTAAGTCAAGATTATTTTAGAACAGCAAGAGCAAGTGGATTAACTTTTTTTCAAGCAATTAAAAATCATGCTTTTAGAAATGCTTTAATTCCAGTTTTAACCATAATTGGTTTGCAGTTTTCTTTTTTGATCGCTGGAGCGATTATAATAGAGAATGTTTTTTTTCTTCCCGGCATTGGTAGATTAATTTTTCAAGGTATCGTACAGAGGGATTTAATTGTTGTTGAAAGTGTAGTTATGTTATTAGTTTTTTCCGTAATTACAGTAAATTTTTTTATTGACATGGCTTACTTGTATGTAGATCCCAGACTAAGGATCAAAAAATGAAATTCCCTATTTCGTTCATTTTAGGGTTTTTTTTATCAGTAATTTTTCTTTTAGTTACGATTATTTCTTTTTTTTGGGTGCCCTACGATGTTGAAACTTTAAATATTACGAACCGACTAAAAGAACCAAGTTTTGAAAATCTTTTGGGTACGGATCATTTTGGAAGAGATATCTTTTCGATGATTATGATTGGAGGACAGACTTCTTTATCAGTTGCGTTAATTGCAGTAGGCCTTGGTTTAATTATTGGTGTTCCTCTAGGATTAATTTCTGCAGCATGCCGTGGGTCATTATTTGACGATGTGATTATGAGGGGTAATGACCTTATTTTCGCTTTTCCTTCACTAGTTATTGCCATTTTAATTACTGCTGTATTTGGTCCTTCTGCTTTTAACGCAATAATAGCAATTGGTATTTTTAATATACCAGTATTTGCAAGAGTAACTAGAGGAGCCGCAATATCTATTTGGACACTTGATTTTATTTCCTCAGCAAGAATAGCTGGTAAAGGATCATTTAGAATTTCATTAGAACATATTTTGCCCAATATATTGAATTTGCTAATTGTACAAGGCAGCATACAATTTAGCTTAGGTATTTTAGCAGAAGCTGGGTTATCTTATGTTGGTTTAGGGGTGCAACCTCCAACTCCCTCATGGGGAAGAATGTTAGCTGATAGTCAGACCATGATATCATTTGCACCTAACTTAGCCTTATTTCCTGGTATAACTATAATACTGGCAGTATTAGGCTTAAATTTGTTAGGGGATGGAGCAAGGGATTTAATTGACCCAAGATTACAGGAAAAAAATAAATGAGTATTTTGTCAATTAAGGAATTTAATTTATTTATTAGTGAAAAATTAATTTTAAATAATATTTCTTTAGATCTTAATAAGGGAGAGGTTTTAGGAATAGCTGGAGAGTCTGGTTCTGGAAAAAGTATGATGGCTCTCTCCATTTTAAATTTATTACCCAGTAACTCTAGAAAAAATGGTTTTATATACTTCGAAAATAAATGTATTAGTAATTTTAGTGATAAAGAAATGTGTAAGATTAGGGGAAAAGATATTTCTCTTATCTTTCAAGAACCATTAACTGCATTAAATCCACTAAAAACTATTAAAGAACAAGTTGCAGAACCTTTATTAATACATAGGAATTACTCGAAAAAAAAATCTTTAGACATAGCCACTCAGTACCTTGAGAAAGTAGAACTACCCAATAATTTAACAAAAGATGAGATTTATCCTCATGAAATATCGGGGGGACAACAACAAAGAGTTTTAATAGCCAAAAGTCTTGTCTTAAAACCAAAGATAATAATTGCAGATGAGCCTACAACTTCATTAGATGTAATTACACAAAAAGGTATTTTAGATTTATTAAAAATTCTCGTCAATAAATTAGGCATATCTCTTTTACTCATAACGCATGACTTAGCAGTTTTAGCGCAGTGTGCCGATAGAGTTGCTATTATGAAATCTGGAGAAATTTTAGAAACTGGGAATTTAGAGAATATTTTTAAAAATAAAAAGCATCCATATACAAAAAAATTACTAAACGCTGTCAATTATTCCCCAAAGAAAAAAGATAAATCCTCAAAAAAAGTTATTCTATCCGTAAATGCTGTAAGTACAAGTTATCACAATAGTAAAAGTCTTTTTTTTAAAAATCAGAATAAATTAAAAATTCTCAATAATTTAAGTTTTAAAATGTTTGAGGGTGAAATTCTTGGTGTTGTTGGAGAATCTGGATCAGGCAAATCAACAATCGTAAAAACGATATTAGGTTTGCAACATTGTGAAACGGGTGAGATATTAATTAATAATAGAAAAATAGAAGCAAGAAAATTTAAAGATCGTAAAATTCGATCAATGATGCAAGTAGTTTTTCAAGATCCCTATGGTTCATTTAATCCTAAACATCGAATAAGAAAATTGATATCAGAACCTTTTTTTATCCTTGATAATGTTTTAACAAAAAGAGAAATTGAGGAAAGAGTAAGTCTTGCTTTAGAAGAAGTGGGTTTAAGTCCTAGCGATTCTAATAAGTTTATTCATGAATTTTCCGGCGGTCAAAGACAGAGAATAGCGATAGCTAGAGCTCTTATAACTAAACCAAAACTTATTATTTTAGATGAAGCCGTTTCATCTTTAGATGTCTCAATAAAAGCTCAAATTTTAGATCTCCTTGCTGAATTAGCCGATAAACATACTTTAACTTATTTGTTTATTAGTCATGATCTTTCTGTAGTAAAAAATATTGCAAATAGAGTGATTGTTATCAGAAGAGGTGAAATTGTCGAAGAAGGAAAAGCCCAACACATATTATCAAATCCTAAGAAACGCTATACTAAATCATTAGTTGAAGCGATACCAGTAATCCCAAAAAATATATTAAATGGAGGTCAAATTGCTAAATGAAAAATTATGGTACCCGACCGATAAAATTTTTGTTAATGGCCAATGGAAAGATTGTCATTCCCAAAATAAACTTTCTTTAGAGAATCCTTCAAATGGTGAAATTATAACTACAATCACAGATTCTGATGAACAAGATATAGATGAAGCAATAAATTCAGCCTCAAAATCTTTAAGAAGTTCTTGGGGTAATTTAGCTGCTTCTGAAAGGGGAAGGCTTCTCTTGAAATTATCTGAACTAGTAAAGAATAGATTGGATAATCTTGCTATTATTGAATCAATTGACGTAGGCAAACCACTAAAACAAGCAAAAAATGATGCTATTGCATTAGCTCGTTATTTTGAATTTTATGGTGGAGCTAGCGACAAAATAATGGGTGAAACTATCCCCTATTTAAAGGACTATACTGTATATACCTTAAGAGAACCTCACGGTGTTACGGGACACATTATCCCCTGGAATTATCCTATGCAGATAATTGGGCGTACTTTAGGTGCTTCACTTGCAATGGGGAATGCATGTGTTTTAAAACCTTCTGAAGAGGCATGTTTAACTGCACTTGCTATTGGAGAGTTAGCAAAAGAAGCTGGTTTTCCTGAAGGTTCAATAAATATTGTTCCAGGTTTAGGTGAGAAAGCAGGAGCAAGTTTAATAAAACATCCAGATATTAATCACATATCATTTACTGGCTCAGTTGAAATAGGAAAAACTATACAATCTGAAGCTGCCAAAAATTTAGTACCTGTAACTCTTGAACTTGGAGGCAAATCTCCACAGATTGTATTTGAGGATGCAAACATAGATAAAGCTTTACCTTTTTTAATTAATGCAGGTATTCAGAATGCAGGTCAAACATGTTCAGCTTCTTCAAGAATTTTAGTCTCTAAGAAAGTTCTTTCAGAAGTAGTAGAAAAAATGTCTAAATCCTATTCCAAACTAAAAGTAGCTCAGGCTTTAGATGACAAAGATCTAGGCCCAGTAATTTCTAGTAGGCAGAAAAAAATTATTAAAAATTATCTTAAATTTTCTAAAGACTTAGAATTTATTGCAGAAGGTCAATATGAAAATAATTTACCTCAAAAAGGCCATTATGTTTTACCTAAACTTTATGGAAATGTTAAATATTCACATAAACTTGCACAAGAAGAAATTTTTGGTCCTATTCAGGTCATCATCCCTTTTGAAGATGAAGAAGATGCAATAAAAATTGCTAATAGTACTAAATATGGATTAGTAGCTTCAATATGGACTTTAGATGGTGCAAGACAAATGAGAGTTGCTAAAGCTATAAAATCTGGTCAAGTTTTTATAAATAATTATGGAGCAGGAGGTGGGGTTGAACTTCCATTTGGAGGGACAGGTTATTCTGGCCATGGGCGCGAGAAAGGATTTGAGGCTTTATATGGATTTTCTAATTTAAAAACAATTGCTGCAATGCACGAATAGAGATAAGGAAATATTACCATGAGGTTAAGAGACAAAATAGCTATTGTAACAGGCGGGGGATCTGGTTTTGGAGCAGGTATTGTAAAAAAATTTGCTGAGGAAGGTGCTAGAGTTATTGTTGCTGATATAAATTTGGAAAATGCAATGAAAGTAGCAAAGTCGGCTGGAGGTATCTCTATTGAAGTAGATGTATCCAGTTCAATAAGTTTCAAAAATATGGTAAATGTCACTTTAGAAAAGTTTGGTAAAATAGATATAATGGTTAACAATGCTGGTATTACTCATAATCCCAAGAATATGGAAGACATAAGTGAAGAAGAATTTGACAAAATATTTTTAGTAAATTCGAAGTCAGTTTTCTTAAGTGCTAAATATCTTGTCCCTTTAATGACTTCTAAAAGTGGAGGAAACATTCTAAATATAGCTTCGACTGCTGGTATTTCACCACGTCCTAACTTAAGTTGGTATAATGCCACTAAAGGCTGGATGATAAGTGCAACTAAGGCAATGGCTATAGAATTAGCTCCAAAAAAAATAAGGGTAAATGCTTTAGCCCCAGTAGCTGGGGAAACACCATTATTAAAAAGTTTTATGGGAGGAGATACGACTGAAAAAAGAGAAAAATTTTTATCAACAATTCCAATTGGAAGGTTTTCAACTCCAGATGATATGGGGAACGCGGCATGTTTTTTATGTTCAGAGGAAGCAGCTATGATTACTGGTGTTATTTTACCAGTTGATGGTGGGCGCTGTATCTAATGAGTTTTTTTTTAAAACCTGGATTAAAAAATTTAATAACTGATGTAAAAGGTCTTTATATTGGTAATTCTGAAAATGAATTGATTAATACCGGTTCTACTATTTTATCCTGTAAGGATCGATTTGTTGCTAGTTATAGGGTTTTAGGTGGAGCTCCAGGTACAAGAGAAACTGACTTATTAGAACCTGACAAGTTGGTAGAAAAAATTGATGCTTTAGTGTTATCTGGAGGATCTGCTTTTGGATTGGAGGCTGCTTCTGAGGCAGTCAATCTCTTGCGAAGAGATAATAAGGGTTATGAAGTTGGTAATAATAAGGTACCGATTGTTCCAAGTGCAATAATTTTTGATCTAGTGAACGGAGGTAAAAAAAATTGGGAAAAAAATCCTTATACTGATTTAGCGAACAAAGCCTACAATGATCTGAGTACAAGTTTTAAATTGGGCTCTTATGGTGCTGGAAAAGGAGCTACAGCTGGCAATATTAAAGGCGGTTTGGGGTCTGCTTCTTTGCTGATAGATAGCAAATATACTGTAGGATCATTGATGGTTGTTAATTCATTTGGAAGCGTTGTTGTTAATGATACTCCACATTTTTGGGCTGCTCCTTTTGAATATGAAAATGAATTCGGTGGATTTGGAAACTCAAATAAATTTGAGCCTTTTAAAGAAGTAGAGAGAACATCACCAGATGACTTTAAGAAAAACACAGTCATTGGAGTTGTTGCTACCGATGCTAAATTGTCTAAAGCTCAATGTAAAGCATTAGCTACAGTTGCACATGACGGAATTACAAGGGCAGTTTTTCCCTCACATACAACCTTTGATGGTGATTTAATTTTTGCTGTTTCAACAGGAGAAAAAGAATTAAAAGATAATTTTAACGATCTATTATTAATCAATCAAGCTGCATCTCTTTGTGTTTCAAGATCTATTGCACGAGGTGTATACCATGCTACGAGTTCATCTATTGATACATTTTCTTCATTTAAAAATAAATTCAAAATCAAGGACTTATAATTTGTTCAAAAATTTTTCACAGGATAGTCAATATTCCTGGTTTAGACTTTTAATAACATTTTTTATAGGAACATCATTGAATATAGGAATGTGGGCTATAGTTATTGTTCTTCCTGATATTCAAAAAGAATTTAATTTTAATCGTGGTGAGGTATCAGTTTTATTTTCATTTACTATGGTGGGATTCGCATTAGGAAATTTTATTTTAGGTAAATTAGTTGATAAATATGGCATCTTATACACTCTGCTTTTTGCTGCTTTAACAGTAGTTTTAGGTTTTTTTATTTCAGCTATAAGTTACTCATTATTATTGCTTAGTTTTTGTCATATTATGATTGGTTTTGGTACAGCAGCGGGTTTTGGACCACTTATGTCGGATATATCCTTTTGGTTTTCCAAAAGACGCGGAATAGCAGTGGCAATAGCAGCATCTGGAAATTATTTTTCAGGTATTATTTGGCCAACCCTAATTTCCTCATTTTTCCCCTACTCATTTGATTGGAGATTCTTATATATTTTATTTGGCATAATAGCAGTAATTTTAACAGTTCCACTTTCTTTTTTATTAACAAAAAAAATTGAAAGTAGTTACTTAGATAAAGAAACTAAAGAGGCAAACCAAAAGCTTTCAGAGAAATTTATTTCTCCTCGTTTGTTATTATTTGTTTTAGTATTAGCCAGTATTGCTTGTTGTGTTGCTATGTCAATGCCACAAATACATATAGTTGCTTTATGTGTTGATCTTGGTTTTAGCCCTATCGTTGGAACTAACATGCTTTCTTTAATGCTAACTGGTGGAGTTATTTCAAGAATAATTTCAGGAGTTGCTGTTGATTATTTTGGGGGGTTCAAGGTTTTATTGGTAGGATCTAGTTTGCAATGTTTAGCTTTATTTCTATATTTGCCTTTCGATGGGATTACTTCATTATATTTAGTAAGTCTTATTTTTGGGTTATCTCAAGGTGGAATTGTACCTAGCTATGCTGTTATATTAAGAGAGTATTTACCTCCCCAAAACGTGGCTTCAAAGATTGGTTTGGTACTTATGGCTACTATTTTTGGAATGGCATTCGGTGGTTGGATATCAGGGGTTATTTTTGATTTAACCGGATCATATAATTTAGCTTTTTTAAATGGTATAATTTGGAATTTTATAAATATTATTTTAATAATTTATTTAATGTTCAAAGGAAATAATAATAAAACTCTTGTTGTATTGCAAAATTAGCAATATTTTTCAGGTCCAATCCATTGAATATCAGAATATCTATCACCATGCGCCCATCCAACAGGAATAGTTTTCTCTATTTCATTTAAATCAGTTTGAGTTAATTTTTTTTCAGTACCTTTTATCATTTCCTTTAGATGCAAAGAAGATCTAGTGCCTGGAATAGGTATAATATGTTCATCTTTTGCTATTAACCAAGAAATTGCTAATCCAGCAGTACTTAGACCATAATCTTTAGCTAGCTTTTGAAACCCTTTTACAGCCAGAATATTTTCACTAAGATTTGGTTCTTGAAATCTTGGATTAACTCTAAGAAAGGGACTTTCTTTAACTCGCTTAGGTGTAGGAGGTTTATCTGTCAATAATCCTCTTCCTACTGGAGAAAAAGCTATAAATGCTGTTTTTAATTGTTTAGTTTTTTGCAAAAGGCCAAGTTCTGGAAATCTAGTAGATAAAGAATACTCAGATTGTATTGCTCCTACATGGTGTACCTTATTAGCTTTTTCTAGTGAAACTGGAGAAATTTCAGAAAAACCAAACTGAATAATTTTACCTGCTTTTTTAAATTTTAATAGGGTTTCAACCACATCCTCTATTGGAGTTATCCCATCTCTTCTGTGTATGTAATATAGGCCAATATTATCGACTCCAAGCCTTTTTAAAGATTCATCAAGTTCTTTAGTTAGATAGTCTTCAGTATTATCAAATTCTGGAGGACCACCAGGTTTTGTTTTAATTCCTCCTTTAGTAGCAATATGAAAAAAATTACGATCTTTTTTTCCAAGTACAGATAAGAATTCACCAATTCTACTTTCAGATACTCCCATTCCATACATATTAGCTGTATCGATATGGTTCACTCCAAAATCCATAGCAGTTTTTAGAATTTCAAATGTTTGCTTAGTATCTGTTGCACCGTAAAAGTCACTAAATGACATGGCACCAATACCTAAAGCAGAAATTTTTGGCCAATTTTTTCCAGGACAGCGAATCAACATTTCTTACCTTTAAAATAAAAATTAAAAACTATATTTAATATATATATCAAAATTTTTTTTCTAATAAAATGATAAATTTAAAGGAGATTAATATGCATTGGAAAATTTATCTATCTGGCGAAATTCACTCTAATTGGCGAGAAGAAATAATGTTATCAGTTGAAAAAGAAAATTTACCAATAAAGTTTTTTGGCCCTGTGACTGATCATGCGGCATCTGATGATTGCGGGGTAAAAATTCTAGGTTATGAAGAGAATAAGTATTGGCATGATAATAAAGGTGCAAAAATTAATGCTATAAGAACTAAAAAAGGAATAGCACAATCCGATATAGTTGTTGTAAAATTTGGAGAAAAATATAGACAATGGAATGCTGCATTTGATGCCGGTTATGCCTCTGCTTTAGGTAAATCTTTAATAATAATACATCAAGAAGATTTTCAACATGCCCTTAAAGAAGTAGATGCCGCTGCCATGGCAACTGTAAAAAACAACAGAGAATTACTAGATATTTTTAGGTATGTAATTATAGGAAAACTAGAAGAATAAAATTTTTATTGAATATTTCGATAGAATCAGAATAGAGTCTTCTTATGTTTAGAATGTTATCGGTTATTTCAATATACATTATTCTTTCTTCTTGTAATGCTATACCCAACAATGCATCTGTTTATGGCACTACACCTAATGAAACTGTACCACTTAGAGGATTTAGTAAAGTATCAGTACATCCTGACAAATTATTGAAAGTTAACACAAATTGTGATCTTTCTATGCGTATTGAAATTATGCAACCAAAAAATTATGCTGAAACAATTTTGGAACTTAAAAATCGTGCTCTTATAATTGGTGGAAATGCTATATCACTGTCAACAATGAGAGAAACTATTAGTGCTACATATTTAATTGGCAAAATTTACCTATGCAATAAAAAGCCATTTCATCTGCATCCACATCCCTTAGGTATATAAATTTTCAAAAAACTAATCATTAATTTTTAAAGCATTTACAAATGCTTCTTGAGGAATTTCAACTTTTCCAAATTGGCGCATTCTCTTTTTTCCAGCTTTTTGTTTTTCTAGAAGTTTTCTCTTTCTGGTAATATCACCACCGTAGCATTTTGCTGTAACATCCTTTCTTAAAGCTGAAATTGTTTCTCTGGCAATTATGCGACCACCTAAAGAAGCTTGAATAGGTATTTTAAATAAATGCTGAGGAATTAAATCTTTCAATTTTTCACACATGTTTCTTCCTCTCATTTCAGCTCTATCTCTGTGAACAATAACTGAGAGAGCGTCAACGGGTTCATCATTAACTAAAATTTGCATTTTTACAAGATTATCCTCAACATACTTGTTAATTTCATAGTCAAAACTTGCATACCCTTTGGTTACAGATTTTAAACGATCATGAAAATCAAAAACTACCTCATTAAGAGGTAAATCGTATACTACCATTGCTCTAGAACCTACGTATGTTAAATCTAATTGTATGCCTCGGCGATCATGACATAATTTCAATACTTCTCCTAAGTAATCATCAGGCACCAAAATAGTAGCCTTAATTCTTGGTTCCTCAATATGTTTGATTTTTACTGCATCAGGCAAATCTGCAGGGTTATGTATTTCTAATTTTTCATCATCTGTTTTTAAAACATGATAAATAACAGAAGGAGCAGTAGTTATCAGATTAATGTTATACTCTCTTTCTATTCTATCACGAACTACTTCCAAATGAAGTAATCCTAAAAATCCACATCTAAATCCGAACCCTAATGCTGCAGAATTTTCCATTTCATAGCTAAATGATGAATCATTTAGAGCTAATTTATCAATTGCTTCTCTTAAAGACTCAAATTCAGAACTATCAACTGGAAATAGACCACAAAATACTACTGGTTGTGCTGGTTTATATCCTTCCAAGGGTTCTTGGCAACTTTTATTTTGATGTGTTATTGTATCGCCAACTCGCGTATCCCTAACTTGTTTGATTGATGCTGTAAAAACACCTATCTCCCCAGGACCTAATTGTTCAATATCTTCCATTTTTGGTCTTAATACAGAAAGCTTATCTACAGAATAGTTTGCCCCAGTCTGCATTAATTTTATTTTATCTCCTTTTTTTATAATACCATCATGTATTCTTATAAGAACAACAACTCCTAAGTAGGCATCATACCAGCTATCAACTAAAATAGCTTTCAATGGTAAATTCTTAAATCCAGTAGGGGGTGGTAATTTTTGAATAATTTCTTCAAAAACATCTGAAATTCCTTCACCAGTTTTAGCTGAAATATTGACAGATTTTGAAGCATCAATCCCTATTACATCTTCAATTTGTTTTTTAACTCTATCAATATCAGCTGCAGGTAAATCAATCTTATTAAGAATTGGGATGATCTCATGATCTGCGTCAATTGCCGTGTAAACATTGGCCAAAGTTTGTGCTTCAACTCCTTGTGAAGCATCTACAACTAAAAGTGAACCTTCTACGGCATGCATTGATCTAGAAACTTCATATGAGAAATCTACATGACCTGGAGTATCAATTAAATTTAATATGAAGTCTTCCTTATTTTTGGATTGATAATTTATTCTTACAGTATTAGCCTTTATTGTAATTCCTCTTTCTCTTTCTATATCCATTGAATCAAGAATTTGCTCTTTCATATCTCTTTCGGCCACAGTATTTGTAAACTGAATTAGTCTATCAGCAAGTGTAGATTTTCCGTGATCAATATGTGCGATTATTGAAAAGTTTCTAATTTTTTTAATATCTTGCATTTAATAGGTGTTTAAAGGTAAATTTGATATTAAAATTATGTTAAATAATAAATTGTATAATTAGAAAACCAGAAGAAACTTTATTTATCTTTATTTGTATCTAAACTTTCAATATCTTTTTTTATTTTAAGAGCATTCCTAGAAAGTAATTTTTCGTCTGCACTTAGTAAAAAAAAGTCTAAACCACCTTTTTTATCTACTGTTCTTAATGCTGATGCTGAAACTTTTAATTTAAAAGATTTCTCTAGTTTTTCAGATATTAACGAAGCCATATTTAGATTGGGTAGAAATCGTCTTTTGGTCTTATTATTAGCATGACTAACATTATTTCCAGTAAGAGCCATTTTCCCTGTTAATTCACATTTTCTAGTCATTTCGCACCTAAAAGAAATTATTGTATTGAGAATTTATTATATGTTAAAAATTATTGCGTCAAGTGGTCTAATTTTTTTATAATTTTATATATCATAATCACTTCTTTCTAAATTTTTTTTTTAAAATAATAAATCAATAAAAATCTATTCATTATTATATTTGTTTTTCAAAATATTGGTAAAATTAATAATTGCCTCAGGAACAGAAATTTCTTCTTTTTCTATTTTTTTCTGCAAAGTATTTTTTATATCAACAAAATTGTTTCTTTTTGAAATAAAATCAAAAATTTCAAAATCGATTTTTTCTTTAAACCATTGTATTTTTTGTTGACTTCTTTTTCTCTCGAAATGACCATTTTTTTTTTGCAAACTGATAAAATTTAATATTTCATCATTGATTTCTTTAATCCCTTTTCCAGTGAGAGAAGATACCATTGTAGCTTTTGGATAGTTTTCAGGAACATCATTTTTTTTACCTAAAAGCCTTAATGCAGAAGTATATTCAGCTACAGCTAAACTTGCAGATTTTGTTAATTTTCCATCAGCTTTATTTACGATTATGAAATCAGCACTTTCTGTTATTCCTTTTTTCAAACCTTGCAACTCGTCACCAGAGTCTGGAGTAATCAGTAGACAAAAAACATCTGTCATATCAAATACTGCTGTTTCAGACTGACCAACACCAACTGTTTCAACTATAATAATATTGTATCCTCCTGCTTCACATAATTGAATTACTTCTCTTGTTTTAGTTGTTACACCACCAAGATTTAAACTACTAGGAGATGGTCTAATAAAAGCATTGGGCTGACGACTTAAGTTTTCCATTCTAGTTTTATCTCCTAGTATGGATCCTCCGGTTTGCTTAGATGACGGATCAATAGCTAATACAGCTACTCTATTTCCATCCTCGATTAATTTTGAACCAAAAGCTTCAATAAAAGTAGATTTTCCTGCACCAGGTGTTCCAGATAAGGCAATTCTTATAGATTCATTTTTATTTATTTTTATTAAATCTTGAATAAGTTTATCAGATTCTTTTTTATGCTTAGAAAGTGTAGATTCTACTAATGTTATAGCTTTAGCTAAGGCTTTACGATCATTTTCAATAATTTTTTTTAATAATTCTGTCATTATCTACTTATATTAACTGTCAAAAATAATATTTAATACATTTTTTTTGAAGATAATTTAAAGTTTAATTTTTTTTTTTTTCTGATACTAATCAACAAACTCAATGGAGATTTTTTTATGTGTGGAATTGTTGGTATTTTAAGTAATAAAGAAGTAACACCTACAATTCTCGAGGTGTTAAAAAAACTAGAGTATAGAGGTTATGATAGTGCTGGAATAGCAACAATCTTTGATAACGATATTAAAAGGCAAAGAGCTAAAGGTAAAATTGAAAACTTAATTGATTTAATAAGCCAAAATAATTTACCAGGAAAAATTGGCATAGGTCATACCCGTTGGGCTACACACGGAGTGCCTAGTAAAGATAATGCACATCCACACCATGTTGGATCTGTTGTCGGTGTTCATAATGGAATAATTGAAAATTTTAGAGAACTTAAAGAAGAATTATCAAAAAAGGGATATCAGTTTTATTCTGAGACTGATACAGAAGTGATTATTCAACTTTGTTCATATTACATAAATAAGGGTAGTAATAATAAAGATGCTTTTTTGAAAACAATTAAACGTCTAGAGGGTGCTTTTGCACTTTGCTTCATGTTTAAAGACGATGATAAGAAGTTATATGTTACTAAACGTAGCGCTCCTTTGGTAATTGGATATGGGAAAAGTGATATATATGTAGGATCAGATGCGGTTAGTTTATCTAATTTAATAGATAGAGTCATATTTCTTGATGAAGACGATGTGGCGATAATTAGTAAGGAAGAAACAGAGATTTTCAATAAAATTGGTCAAAGAGTAAAAAGAAAAAAGAAATCTGTTGAATTAAACAGCGAAGCTATAAATAAAGGTAACTATCAACATTTTATGTTGAAAGAAATTTATGAACAACCAGAAGTATTTGCTTATGCTACTTCAAGTTTTGTTAACTTTAAGCAACAAAAAATAGAAATGCTTAATAACTTGAATGAATTTGATCATATTGACAGAATAATTTTTGTTGCATGTGGCACTGCATTTTATGCATGTGCAGTAGCTAAGTATTGGTTTGAAAAATACGTTAAAGTCCCTGTTGAAATTGATGTGGCATCTGAATTTAGATATAGGGATTCTTCTTTTAGTAAAAATGAATATGCGATTTTTGTTAGTCAATCAGGAGAAACGGCCGATACATTAGCTGCGTTGCGGAAAGTAAAAGGTAAAGTTAAAAAAACTATTTCTATTGTAAATGTAATTGAGAGTTCTATTGCCAGAGAATCTGATTTTATTTTGCCAATAAAAGCAGGTCCTGAAATAGGAGTAGCTTCTACTAAAGCATTTACTTCACAATTGGCTGTTTTAGCATGTTTAACAATATATTTTTCAGATAGGAGAGGCTTACTATCTAAAAAAGATATTGCAGAATTAGTTAATGCATTGGTATCTATACCTAGCATAATGTCCAATATTTTATCAAAAACAAAGGATTATAAAGTATTTGCAAAAAAAATTATGAATTCTAATAATGCACTTTTTTTAGGTAGGGGTATTTTATATCCACTAGCACTTGAAGCGGCATTAAAGCTAAAAGAAATCAGTTATATTCATGCTGAGGGTTATCCTAGTGGTGAATTAAAACATGGTCCAATTGCCTTAGTAGATGAAAATATGCCTGTTATTTGTTTCGCTCCTTATAATCATTTGTTTGAAAAAACAATTTCTAATGTTGAAGAAGTTTTGGCGAGGAATGGTAATGTTTTATTAATCACTGATGAAAAAGGATATAGTTTGTTGCCTTTAAATGAATTTCCTGTAATTAAATTACCAGAAATTTCTAATTTTATTGAACCAATAATTTATGCAATCCCATCACAACTGATTGCTTACTACACTGCATTATATATAGGCACGGATATTGACCAACCCAGGAATTTAGCAAAATCAGTGACTGTAGAATAAATTATTGATTTTATTAAATTTTTTATGCCTTACAGAGTGACAAGTTAAACTTTTCTGTGAGAGTGCCTTTCTGATAAAAGATTTTAGTGAGTAAATAATTGAAAATCAAAAATCAGAGATGTGCGTATAAAGACAAAAAGGTAGAGTAGTTATCATCTTTACTTTTTATGAAATTATGCTTTAATTTTATGATGAAGAAAATTGTCTCATTCTATTCTATTTTATTCTTTTTTACCCTAGGTGTCACTCATGCCTGGGCACTTCCTCCCTGTCCATCTGATACAAATGCAACTTTTGATAATTGCTTTGGGACTTACGATTGGACTTCTGGTGATAATAAAGGTGATAAATACACAGGTGAATGGAAAAAGGACATAATGCATGGTCAGGGTATGTATAACTGGGCAAATGGCGATAGATATCAAGGCGCATGGAAAGATGGTAAAAAGCATGGACCAGGTATTTACCTTTATTTAGCAGACAACGAATTTAAAGGTGATATATATGTTGGGGAATATAAGTTTGACGTATATAATGGACAGGGAACGTATATTTGGAAAGACGGTTCAAAGTACACAGGTAATTTTTTAGATAATAACCAAGATGGTCAAGGTATTTATATTTATCCTGATGGAAGAAAAGAGGTAGGAGAATTCAAAAATGGATTACTTAATGGTTTCGCCATTCAGTATGATGCTGATGGTTCAATCACACAAGAAGGTATCTTTAAAGATAATGAGTTTCTCTATGCTAAAACCAGTGAAAATAAAGACCCTTCCTCTCAAATGAGTTCCCTTCCTCCCTGTCCATCTGATTCAAATGCCACTTTGGATAACTGCTTTGGGATTTGGGAATGGGATGATGGTGACAGATACGTTGGAGAATGGAAGAAAGATATGCAACATGGTCAGGGTACCTATATCTGGGCAGATGGTGAAAAATACGTTGGGGGATTTAGGGATAATAAGAAAAGTGGTCAGGGCACTTATACCTTTGCAAATGGTGAAAAATACGTTGGTGAATATAAGGATGGCAAAATGCATGGTCAGGGTACTTATACCTTTGTAGATGGTGAAAAATACGTTGGGGAATATAAGGATGACAAAAGGCATGGTCAGGGCACTTATACATACGCAAATGGTGAAAAATACGTTGGTGAACATAAGGATGGCAAAATGCATGGTCAGGGTACTTATACCTTTGTAGATGGTGACATATACTTTGGGGAATATAAGGATGACAAAAGGCATGGTCAGGGTGCTTATATCCATGCAGATGGTGACAAATACTTTGGGGAATATAAGGATGGTAAACGTAATGGTCAGGGCACCTATACTTTTGCTGATGGAAGTAAAGATTTAGGTGAGTGGGAAAATGATAAATTAAATGGTTACGCCATTCAGTATAATGCTGATGGAAGTATTAGAAGAGAGGGTATTTTTAAAGATAATGAATTTCGCTATGCTGAAACTAGAGAAAAGAAAGAACCATCTAAGTTGGATAAATACAAATCCACTTGTGAAGAGTTAGGATTTGTATCAGGTACTGAGAAGTTTGGTGACTGTGTGATGAAGTTAATGGATAAGGATTAGAGTAAAAAATTTGAGTACGTCCTTTGGAAGTTATTCCACGGTTACCGAATGGTTCGGAAGAGTGCTCAAATTCAACTACATTATCATTTGCCTTATTTTCATTAAATTTACAATAAGGGTAAATAATATTTTGTGACAAATTTTAAAATTTAAAATTTGTATGAACACTCCTGCTCGACATTCTTTCAAGTCTGATTTCCCTCCAAAGTAATCGGACTTTTTTTTGTCTTACTACAAATATGTATAAGGTAAATTCACAATATCAAAATTCAAATTAAATCAACAAGTATTGATTAAATAAATCTTATCTATAAAAATTTATGCATCTTTATTTTACAATTATATTAGAAAACCTTTGTCAATTTTAGGGGGGGTGTTATGTTTAGTATGTCCTATGTGATTCACGTTTGGTTTCTGTTTATTGTGAGTCTTGAGCAGACATAGGATTTTAAAAATATCTAAAGGAAATAACGAATGAAGAACTGGAAATCAGAATTTCAGATTAAATATCATGTGAACTTCCTTTTGGAAGAGGAAGCAATGATTACAAAACATGAGGGTATAGTCATTGAAGCAGAAAATGAGAAACAGGCACAAGACTTAGTTCAGATTTATTTCAAAACTAATCCAGAAAGATTTGTGGAGACTCCAGAAGATATGATTAGTAAAGTCGCAAGACAGGAACTGATTATAGATAAAGTGAAGAAAGTTTGGTCACATTAGTCCAAAATAGTCGTGAGACCTAATCGTTGTAAGAGAGTACTAAATAATGTTGATACCATTCCTGCAGTCGACTCTTTATTTAAAGTATCCACCACTTCTTCTTTAAAATACTTTCTATAGTTTTTATTATAATCAGGTTTATGTGTTAAGTCATCACTAGGGAGTATCTTCATATATTGTACTTTCTACCAAAAAATAATCAAATTAATTAACGGATATTTATTCATAACGTTTAATTACAAAATATCATCTTACAGTTTACCCACACATCCAACAACTATCTGGCTCTTTTATTTTCTAAGTAAAAGGAAGGTAGGGAGATCCAAAAAAAGTAAAGACTAATTATACCTGATCGGCAACTTTGGAATAACTATAGTTTAATTTATAATAAAATAATCAGTTAAATTTATAAGTTAATTATTAATGGATATTGGGTAACTTTCTAGTGATTGCAACTCTCTGGAACAAGAGAAAAGACCTAAACTAATCATTTCTTTATTAAGTGGATTTGGAATTACGGATAAAGAGAACACTGGGAGATAAAAAGAATTTAAAATCTACATACCAAAAATACAAACTGAATATATGATGAAGAATGCTTAATCGACTGTAAATTATATGATTAATAGGAATAAAAGAATCTCTGATGAATTGAGAATACTGATTATGAGACTTGTTAATTTAAGATTCTGGTATCAATTTAAAACTACACTTAAGTAATAAAAAATATCTCACTCATTTTATAAAAAGAAGTTTGAAAAGTAAGTTGGAATAATGAAAGGGAGGGAATTATTCCGACTTTTTTTGGAGAAAGAATTGGTATTTTATTCATACAAATTTAAGTCATAAAAATTAACAAGTTTTGTATGTTTATGTTATTTTAAAATTAAAATTTATCTGAAACAACTACCTAACGTCACTTCATTTTTTTTAATTTTGAAATTTATATTTTATTAATAAAATGTTCTATTTAAAAGTTATTAAGAAATATTAAGTCAAAATTATCCTCACTTTCTGTGTGTTTTGAGATTAGTAAAAAATTTTTTTACCACTCAAATAATAATCTCAATCTAAAAAAATAGATAAGTAATAAATTCAAATGAGGAGAAATTTTATGAATTAAAAAGTGTTTAATAGAATATATATAAATCAAAAATAAGGTAAACTTTATGAAGGTCACATACAAAAAATCTTTAAAAAGATTCAATAAAAATAAAAAGTAAAAAATTTAACAAATCCAAATATTCAAAACATATAAGTATAGTTAATTTTAATTAGGAATAAATTTTAGTGAACTAGCACTTCTTCGCTTTTTGAACAATCACTTCCATCTGATCAAGGAATTTGGATCGGTTTGCTTTAGTAAAAGGGGGTGGACCCAAATTAATTTGGCCCGATTCGCGTATTTCTTCCATTATTTTTCTAGTAGCAAGTGCCATACCTATATTATCATTGGTATAGGTGTTACCGTTAGGTTTGATGGCGAAAGCCCCCTCTTTAAGACAACGTCCAGCAAGGGGAATATCGTTAGTTACACATATGTCTGTCCGTCCAATATGGTCTGCAATCCAGTTATCTGCGGCATCTGGACTCTGATTTACAACAATAACTTTTATTAGTGAATTAAGCGGAGGGCGAATTCCGCCATCACATACCATATAAGTTTCAAGTTTATGACGTGTCGCAATCCGTTCTACTTCATTCCTAACCGGACAAGCATCAGCATCGACGTATATTTTAACCATTATGGAAAGTATTTCATGGATTTAACACTCCCTTTGTCAACATAAAATTAAACACATACTGTTAGATAGTGGAAGATAAATAATGTATTCATAATATTGGAACAAAATCAAGATAGATAGAAAATTAAAAAGATAAGGTTTTTAAATCAAAAAGGTATTAGTTAAATGTTAAATTGGAACTATATAAATCCCTATTACTCTTTGAATAGAGTTAGAATTCTAGCATTATCAAGTTTTTACTGTAGTGTTTATGACATTAAGTTTAGTTAAAAAATTTTAATCGGATAGATTAATAAAAAACTTAAATGATGAGTGTTTAACATTAATCATTATTTAATTCTGTTAAATTAATTTGGAATAACTTTCAAAGGATGATATCAAAATTTTAACTAAACAGATATTATTTAGGTATAATTATGAAAAGAGTTTCAATTTTTGTTGACGTTCAAAATATATATTACACCACAAGACAAGAATTTAATTCAAACTTCGATTATAATAAATTTTGGAAATTAATAACTCATCAAAGACAAGTTGTTGGGGCATTTGCTTACACAATAAACCGAGGTGATGAAAAACAAATCCAATTTCAAAATATTCTTAGAGCCATAGGTTTTGAAGTAAAATTAAAACCATTTATAAGTAGGTCTGATGGTTCTTCAAAAGGTGACTGGGATGTTGGAATTACTATTGATATAATGGAGTATGCAAGCAAATCTGATATCATAGTTCTAGCATCTGGAGATGGTGATTTTGACATCTTAATTAAAAAAATAATAAATACATATAAGATTGAAACAGAGATTTATGGTGTTTCAAATTTGACTGCTAACTCCTTAAAAAAAGTTACATCAAATTTCTTCCCAATTGGTTATGAATTACTCTTAACTTAGTTTGATCTAATAATTTAACAAACAATATGAATTATATCCGATTAGATACTAGGACATTTGAAAGAAAATTATAGAATTATTTGTTCATGATCAAAAAGAGAATTTTATAGTTAAAATAATGAGGTAATTACAAATTAAAAATTTAATTAAAAAGGCAATCCATTTTTTTAAGGTTTAATATTTTAACCAATTAGATTATTATTGGTTAATATATTTTTTCATTTCTTATTTTGAAATGAAGTGTAATTTATTATTTTATAATTTATGCACATACTTGGTGAGTTATGAAATCGAGACTTTTTTTTTCTCTATATATATTTATGTTATCAACTCCTATCTATTGTGAAATTATAGATTCAAAAAATTTAATCCAAAAAGAAGGTTTATTTTTTAATAAAATTACAAATAAGATATATTCTGGTTTGGTTGAATTTAAATATGATAATGGAAAACTAAGAGCTAAAGGCATTTTGAAAAATGGTAAAGAGGAAGGTTATTGGGAAGATTACAATGAAAATGGAACACCCTTTTCAAAGGGAAATTATATCAATGGAAGACCTCACGGTAAATTCAAATTTTATCATGAGAATGGAACTTTAGAAGAAGAAGGCAAATTTATCATTGGATTAAAAGAGGGTAATTGGAATACTTATTGGGATAATGGAAATTTAAAAAGACAGGGGAAATGGAAAAATGGAAAAGCTTCTGGTCTTTTTAAATTTTTTAATTTTGATGGAAAAATTATAAAAATTGAAACCTGGGATAAAGGTAAAAAAGTTAATAAGATATTTAAAATAATTATGGAAAATATATTTCTAAAAATTGGTAGCCAAAAAAATAAGGATAATAAAAATTTATATTTTTAAAAAAATTGGAAGTTTCTAAATCAAATTATATCTAGTAAATATTTCTTATGAAACATTTTCAATATTTTTAGTTTTATACAAAAAAGGAATTTGATAATGACCAAAAAAGTAAAAGTAACTGTTTTAGAAACATACAAAGTTTATCAATGGAGACATTTTGAAGTAGATCAAGACAAAATAATAGATAAGTATGGTTCTTTAGAAAAATTTGAGAAAGAAAAACCTTTAGATTTTATGGAATTAGAACATGAAATTGATATAAGGGAAATGATAAATCAAAAATCTGTGTTTGAATTTATTTTGGGGCATAAAGATGTTACAAATAAAGGTAAGATATATGATAAAGTAGTTGAGAATTGATTTATTATTTGGACGCTAAATTTTCATGATAAATATTTATAATATATAAATTTATCAAAAAACTAACTTTAAAGAATGATATTTGATATTTTATTTAATTATACTTAAAAAAAGATTATAATAAAATGAAAATATCTAATTATGTTCATTAAATTCAAGAGATCTTAGATGACATAATTTTTTTAAGCGCTATTTCTATTATAAAAACTCTTATCCATTTCAAAAACAGAATAAATCCAATTAAGTCAGTTGCAAAACCAGGAGTAAGAAGTAATATCCCAGATATAAGAATAAATAAACCATCTCCTATTACTTTTATAAAATCCTTTGGTTCACTAATTTTTGAAAATTTTAAATTATTTAAAGTTTTAATTCCTTCCCTTTTAATTAAAAAACCTCCAATAACCGCAGTTAAAACAATTAATAGAATAGTTTTTAGAGAGCCAATAAATCCCCCCATTATTATAAATAAATATATCTCTATTAATGGGACAGAAGTGAAAATTATAATAAATAAGAACATATTTTCTATAGATTCTGATAATACTTACAAATATATGATATAGTATATTTAAAATTTAATTTAAATTTTAAACTCATTAGATACAACATAAATATTATGTTATTACTATTTAAATTAAAATATTAAATAAAAGTTATTTTGACTCATTGTTATAGAATCGGTTAGATTAAATTATGTTTGAGATAATTAGTTCTTATTTTATTAAGAGACTCAATGTAACTCCACTCAAACTTAACAGCTTTATTAAGCGGTGATTTTTCACATAAATCTAATATTTAAATTTAGATAAGGAGTTACATTTAATTTTTTTTTGAATTATTTTTTATTTTCTTAGGTTTTAAAAATAAGAGCATTTATTAAATTAAATTTATTAACTATTGATTTTAATCATTACATTTGATCTTTTAAATTTATATTTTTATTATGTAAAAAAATGGAATTATTATTTGAAATATTAATAATATTTTTTTTGGTTGTTTTTCAATCTATATTTGGTGTTGGATTGCTATTATTTGGTACACCAATTTTTCTATTATTAGGTAATAATTTTGAGTCAACTCTTACTCTTATTTTACCAGTTTCAATTATAATTAGTATTCTACAAATTATATACCACAGAAACTTAAGTAATAACCATATCCTTGAATTTAATACTTATTGTTTACCTTTTTTAGTTATTTTTTTGATGATGAGTATTTATTTTGGTAATTTGATCAATATAAAACTTTATGTTTCGGTTCTATTAATCATATCTTCCCTAATTTTTTTAAATAAAAAAAGGATTTTCAAAGTTACTCAAAATCTACTTGCTTATAGAAAGTTATTTTTAATAACTATTGGATGTATCCATGGTGCTACTAATATGGGGGGAGCTTTTCTTTCAATATTTTCATCATTAGTAAATAATGAAAATCGACTGCAAACTAGAAATTATATTGCTTATGGATATTTTGTAATGGGGGCTATTCAATATATAGCTATTTTAACATTTGGTACTGTTAGTGTTGATTTTTCTAAACTATATTATATTATCTTACCATTAATTATTTTTTATCCTTTGCAAAATTTTTTTAGTAAAATGAACGACAAGTTTTTTATTACAATAATAAATTATGCAGCACTTTTTTTTGGCATTATTGCTTTTTTTAGGTCAATATAATTATGTATTTTTAAGTTTTAAAACATTTTTAATAATTATTAATTAACTATTTATTATAGCTCGACCCCGTTTGATTTTTTTTATTTTGAAATATAATAAAATAAACTGAAAAATTTTGTTTCCAATATTTCAATTCATTTTATTTTTAGGTTATTTTTTACGTGGTAAAAGTTATTTTGGTGACTTTTTAAAACTTTAACACTCGGATTTATATCCTATTTGGTTAGTTTTCTCAAAATATCACTTCAAATCGTAATATTTGCATTAATAGGTATTGATGGGCAAGGGGTTGCCATTCTATATTATGTAATATTAATGCCAATTGTATTACTACCAATTATGCTAGTATATTTTTTATTTTTATTTTTAATAAGATTCTTTTTGTCTCAAAAAATAAATTAGTGCTATAATTTAAATAAATTTTAAAAAGAAAGATAAATGAGCGAAAATAGAGTAAAGCAACAATTAAATAAACTGAAAGCAGAGCAAAAGGCTAAATCAACAAAAAGAAAATTTGTAGAAAACTATATAAATGATAGTACTAACAAATTTGAAGATAAACTAAATGCAGTTAAAATTACTCAAAAAGCAGATCAAGATCTTTTTGCTAATGCAATTAAAGTATTGATGAAAAAAAATTAATTTACTCAAAATATGTCTTTAAATATATTTTTTATTAAATATATCTGGTTATTTTGGATTACTTACATACCTTTTTTTTTAGATACTGGGAAGTATCACATTTGTAAGAAACATTAGGGATTAAATCTGTATTCATCAATTTTTTAGCTTTTATAATAGCTTCCTCAACCCAATTATCATTGCAATCCAGTTCAACTAGAAATGACTCAAATTTTAGGAGCTGATTAAACGTCGGTTCATCTTTAAGACCGTTGTAGTAAACAAGATGTGCTTTATTAGATACTGAAAAGCCATTTTTTTAAATAGCCATTGGTACATTTCTAGTTACCTTTGATATCTTTTTGGATATTCATAATTTTGCCAAGTTTTTACCCAATTAAATTCGTTTTTAGAATTACTCTTCACATTTAATATATAAAAAAGGCTTCCATTTTTTTTGATCCATACGTCGTCAATAGCATCATAAAAAGTAAATCCCATGGTTTCATCGGTAAAACTTGTGCCATGTCTTAAATCTCTCCATTTCTGTAAATCTTTATGCTTAAATGGGAATGCATCAGATAATTACTCAGTTGCTCAACCATTTTCTAAAAAAAGAGCATGTGGCTCACCAATCTTTCTTTAATGATCAAATTCACTTTTACAAAGATTATTAACTGCAGTGTTTAAAATGAAAGGTAAGCTTCTTAATAAAACCTGATATTTATATTACAAGATAAAATATCGATAACAATTTAAGGATAATTCAATAGCAGATCTACTTAGTTTTAACACATTATCTAAAATTATTATTATTAGTAATAAATGTAAATTTATTTATTTTTAAGAATTGAAGTTTACTACAAAACATTGTTTTGACTTTTATAAAATAAGGAATTATTGAAATTAGATATAAGGAGTATTTAATGGAACATCAAAATTATAAAAAAAATACTAGAAATGACACTATAGAGTTTAGTAGTAGTAAATTTTTAAATTTGGTTTTTTCAATAGGATTTTTTCATTTGATATATATTTTTTTATATGGATTTTCATCAACAATTATTTTGAGTTATATTTACCTTCCATTATCAATAATTGCTTGGATTTGTTCAATTATTTTTATTTATTTTATATTCAAAGTTCTATTTTTTGAGGTTTTTTCTAAAAAAATTGGTGAACTAACAGAATAAATAATATTGTATTATTTTAATTTTTATTGAAGAGTAATTTTGAGGTATGTTATTTTTATTAGGTAACAGCTTAATTTGAGAGTACATAAATTATGGTAAATAAAAAAAAAATTTTAAGAATGATTTAAAAGAAAATATCTTTTCTAAAAAAGGAATTGAAGATGCAAATAAATTTCAGCTTCAAGAATTTTATAGTTCCTTTCTAGGAAAGAACATAGAGGAGGTTAAAAAAAATAGCAAAAGACTTCGTTTTAAAATTTATATTTTTGGGTTAGCCGTTGTTATAATAACTATAATTCTGACTTTTTTTATCGAAAAAATAAGCTTTATAACTAGTTAAAGTTTAACTTTAGCATTTTTTTATTTGTTAGTTTGATACTAATATAAAATAATTGTTGTGGAATTTTTTATGTCTAATAATTTTCTAGAAAAAATTTATAAATCAAATTCTAAAACTTCATCAAAAGAATTATATGATAGATGGGCTCCTTTTTATGATAATGAGCTTACTGAAAATCAATATGTAACACCCTTTAGATGTGCAAAGATACTTTCTGATTTAATTAATAACAAAAAAATCAAAATATTAGATGTTGGTTGTGGAACAGGACTTTCAGGTTTTTCACTTAGAAAATTTGGTTTTAACAATTTGGATGGTCTAGACCTTTCTGAAGAAATGTTAAAAATCGCTAATAAAAAAAAATTATATCAAAATCTATTTAATATTGATTTGAATAAAATTTCTAGTTTTCAAAAAAAATATGACGTAATTATTGCAGCTGGGGTGATTTCTCCGACACATGCAAATCCAGATACAATCTTAAATTTATACTCAATACTTTATAAAAAAGGATTAATGATATTTTCAATTAATGATCATGCTTTAAATGATCACTTGTTTTTTAGTGGTATAAAGAACGCTATTAAACGCTCAAATTTTATTTTACTTGATCAAATTTATGGGGATCATATAAAGGAGCTAAATTTAAATTCTAGTATTTTTGTTTTACAAAAATCTGAATAAAAAATAGAAATTATTATTTTTAAGTATTAAATATTTTAAAGAATATGAGTAAAATTGAGAAAAGTGATCCATTCATCCATTTAAGATTACACTCGTCATATTCTTTGCTTAGAGGTGCAATAAAACCAGAAGAATTACCTAAGCTTTGTCAAAAAAACTTTATGCCAGCTGTTGGTATAACTGACTCAGGAAATTTGTTTGGTGCTTTAGAAATTTCAGAATTACTTGTAGATAATGGGGTGCAACCTTTAATAGGTTGTGAATTTAAATTATTACAAAATAATATTGAAGGTCAGAATTTAAATTACTATTCTGATGTTGTTTTATTAGCACAAAATGAAGATGGATATAGAAACCTCCTGAAATTATCTAGTGAGTTTTTTTTACATCAAAAGTCACCCAAACTAGCTTTAGATTTATCACAACTAGAAAAATACTCAAATGACCTAATTCTGCTTTGTGGTGGTAGCTCAGGGATATTAGGAGTAAATTTATTATCAAATAAAAAAAATGAAGCAAAAAAAACAGCAATTTCTTTAAAAAATATTTTTGGTGATAGATTTTATATTGAAATTCAAAGACATGGTCATCAGGAAATAATTAGAACTAAAGAAGAAGAAGAAACAGAAGGTCTTCTTTTGGAATTAGCAGATGATAATAGGATACCAATTGTCGCTACAAATAATGTTCATTTTAAAGATAAAAGCTCTTTTGAAGCCCAAGATGTTTTACTCTGCATTGCTCAAAATGCTTACTTAGATCAGGAAGCTGAAAGAGAGCGTTTAACTCAAGAACATTATTTTAAATCTAGCTCTGAGATGAGAAACTTATTTAGTGATTTGTCAGAAGCTTATGATAATACACTTGAGGTTGCAGTTAGGTGCACATTTAAACCAAAAAAAAGAGAACCAATACTCCCAAAATTTGCTCCAAATGAAAGAGAAGAATTAAAAAGACAAGCCGAAGAGGGATTAAATAATAGAATTAAAACAAATTCACTCTCTGATAGCTATGAAGTTTACCAAAAAAGATTATGTTATGAACTTGAAATAATTGAGAAAATGGGGTTCCCAGGCTATTTTCTAATTGTTGCTGATTTTGTTCAATGGTCAAAAAAAAATAAAATTCCTGTTGGACCTGGAAGGGGCTCTGGTGCAGGTAGTTTGGTTGCTTACTGTCTTACAATTACTGATTTAGATCCCATTAAATATGGACTTCTATTTGAGAGATTTTTAAATCCAGAAAGAGTTTCCATGCCTGATTTTGATATTGATTTTTGTCAGGATAGAAGAGAAGAAGTTATTCAATATGTGCAAAATAAATATGGAAAAGATAGAGTTGCTCAAATTATAACTTTTGGAGGTTTATTGTCTAAAGCTGCAATAAGAGACGTAGGAAGAGTATTACAGATACCTTATCCACAAGTAGACAAAATTGCTAAACTAATTCCAGTAGAAGCAAACAAACCTGTAACAATTTCAAAGGCGCTTAAAGAAGAACCTAGATTAGAAGAGGAAAGAAATTCCAGTGAAACTATAAGAAGGATGTTGGAGTATTCATTAAAAATAGAAGGGCTTTTAAGAAATGCATCAACGCATGCCGCTGGTATAGTTATTGGAGATCGTCCACTTGTAAATTATGTGCCATTATATCAAGATTCAAAATCTGAGATGCCAGCTACTCAATTTAGTATGAAGTGGGCTGAAGCTTCTGGTTTAGTTAAATTTGACTTTTTGGGTTTAAAGACATTAACAATTATTAAACACACATTAAATCTACTTGAAAAACGTGATATTAATATTGATATAGAAAATATCGCTCTTGATGATAAAAAAACATTTGAACTTTATTCAAGTGCAAGAACAATGGCTGTTTTTCAAGTTGAAAGCTCAGGAATGCGTGCAGCCCTTACACAATTAAAACCTAATTGTTTAGAGGATATCATAGCTCTTGTTGCGCTATATCGGCCTGGTCCAATTGAAAATATTCCAAAATTTTGTAGAGTGAAAAATAAGTTACAAGATAGAGAATTTATACATCCTTCGATCGATAACTTATTAGATGAAACCCAAGGAATAATTGTTTACCAAGAACAGGTCATGGAAATTGCTAGGAAAATGGCAGGATATTCACTGGGTGAAGCTGATTTGCTAAGAAGAGCAATGGGTAAAAAAATCAAAAAAGATATGGATGCGGAAAGACCTAGGTTTATATCGGGCGCTCTTAAAAATAAAATTGATGAAGTTTTAGCAAATAGAGTTTGGTTGCTGTTAGAGAGATTTGCTAATTATGGATTCAATAAATCTCATGCTGCTGCTTATGCATTAGTTAGTTATCAAACATGTTGGCTTAAAGCTAATTATCCAGTAGAATTCATGGCTTCTGTCATGAACAACGATATTAATTTTACTGACAAATTAAGTTTTTATAAACAAGAATTAAATGAGTTAGGAATTTTATTGAATCCACCTTCAATAAACTACTCGATTGAAGTCTTTAGTGTGGTTTCAGATAAAATTATTTATGCACTTGGAGCATTAAAAAATGTTGGTATTGAATCAATGAGAAATATCATAGGTTCAAGAAATAGAGATGGAGATTTTCAAGATATTTTTGATTTTGCTAATCGAGTTGAATTACGTAAAATAGGTAAAAGATCTTTGGAGATGTTAATTTATGCTGGGGTCTTTGATGAAATATCTAATAATCGCAAACAACTTTTTCACTCTATAGATATACTAGTAGAATATTCTAATTCATGTTTTTCAGAAAAAAATTCAGGGCAGAATAATCTTTTTGGAGAAAGTAACAATTTATTATCTTACCCAGAATTAAAATTAACCGAAGACTGGGATATCAGTGAAAAATTAAAAAAAGAATATGAATCTGTAGGGTTTTATTTATCTTCCCATCCACTTGATGAGTATTCAAAATGGTTTAAATCTAAAAGTATTTATCAGTTTTCAGAATTAAATGAATTACTTAGTTCAGGACCAAAGTTAATTAAAATAAGTGGGTCTGTCCTAAACAAGCAAGAGAGGATTTCAAATAAAGGAAATAAATTTGCTTTTATACAATTTTCTGATCCTTCTGGTTTTTTTGAGATTACAGCATTTTCAGATATTCTTGAGATATATAATAACCTTTTGCAGCCATCACAAAATTTAATTTTGTCTTGCCAAGCAACTTTAGAAGAAAATCAACCTAAACTTTTATTACGAAAAGTTGAGAAAATTTCTGAGGTATTACATTCAGTAGATGATTTGGGGATGAGAATTTTTATAAATGATCAAAATTCTGTATTATTTGTAAAAGAACAGCTTGAAATACTTAATGATGAAAGTTTGAGAAAAAGTCCAATTAAAATAGTGGTAATTGATAAAGAATTTGATGTTGAATTAGATCTTCCCAACTCTTATAGAATAAATAATGATGTAATAAATTCTATTAATCATATACCCGGTGTTTTAAAAGTTGAGAGATTTGATAATCTTATTAGTGAAAATTCTTAGTTTCAGTTTAATATTTAATATTATTTAAACGGGTTATTTTATATTGTGAAAAAAAATAAACAAAAAAATATCAGACCTAAGCCTATTACACCAAAGGGGTTTAAAGATTATTTCCATTTTGATTCAAAAAAAAGAGCTTCTTTGATTAAAGAAATTTGTGAAGTATATGAATTATATGGTTTTGAAAATTTGGAAACTTCTGCAATTGAAAATTTGGATTCATTGGGAAAATATTTACCTGATATTGATAGACCAAATCAAGGAGTTTTTTCTTGGAAGGATGAAGAACTTAATTGGTTAGCTCTTAGATATGATTTAACAGCTCCTTTAGCTAGGGTCTATGCCCAATATTGTAATGAATTACCTTTACCTTACAGAAGATATTCATGGGGACCTGTTTGGAGAAATGAAAAACCAGGTCTTGGTAGGTATAGGCAATTTTATCAATGTGATGCCGATACTGTTGGAGCGCATACAGCAGTATCAGATGCCGAAATGTGTATAATGTTATCAACAATAATTGAAAAAATAGGCATTAAAAAAGATAAATATATAATCAAATTAAATAATAGAAAAATTCTGAATGGAATTTTAGAATCGGTTGGAATTATAAATAAAAATGAAAATTCAAATAGTTCTAATCTAAGCGATATGGTTCTTAGATCAATTGATAAAATTGATAGACTAGGATTGCAAGGGATTAAAGATTTGCTTGGAGTAGGCAGAAGAGATGATAGTGGTGATTTTACTACTGGAGCAAATTTAAAAGAGGAACAAATTAATCACATTATGCAATTTGTAACCATGAAATATGATAATAATACCAGAACACTTAAAAAGATAGAAACCCTTGTAGGTAATTCTACAGTTGGAAAACAAGGAATCAATGAACTTCAGCAGATATTAGAATTATCTGAAACTGCTGGATTTTTTGAAGACAGAATAAGAGTAAGCCCTGCTACAGTAAGAGGGCTAGGTTATTATACTGGCTCAGTTTTTGAAGCTGAATTAACTGAAAAAATTAAGAATGAAGATGGAACTATTACTGAAATTGGTTCAGTAGCTGGGGGAGGTAGGTATGATGATTTAGTCAAAAGATTTACTGGTAAAGTTATTCCTGCTACTGGTTTTTCATTAGGTATTGATAGGTTATTATTTGCTTTAAATCAGATTAAATCGAATGAAAAAATATACGAAGCAGGCCCTGTCATTGTTACAATTATGGAAAAGGATAAATTAAATGAGTACCAGAAAATTGTAATTGATTTAAGAAAAGCTGGAATAAAATCAGAACTCTATTTAGGGAATCCTAAAGATTTAGGCAGACAATTAAAATATGCAGACAAAAGAAGAAGTAGATTTGCTTTAATAATAGGTTCTGAAGAATTAAAAAAGGATGTAGTACAAATTAAAGATTTAGAATTAGGTTCTAAAATTTCAAGTCAAATCCAAACTCATGAAGAATGGAAAGATCAACCCGCTCAAGTAGAAATACCAAGGGGAAAGTTAATCGAGTATATCATGAAACTTTATAAATGATCTAAAATTTGAGGTAAAATAAAGTGACAGAAAAATCCTTTTTCGTAAATGAACTTGTTTCTTTAAAAAATGAATTAGAAAGACTTGTTAATTTATTTGAAAAAATGGGATCTCTTTATGTTGAAATACCTACTCTCTTACAGTCAGATTTATTGCTTGATCTTTATGGTGAAGAATTAAATTCAAGAACTTATGTTTTAAATGATCCAGTAAAAGGTAACTTAATGTTAAGACCTGATTTTACAGTGCCTATTGTACAGATGTATATCAAAAGTAATGAAGAGAAAGCTCAATACTGTTATTCTGGGAAAGTTTGGAGAAAACAAGAACATTTAAGTTCAAGACCTTCAGAGTACTTACAAGTAGGAATTGAGTGTTTTGGCGGCTGTAACTTTGCCAAAGAAGATGCAAAATTATTCTCAATAATTAGAAAAGCAGTTGGTTTAGTTCACTTAAAAATAGTAACTGGTGATTTAGGAGTTTTAAGGTCTGCAATTAATGGTTTAGAAATAAATAGTAGATGTAAAAAGGCCTTATTGAGACAATTATGGAGACCAAAAAGATTTTTACAAGTTTTAAAATATTTTTCTAACAGCTCTAGTTATCTAAATAATGACAAAAAACAAATAATTGATTTATTAAATTCTGGTAAATTAATAAAAAAATTAAATAACTATGATCCAATAATAGGCTTGAGAACAAAAAAAGATATAATAGATAGGGTATCAGAGTTATCTAGTGATATTTCAAGTAATCAGTTAAAAAATACTGATGTTAGATTATTGGAAAATTTATTAAAAATTTCATGTTCACTTTCTGAGGCTCCTAAAATTATAAAAAACTTAACTTATTCACATGAGTATCTAAAAAAGTCGGCTATTTTACTAGAAAACCGATCCGAATTTTTGTCAGAACTTGATATTGATGTTAAAAAAATTGATTTTGAAGTAAGCTTTGGTAGAACTTCTATGGAATATTATGATGGATTTGTTTTTGAAATGGGATCAAAAAACCACACTAATTCAATACCTTTTGCTCAAGGTGGGAGGTACAATGAATTAACTAGAATTTTAAGTCAATTGGAAGGGTGTGAGAAGTCACCAAGTGCAGTAGGTGGAATTATTAGACCTGAGATTTTACACGACTTTAAATTGAGTGAAGGAATAATTTAATGAAGTTGGGGATACCTTCTAAGGGTAGATTGAAAAAAGAAGTTTTAAGTTGGTTTAATCATAAAGGTATAAAAATAATTACATCTGGGGATGACAGAAGTTATTCAGCAAAAGTTAATGGTTTTCCTGATATCCAATTATTTTTTCTACCTCCAATTGAAATACCTACATTATTATCAAGGGGCGATCTTGATTTAGGTGTAACAGGTCAAGATTTAATAGAAGAGAAAATACCTGAATGGGATAAATACGTAATAGAATTAACTAAATTAGGGATTGGGCAAGCAGATCTTGTAATTGCTGTTCCTGATTTTTGGGTTGATGTGAATAGTCTTGAAGATTTAGATGATGTTGCAAAAATTTTTAGGATCAAAGTGGGCTTTAGATTAAGAATTGCTACTAAATATCATAATTTATCAAGAAAATATTTAAAAGAGTTTGGTATTACTGATTATATATTAATAGATAGTCAGGGAGCAACTGAGGGTTTAATAAAAAATGAAGCAGCGGAAGCGGTTATAGATATCACTTCAACTGGAAAAACTTTTAAATCTAATAATTTAAAAATTCTACCCATTAAACCAATTAAACAGAGTGAAGTAGCATTATTTGCGTCACTAAAAAAAGGAATAATCTTAGATCAAAATAAAAAATCTTTTTTTAAAAAGCTCTCTGTAAAGTTATCGGATTATAATTTAAAAGATACCAATTTCTGATAATTCTTTTTCTATTTTTAATGGAAGTTGAAGTTTGTCTTCAGAAAATATTTCCCTGTCCTTTGGAGCGTCTTGCTCCTTAAAGTATCTCCATCCTTGAAAAGGTTTTTTCTGATGTGTGTCTGTCAAAATTATTTTTCTATCTAATATTATTTTACATCTTTTGATGGTATCTTTACTTACAAAATCCTCAAAGCCTATAATTTTTTGTCTAGCTAAAATTAATCCTTTGAACACCCAAAAAACTGATCCTCCATTTAGTATTTCATTTTCTCTTTTAGGGCGCATTCTGGTTATGAAAAATGTTGCAGGAAGATCTGATTTTTCATGATGAATAATCCTATTTTTTTGCGAATTATATAAATCAGAAACATTTTGATTTCCAACACACAACTTTATAAGATTTACAATTTTTTTTGACAATACATAATTCCTTGGGGTTAAATTTTTTTTTATTCTAATATTATATGAATAAATTTGTTTAAAACATAAAACAACCTCGAATACTATTGACATTTTTAAAAATTATTAATAACAAAATTTATTTGGTGTTTGTGGTCTTCGTAAGAAGGTACCTGTCGCTAGTATAAAGCTAGAAAGGAAAGCACCTTTCAACTTAATTGAAAGGATCCAGTTGTGAGTAAACGCACTGCTGCCAAGCATAAAATAGATAGGAGAATGGGGGAGAATTTATGGGGAAGACCAAAATCACCCGTTAATAGAAGAGAATACGGTCCTGGGCAACATGGACAAAGGAGGAAAGCTAAACTCTCTGACTTCGGCATTCAACTTAGAGCAAAGCAAAAACTTAAAGGTTATTATGGAGATTTGACTGAAAAACAATTCAGAAGGATATTTGTTGAAGCTGAAAGAATTAGAGGTGATACTGGTGAAAATTTAGTAGGTCTTTTGGAAAGAAGATTAGATGCATTGATTTATAGAGCTAAATTTGTACCTACAATATTTTCAGCAAGGCAGTTTGTTAATCATGGTCATGTACTAGTTAATGGTAATAATGTTAATATTCCTTCTTTCAGAGTTACTGAAGGAGATATTATTGAATTAGTTGCTAAATCAAGACAAATTCCAATAGTTTTAGAAGCCGTTTCATTATCTGAGAGAGACGTTCCTGATTATTTAGAGGTAGATCATAATAAATTTACTGCAAAATTTGTTAGGACACCTTCATTGGACGAAGTTCCTTATGCAGTAATTATGGAACCAAACCTTGTAGTTGAATTTTACGCGAAAAATTAGTTTTTAATTACAAATTATATCATTATTTTATTTTTAATTAAATAGAAGTTCTGTAGTGAAATAAAATAATTTTTTAGACTTGGATTTAAATTTAAATTAAAGCTATTTATTTTAATAACTCTAGGACTTTCGTATTTTTCTTTATTTTGCAATACCATTATCCTTTGCAAATTAGTAGGAAATTTTAAATTTTTTTGTAGTAGAAGTTTCAAATTTTTCAGGAATACAGATTGGATGGCCTCATAGTATTTGTGAAATACATGGTTTTTTATTATTTTTAGTTACTTTAATTATAGTTTTGTGTAGATAACAAAATTTAGCTTGTTATTCATTAATTTTAATTGGTTTAGCAACTACAGTTACTATATATTTCCCTAGTTTTCAGAGCCTTCTTATTAAAACCATATTACGGTCTATTGGGTTTCAGTATTATGAAACAGTAAATCAAAGTCTGCAGTTACAATGGTTAAACAAAAAAGAAACTCCATTCGTAATGGATATTTTAATTTACATTAGATCATTTTCATCCTTAATATCCTATCTTTTAATTATATTTTTTTTGTAAAATTTAATCTTACATATAAATTTGTTCATAATGTAATAGGATTATCAATATTAATTTCGTGTCTTTATCTTTAACCTTTTCTTTTTTATTCCTATTGCCCCAAATCAAAACAAATCCTATATGTGCTCTAAAAAAAAATAAGAGAATATATATATCAATTGATATCAATTTTTTTAAATGAGGATTTATTATGCTAGATTTGAATAATTCATCAAAAGAAGGTTTTTTTATTACGCATCTAATTAATAAAAATCTTAGCCACAAGATATTCAATAAACCAATGTTATTTAGTTATGGTAAGAATACAATAATATTTGGAATGGGATGCTTTTGGGGTGTTGAAAAATTATTTTGGGGTATAGATGGTGTAAATATGACTGCTGTAGGTTACTCTGGCGGTAAAACAGATTTACCTGATTATCAAAAAGTATGTTCAGGTTCTACTGGTCATAATGAAGTTGTATTGATAAATTTTAATCCTAATGTCATTGCTCTCTACGATTTATTCAAAATTTTTTGGGAATCCCATGATCCTACACAAGGTATGCGTCAAGGTAATGATATTGGCACTCAATATAGAAGTGGTATTTATACTTTTTCAAATCAAGATCTAGATCTTGCAAATAAATCTAAACTTATTTATGAGGAAAAATTAAAAAAAGGAAGATTTAACAAAATAACTACGGAAATTAAAATGTCTTCAAAGTTTTATTTTGCAGAAGAATATCATCAGCAGTACCTTGCAAAAAATCCTAATGGATATTGTGCCTTAAAAGGTACTGGAATTCCAATGTAGTTTCTTATTATACAAAGGTAGAAATCTTTATGCATTATAGGTTTTCAGGATTGGTTTTTAGTGAAATTGATGCTCGTAAAATTTATAATTTGTTAGAAAATTTAAAACCAAAACCTTTAGGCTGTGGATTTACAGAACTTGATACAAGAAAAAATATTTGGGAGGTAGATGCTTATTTTAATTATAAAATTGACTTGGGTATAAAATTTTTATTAGAAGAAATATATTCTATCAAATTTTCTCTCAACGAGATTAGATATACTGACTGGGTTGCTAAAGTTGAAAGAAAGCTAACCCCTATTTCTATTCAAAATATTTATATTCATGGCACTCATCATAAAAACAAAATATCACTAAACAACAAAAATGTTGAAATTCAAGCCGCCATGGCTTTTGGCACAGGTCATCATTCAACCACAAAGTCGTGCATTTCTGTTTATTTGAATTTAATAAAAAAAGGAAATGTTTTTAATAATATTTTGGATGTAGGTTGTGGCACTGGCATTTTATCAATTGTGGCTTCAAAAATAAGTAAAGCGAGAATTACTTCTATTGACAACGACATAATAGCTATCGAAACTACAAAGAATAATTTTTTAAAAAATCATATTATACCTAAATCTAAAGTTTTTAGATCTGATGGATTTAATAATTATCTTCTTAACAGATTTAGCAAATTTGATTTAATATTTTCGAATATATTATTCCAACCTTTAAAAAATATGGTTAAACCAGCTAATAAATATTTATTTAAAGGGGGAATTCTAATTCTGTCAGGCATATCAATTAAACAAGCTATAAAAATAGAGAAAATCTATTTTGGGCATAATTTTAAAAAAGTTGCCAGCCTCAAGGAAGAAAATTGGATGACTTTAGTTATGAAGAAATTTTGATTTTTTTGATACAAAATTCCTATCTTTTAGGAACTATTCATAGTAGTGTTAAAAAATAAAAATTAATTAATAATAAAAAGTTATTGAGGCATAATGAGAATTATTGGAATTGATCCAGGTTTGAGAAATACTGGATGGGGTATTATTGAGACAAAAGGCGACAAAATTTTAGAAGTTGCAAATGGTATTTGTGACACAAAAACTTCTGATAATCTTTCTTTAAGGCTAAGAGCCATCTATGAAAAGTTGTCAATGGTTTTAACTACATATAAACCTGATCAAGCTGCAGTAGAGAGTACATTTGTAAATAAAGATGCATCAAATACATTAAAGTTAGGACAAGCAAGAGGTGTTTGTATGCTTGTTCCTGCATTAGCTGGTTTAATTGTTGAAGAGTATGCCCCTAATGCAATAAAAAAAGCTGTAGTAGGTGTAGGACATGCCTCAAAAGACCAAATAAAATATATGGTAAAGTTACAATTTCCTAAAATACGATTGAAGAGTATTGATTCCACAGATGCACTTGCAGTTGCTATTTGTCATGCAAACCATTTAAGAAACTCTATGAAAATACAAAAAAAATTGCAGTATAATATTTAATTATGATTGGTAGAATAAGTGGTATATTAGATTATGTTTCAGCAGATCATATTTTAGTTGATGTGGGTGGTGTAGGTTATATTGTTTACGTTACCCAGTCTACAATATCTAATTTACCAAATTTAGGTGATATAATATCACTTTTTACTGAACTAGTTGTTAAAGAAGATTTACTACAACTAGTAGGATTTATTACACCAGTCGAGCGAGAATGGTATAAACTTTTAACTTCAGTACAGGGTGTGGGTTCAAAAGCAGCATTGGCCCTTTTAGGTCAAATACCTATACAAAATATTTCTAGAGCTATACTTTTAGAAGATTTTACAACTATTACCTCTGCTCAAGGTATAGGACCAAAAATAGCCAAAAGAATTGTAGTTGAATTAAAGGGTAAAGTCCCAAACATGATAAAATTTGAGAATAAATCTGGGATTTCCTTAAAGAATGGAACTAAAGAGTTAATTAAAAAAAATTATGAAATAACCGATCAAAATTTTTCCCAAAATAATGTAAGTCAAAAAGAAATAGATGCTATTTCTGCTCTAATGAATTTAGGTTATTCGCAATTAAATTCTTCACAAGTTATTGCTAAAATTATTGATGCTTCTAATGAAGAACTAGATGTTGAAGATATAATTAGACTTTCATTAAAAACATTAGTTTCAAAAGGTTAGTATGGATACAAATGATTCTTTGATCAGAAATGATATAACAAATGAAGAAAAACTGACTTCAGTAAGACCTAAGAGTTTTAAAGATTTCATTGGTCAAAGTGATACAAAAAATAATCTAACTATATTTGCAAAATCAGCAAAGAAAAGGCAAACAGCTATGGATCATGTATTATTTTATGGTCCTCCTGGATTAGGAAAAACAACTCTAGCACAAATTATTGCCCATGAATTAGGAGTAAATTTTAAGAGCACATCAGGACCTATTTTAACTAAATCAGGTGATCTTGCGGCTTTATTGACTAATTTAGAACCAAGAGATGTACTTTTTATAGATGAAATACATAGATTAAACCCTGTAGTAGAAGAAATACTTTACCCTGCTTTAGAAGATTTTTCGTTGGATTTAATGATTGGTGAAGGTCCGGCTGCAAGATCTGTTAAGATTGATTTAGAACCTTTTACTTTGATAGGAGCTACTACTAGGTTGGGTCTTTTAACTACCCCATTAAGGGACAGATTCGGCATTCCAACAAAATTAAAATTTTATGAATTTAATGAATTAATGCTTATAATCCAAAGGTTATCTTTACTTTTAAAATGTAAAATATCAGAAGATGGTTCTTTGGAAATTGCTAAAAGAGCTAGAGGTACTCCAAGAATTGCAGGTAGGTTATTGAGAAGGGTTATGGATTTTGCAATAGTTCAAGGAAATGGAGAAATTACCAGAGATATAGCTGACCTTTCTTTAAGCCAACTAGGTGTAGACAATCTGGGGTTAGATGAATCAGATCGGAAATATTTAATTTTTTTAAGTGATCACAGTGGTGGCCCAGTAGGAGTTGAAACAATTGCTGCTGCACTTTCTGAGCCTAGGGATGCTATTGAAGAAGTGATTGAGCCATTTCTTATACAAGAGGGGTTGATTCTTAGGACTCCTAGGGGAAGGATTTTAGGTGATTTAGCTTGGGATCATCTAGGAATTGCAAAACCTAAATAATACTTCTAAGTTATTCTATTCTTAGCATGGTATAAGTTTAAACTTTTTTATTGGAAATTTATGAACAATTTTTTTTGCAGGGTTTACTACGAGGATACAGATTCAGGAGGAATTGTTTATCATGCTAATTACTTTAAATATATTGAGAGAGCGCGTACTGAGTCCCTTCGTAATTTGGGATTATTTCAAAGTAAAATAAAAGATCAATTTAAGCTTACTTTTGTTGTTAAAAATATCTTTGCTGAATTTATAAAGCCTGCAAAATTAGATGATTTTCTTGAAATCAAATCTAATTTCATAAAATTTGGAATGGTAAGTATTAAATTAGAACAAGAAATTTTTCTTAATGATAAGAAAATATTTGGGGCAAAAATAAAACTTGGCATTATAGATATCAATGGGAAACCAAAAAAATTACCAATAGAGATAAAAGTAAAATTGGAAAAATTATTAAATAATAGTGTTAAAATATTAAAATGAATGTATATTCAAATAAAAATAATTTATAAATTGAGGTAAGGGGCATGGAACTGGAAGCTGCAACAAGTGTTCAGCAGTTAGATTTTTCTTTAATGGCATTATTCCTTAGAGCTACTTTAACTGTAAAAATAGTAATGATGATTTTACTTGTTTCATCTGTATGGTCTTGGTCAATAATAATTCAGAAATTTTTTGATTATTCTAAAGCCAAAAGAGAAACAAAATATTTTCAAGATGCTTTTTGGTCAGGTGAGCCACTTGATGAATTATTTCAAAGACTAGGGGTTGATCCAAAAGGTGATAGTGAAAGAGTTTTTGTCGCTGGAATGACTGAATGGAGAAGATCACATCGTCCTGATGGAGGTTTGATAACTGGTGCGCAGGCTAGGATTGATAGATCCATGAATGTTGCTTTAACAAGAGCTAGTGATAAGCTTACTTCTGGACTTTATTTTTTGGCAACAGTAGGTTCAACAGCACCTTTTGTAGGTTTATTTGGTACAGTATGGGGAATTAAAAATGCTTTTGAAGAAATTGCTCTTCAGCAAAGTACCAACCTTGCTGTTGTAGCTCCAGGTATAGCAGAAGCACTTTTGGCAACTGCGTTAGGTTTATTAGCAGCAATTCCTGCAGTAATTTTTTATAATAAGTTATCTGGAGATTCAGATAAAATAATAGCTGAGCAAGAAAGTTTTGCAGATGAGTTTTTACTAATTTTATCAAGGCAGTTAGAGAGTACAGGAAGTAGGAACATATAATGGGAGGTGGAATTACACAAAGTAATTTGCAAAATTCTGGGCGACGAAGATTTTCAAAGAGAGGTGGTCATAAATTAATGTCAGAAATCAATGTCACACCATTTGTAGATGTAATGCTAGTACTTTTAATAATATTCATGGTAGCAGCACCATTGCTAACTGTAGGAGTTGAAATTGAGTTACCTAAAACAAATGCCAAAGCTCTTCCTACTGAAAAAGAACAACCTCTTACTTTGAGTTTAACAAAAGATAAAGAATTATATTTACAAGATACAAAGATTGAATTTTCTGAATTAATACCAAAATTAAAAGAAATCGCTAAGCAGCGTGATGATAAAAGGATCTTTATTAGAGCTGACGGTGAAAATAACTACAGCACTATAATGGAGATAATGGGTGCATTAAATAGTTCAAACTTCTCTAATATATCATTAGTTACGGAAAGTGGTGGGGCTACATATAATTAGGATTTGATAATTTATGAAAAGTGGGTTTTTTTTATCAGGTACTGCACATGGTCTGCTGATTTCCTTTTTGGTTGCTTATGGGGAGTTTTTTATGCCAGAAAAAGAATATGAAAATTTAGAAAAGCTCGATATTATGATTTTGTCAGAAGTTGAATTTGACGCAATGGCGTCTTTACCGCCTTCAATTGAAAACTTTTCTAAAAATAATTATGAAAATTTAAATAATTTTTCTCTTAATTTAGAATTAAAAAGTAATCTCACTGAAATACCAAATAATGTTAATCAGCATAAAATTAACGAACTGAACTCAATCGATCAAAAAAAAGAAATAATTCAAATGCTTGAAACACCAATAGATTTAATGCCAAAAACACCATTAATTTTAGAAAAGAAGTCAATTAATAAAGAAAAATTAGATTTAGAAATAAATAAATTAGGAAATGAAATTAATTCTATAGAATTCACCAACTCTTGATAAACCAAAATCAAGGGAGGCAGATAGAGTTGATAGAATAGCCTCTGATAATAAAAACACTGAGAAAATAAGCGATGATTTAATTGAAATAAAAAAAGATAACTCTGAAAACTTGAAGACTGAAAAAAAAGAAAAACCAAAAGATGCAAATAAAGAGGCAACAACTAAAATTATTCCAAATGCTCAAAAAAATGCTGAGATAATTAGTGGTTATAGTGGAAACATCATATATGCCTTTTAAAAGAAGCCTTCCTAAGAATATAACAAATTCAGAATTAAATGATAATCAGAATGGAAATTTACAAAATACAATCGACAACCTAGTAGACACGTTTAATAAGGCAGATGAAAATCAATACGATTATAATAGAATTACCGAAACCTCAATTTCCACTATGGAAAAAACTTAAACTTCGAAAAAGTATTAATCAGCTTATTGGTAGATATTGGAATAAGGGGATATTGATTGGAGGATCTGATTTTGAAAATTATGTGGTCAAGGTTGAAATTTTATTGGATACTGAAGGTAATATTATAGGGAATATACGACCGGTTAGCCCATCTATACCTTATGGTCGTTATGCAATAGCTTTTAGAGAGGCAAGTAATGCTATTAAAGCTGTGGGTAAAATTCCGATACCTTCAGAAAAATATAAAAAAGGCTTAAAATTAAAATTAACTTTTGATCCTGCATTAGGTATTGGTTTTGAGTAGAATTATGAATATAAAAAATCAAAAACAATATAATAAGAAAAAATTTATTCTTTTTAACCCATTCCATTGGTTAACTCTATTTTTGATTTTCTTTTGTTATAATTTAGTTTCTTCTCAAGAAAATGTTCCAGAATTAGATATAGATGTAACTGAAGGAGTAGTTGAACCTATACCAATTGCTTTTCCTAATTTAATAACCACAGACTTTTCCAGTTCAATAATTGCTAATGAAATTTCAAAAATAGTCAAAGATGATTTATTAAAAACTTCCCTTTTTCGTATTGTTCCTAAAGGTTCATATATATCAGATGTAACAAGTATAGATTCACCTATAAGATTTGCAGATTGGCGAGCCATAAATTCGGATTTATTAGTTGTTGGAAATGTCGCTATAATTAATGAAACAATTACTATAAAATTTAGACTTTGGGATGTTGTAGGACAAAATGAAATTTTTAAAGGTGTGCAATTCCAGGGACCCTCGAACAGCATAAGGCGAATTGCTCATAAGGTGTCTGATTTGATTTATTCCGGGGTTACTGGAGAAGGTAGATATTTTGATACAAGGATAGCATTTATTTCAGAAAGGGGTCCAAAAAATAATAGAACTAAAAGATTGGCAATTATGGATCAAGACGGAGCTAATCTCATTTTTTTAACAAATTCAAATTCAATAGTTTTAGCGCCAAGATTTTCTCCTGATTCTAGAAAAATTTTATATACAAGTTATGAAACTGGTAAGCCAAGAGTTTACCTTATGGATTTGATAAATGGTAATTTACGCTCTTTTCCTGAGTTGCCAGGTATGACTTTTGCCCCAAGATTTTCACCTGATGGGGAAAATATAATTTTATCAATAACAGACAACGGGAATACAGATATTTATACTTTAAATTTGGAAAGTAATCTTAAAAATCGGTTAACAAAAAATGTTGCAATTGATACAGCCCCTAGCTTTTCTCCAGATGGAAAGTTTGTTGTGTTTGAAAGTGATAGGGGAGGAAACCAGCAAATATATGTAATTTCATCAAAAGGTGGAAAAGCAAAAAGAATAAGTTTTGGTAAAGGTAGATATGGAACTCCAGTTTGGTCACCTAGAGGAGATATGATAGCTTTCACAAAAATGTATAAGGGTAATTTCCATATTGGAGTAATGAGAAAGGATGGCTCGCAGGAAAGATTATTAACAAAAGCTTTTATTGATGAAGGACCTACTTGGGCTCCTAATGGAAGAATATTAATGTTTTTTAGAGAAACTGCAGGAGTTAATGGTGCTCCTTCACTCTATACAATAGAAGTAACTGGCAGAAATTTAAGAAAAATAGAATTAAGTTCTTTTGCTTCTGACCCTTCATGGTCACCATTGTTGAATTAGTAAATATCGAAAAACTATTATATAAATTAAAAAATATTGGAGATGCTTTATGAATTATCAAAAAATAATTATGCTTGTTTTCATTCTTTTTATAGTTACCAATTGTTCAGAAACTAATGGTTTATTTGGTAAATCAGGATCAGATAGTGATCCATTTGCAAATATTTCTCAAAGCTCATTAGATTATTTCTCTGCTGAAGTAGGAGACACAGTTTTATTTAAAGTGAATCAAAGTGTAATTGAACCCGATTCTAGAGAAGTTTTAAATTCTCAAGCTAAATGGATTAAAGAAAACTCTATTGGCTCAATAACCATTGAAGGTCATGCTGATGAACAAGGAACTAGAGAATATAATTTAGCGTTAGGTGCTAGGCGTGCAACCGCTGTTAGAAATTATCTTGTTAGCAAAGGTATTTCAGAATCTAAATTGAGTGTTGTAACTTATGGAAAAGAAAGGCCACTAAGAATTTGCTCAGAGGAGAGTTGTTGGTCAAAGAATAGAAGAGCTATAACAATGATTGATGGAAGTTCCTCTTAGAATATATATGAATAAAATAATCTATTTTTCTTTATTTTTTTTAGTTGCTTTTAAAATTCAAGCAACTGAAAACTTATTACTAGAACAAAAAAATATAAAAGATATTTTACTTGATATTAGTGAAAAAATAGAAAGTTTAGAAAAAATATTCTTAATACCAGATAATGGTTTTATAGAGGATGGTGATGCATCTTTTGCTTTAGTGGAACTTGATAAATTGAGATTGAAACTCAAAAAATTACAAGGGAATATAGAAAAGATTGAGTATAACCTCATTTTTAAATTAAAAAATATTAACACAAATTTTGAAAAAATTTCTAAACTAATTAAAAAATTTGATGAATCGTTTGAATTGGAGCAAGATATAATTAACTCTAATATTAATCAAAAAGATGATACTCAAGAAAAAAATGATTTAAGTCAGTTAAATGATTTCCAATCTTTAAAAAGAGCAAAAATTTATATTGAAAATGCTGAATATGATAATGCTAAATTTATTTTTAAAAACTTTGTTAAAAATTTTCCGAATAGTATTTTTTTACCAGAAGTGTTTTTTTATTTAGCTGAAACATATTATAATACAAATGATTGGAAGTTAGCAGCAAATTCTTATTTGGAGTCTTTTAGCTTAGATCCTAAGGGTGATTTTGCACCAAAAGCTCTATTTGGTCTTGCAGTTAGTTTAGGTGCTTTAAAGGAATTTGATCAAGCTTGTCTTACATTAGAAGAAGTCAATTTACGATTTCCAGGACAGAATGTAGTAAGTGCTGAAAATATTATAGAAACACAAAAATTACTTAGTTGTTATTAATAAATTTAAATTTGTTAGCAATATGATATTTCAAAAAAAAATAGAATATGAATTCCAAAAGCAGATGGAAGCATTAGATGACCAAAAAGTAGGTTTAGCTGTATCAGGTGGAGGAGATTCAATAGCAATGCTGGTTTTAGCCTCGAAATGGGCTCAGGTTGAGAAAAAAAAAATTCAAGTTGTTACAGTAAATCATAATCTTAGAAAGGAAGCCAAAGAGGAAGCAATTTTTACTAGAGAATTTGTAAAAAAATTAGGACATATCCATACAATCTTAGAGTGGAAAAGACCCTCTGATATTAAAAATTTACAATCGGATGCATCTTTTGCCAGAAAAAAACTGATTAGTAATTGGGCTAAATTGAATAATATTAAAACAATTTTAGTGGCACATACTTTAGATGACCAAGTGGAAACAATTTTGATGAGATTTGCACGTGGTTCAGGTGTTGACGGTCTTGTAGGTATGAGAAAAATAATAGAGTTACAGGGAAAGTATTGGTTTAGACCTTTACTTACAACAACTAGGAATGATTTAAGAAAATTTCTTAAAATAAAAAAAGTGAGTTGGGTAGAAGATCCAACTAATGAGGACAGAAAATATTTAAGAGTCAAATCAAGAGATGTAATTTCTCAATTAAAAAAAATTGGTATTAACACTGATTTATTAATTAATACTTCTTTAAGAATGGAAAATGCTAGAAATGTGCTTAATGATGTAGCTATAGAAGCATTTAATATGAATATCACTTTAAAGAAATGGGGAGATATTGAAGTTAATAGGGAGATTTTTTATTCTTTTAGAGAAGATACTTATTTAAGAATTTTAGCAGGAATTATTAAAGGAATTTCAGGAAATATTTACCGCCCAAGATATAAAGACTTATTAAATTTTGCAGAAGCTATAAATAATAAAAATTTTAAAGCAAGAACTCTTTGTGGTGTTTTAGCAAGGTCTTTGAACGAAAAAAAAATTGTTTTAAGGAGGGAACCATGTTGCCCAATGATTATTTCTGAGTTATCTTCAAATAAATTTATTTGGGATGGTCGTTGGCAAATTACTGCTACTAGGGGACTAAAAAAATTTGAACATATTGGTCCTTTGGGTATTAAGGGATATATCCAAATTAAAAATCATATTGTAAAAAACAAGTCTACTGAGGGGGTTTTAAGTACTCCTACTTTATTCAGGAAAGATATCGTAATTTCAGCTCCAATGCTTAAATTTGGTACTGAGTTATCTTGCAAATTGAAACACAATAAAAAACAATTTATAAATTGTTTTATTTTGCATTGAATTTATTTAAATTAGACTTATTTAATTATAAATTGTTCTACGGAGATTTCAAAGTTGGGTAATGTTAGGAATATAGCTTTTTGGCTCGTTTTATTTTTGTTAGTAGTTGCTTTATTTAATGTATTTAGTTCAGGAAGTAATTTAACTTCTTCAAAAGAAGTTAGTTATTCCGAGTTTCTAATTGAAGTCGAAAAAGGTAATGTTTCAGCAGTAAAACTAGATGGTGAAAGAATTATTGTAAGAGATAGTAGTGGTAATACTTATCAGGTTATACAACCCTCAGGTGCATCAACTGTACAAAAATTAGAAAATGCTGGTGTAGAAATTCAAGCAGTGAAACAAGAGAAATCTGGTTTTATGTCTTCCTTAAGTTTGTGGCTTCCATTCCTTCTAATTATTGGAATCTGGATTTTTTTAATGAACAGAATGCAAGGTGGAGGAAGAGGAGGTGCTATGGGTTTTGGTAAGTCTAAAGCAAAATTACTTACTGAAAAACACGGCAAGGTAACTTTTAATGATGTTGCCGGGATTGACGAGGCTAAAGATGAATTAGAAGAAATTGTTGATTTTTTAAAGGATCCTCAAAAATTTGGTAGGCTTGGGGGTAAAATTCCTAAAGGAGCTTTACTAGTTGGACCACCAGGAACAGGTAAAACTCTTTTAGCAAGGGCAATTGCAGGTGAAGCTGGTGTTCCATTTTTTACAATATCTGGTTCTGATTTTGTAGAAATGTTCGTAGGTGTTGGAGCGAGCAGAGTTAGGGACATGTTTGATCAGGCAAAAAAAAATGCACCATGTATTGTATTTATTGATGAAATAGATGCTGTTGGTCGTCATAGGGGTGCTGGTTATGGAGGGGGTAATGATGAAAGGGAACAAACTTTGAATCAATTACTCGTTGAAATGGATGGTTTTGAGGCTAATGAAGGTGTTATACTTATTGCTGCAACAAATAGACCAGATGTTTTAGATCCTGCTTTATTACGACCTGGTAGATTTGATAGACAAGTTCAAGTACCTAATCCAGATATAACTGGTAGACAAAAAATTCTTAATGTGCATGCGAAAAAAACTGTTTTAGGACCAGATGTTGATTTGAGAATAATTGCAAGAGGGACACCTGGTTTTTCAGGAGCTGACCTTGCTAATTTAGTAAATGAGGCTGCACTAATGGCAGCTAGAATTGGCAAAAGATTTGTAACTATGGAAGATTTTGAGAATTCTAAAGACAAGGTCATGATGGGAGCTGAAAGAAGATCTATGGTTATGACCGAAGACGAAAAAAAACTTACTGCATATCATGAAGCTGGACATGCTGTAGTTGGCTTGCACTTACCTCAGCATGATCCAATTCACAAGGCAACAATTATACCTAGGGGAAGAGCTCTGGGTTTGGTTCTTAGTTTACCTGAAAGAGATCAACTTTCTGTTACTAAACTTAAGTATAAATCAAAGATTGCTATGGCAATGGGTGGTAAGGTTGCCGAAGAAATTATTTTTGGTCCAGAAAATGTTACTTCTGGAGCATCATCAGATATTCAACAGATTACAAAAATAGCTAGGGCTATGGTCACTCAATTTGGAATGTCTAACGAATTAGGTAATATAGATTTTATTAATGAACAGCAAAACTATTTAAGCCCTTCTTCTGGTAATATTCAAGCAGGTCCAGAAACTCAGGAAAAAATTGACTCAGAAATAAGACGAATTGTAGATGAAGGTTATGAAACAGCAAAAAAAATATTAACAAAAAATAAGAAAAAACTAGATAATTTAGCACTTGGATTGTTAGAATATGAAACCCTTACTGGTAATGAAATTACCAAAGTAATGAATGGAGAAAGTCTTGTAAAAAATGAGGAAATTGATGATACTGATGATAATGATAAAACTCCTAGTTTAATTTCAGTACCAAAATCTGGTATCAAAAATAAGCCTAAAAAGGGTGGTGGAGGATTAAAACCCCAGCCGCAAAATTAAATAATTTAAAATTATTGTTATATTAGTTTTCCCCAAAGATCGTACTCACTAGCTTCGTCCACCTTAACTCTAACTATTTGACCTTGTGTTAAATTTTTAAAATCTTTATCAATAAATAAATTTCCATCAATTTGAGGTGCATCACCCTTAGTTCTGCACACTGCTCCTTCTTCATCAAGTTCGTCAACAATAACTTCTTGGGTTGTCCCTATTTTTTTTGAAAGCTTATTCTCAGAAATCTCTTGAGCTTTTATCATAAATCTATTCCATCTTTCTTCTTTTATTTCTTCTGATAAGTGCCCCTTTAAATCATTTGCCCTAGCTCCATTTACATTCTCATATTTAAAACATCCAACTCGGTCTATCTGAACTTCTTCTAACCAATCAAGTAAATACTGAAATTCATCTTCAGTTTCTCCTGGATAACCTACTATGAAAGTAGATCTTATTGTAAGATCTGGTTTAATATCTCTCCATTCTTTTATTAAATTTGAAGCATTATTTTTTCTAGCAGGTCTTTGCATTCTTCTTAGCACTTCAGGATGACTGTGCTGAAATGGAATATCTAAGTAAGGTAAGATTTTATCTTCAGCCATTAGAGGTATAATTTTAGTAACATGAGGATATGGATACAAATAGTGTAACCTTATCCAAATACCTAAATCGCCTAGTGAGTTACATAATTGAATTATGTCAGATCTTTCTTTATTTTTTGACTTTATAAAATCTAGACCAAAAGCCGATGTATCTTGAGAAATTACAAGTAGTTCTTGAGTTCCGTTATCAATTAATGTTTTTGCTTCATTTATAATATCTTGAATTTTTCGGGATTTTAATCTACCTCTTAATTTAGGGATTATACAAAATTTACATCTATGATTGCATCCTTCAGAAATCTTTAGGTAGCTATAATGCTTTGGTGTTAGTTTTATTCCTATAGGAGAAAGAAAATTTCTGAGTGGTTTTTTATGTTGAGGGAGTACTTTTTGAACAGTCCTCAAAACTTTATTGATTTCACTTGGCCCAGTTATAGCTAATACTTTTTTATTGAAATCTTTGATTGTTGTTTTATCTTTACCTAAACAACCAGTTATTATAACTTTTCCATTTTCATTTATTGCAGATGTAATAGTATTTATACTTTCCTCTTTAGCGGAATCTATAAATCCACATGTATTTACTATGACCAAATCGGCATTTTTATGATCTTTATTGATCATATAACCATTGTGAGTAAGAGATGTTAATATTCTTTCACTGTCTACCAAAGCTTTAGGGCATCCAAGACTAATTAATCCTATTTTAGCTTTTTGATTTTGTAATTGATTTATATTACTCATAATTTAAAAATTTTTTAATTTGACTTATATAAAAGGTTTTTCGTGAACATTGGTTAAATACTTTTTATCGTCAATAATTGTAAAAAGATGGTTTTCACTATTTAAAAAATCTTTATTGATCATACCTAAAGCTACTATTTTGTTCTGATCAGGTGAAAAAGCCCCTGAAGTAATTTGTCCTATAACATTGTTTTTATCATTAACTACATTCCAAACATTTTCACAATAAATTTTATTTTCACAGTCAATACTTAATGATTTGATTATTTTTTTAGGGCATCTAATTTCATTAGAGTTTAGAGATTCAGCGCTTATACATTCTTTGGAAACTATTTTTGGTAAAAATTTTTCAAGACCGCATTCGAATGGTGTATCCTTAATTGTCATATCATTACCATATGATAGCAAACCTCCTTCTATCCTTTCAATTAGATTAGGGCATCCAGCTCTTACATTTAGTGCCTTTCCCTCTTCAAATAATGTATCCCATAATTTCACTGCAATCTTGGGACTGGTTACATAAATCTCATAGCCTCCCTGTTTTGAATATCCTGATTTTGCGATTAGTAATTCTTGACCTTCAAACTTAAAATTTTCAATATCAAAAAATTTAAGTTTTTTAATTTTTGAACCAAATAATTTAGAAGCTAATATTTCAGATTTTGGGCCCTGTATAGCTAATGGTGATATATCAGGTTCAGATACATCTACATCCAAATTCAGAGCAGATACTATTCCATCTATCCAAAGTAAAATGTCACTATCAGCAATAGATATCCAGTATTTCTCATCAGAGATTTTGATTATCACTGGATCATTTACCATAAATCCTTTTGAATTAACTAATGGAACATAAAGACACTTTTTTTCTGATAACTTATCTAATCTTCTAGGAGTAATCATTTGTAAAAGTTCATAAGCATCTTTTCCGTTTATTTCGACTTGTCTTTCACATGATACATCCCATATCTGTACTTCTTTTTTAAGATGATGATAATCTTCCTCAACATTTTTAAAAACAGTTGGTAAAAGCATATGGTTGTAAACAGTAAAACCTTTTACGCCCTCTTCTATAACTTTGTCTGTAAAATGGGTTTTTCGAATTCTGCGAGATAATGAAAGAAAGTATGATGACATTTCTAAACCTAATTAAAAATATAAAATTAATTAATCTTTGTAGTTGCTTTCAGATATTCAATTAAAGCAATTAGTTCATCACTTTTTTTTATACCTTTAAAATTCATTTTAGTTCCAGAGATATATTTTTTCGGATTATTGAGAAATGAGGTAAGAGTTTCTTCATTCCAAATCAAACCTTCTTGACCTAATTTTTGAATATTTTTTGAATATTTTTTATAGTTTTTAAGTTCTCCCGCAACTCTTCCAAAAATATCATTAAGGTGAGGTCCAGTCCCATTCTTAGCATTTGTTCCGATTCTATGACAGGCTTTACACTTTTTGAATACTTTTTCTCCATGATCTATTAATTTTGGATCTAAGCTAGCTAAATTAATAGTATCATCTTCATTAGTAATTTTAACTTCGGAAGTTTCTTCTTCTTCAGGAGTTACATCTAGAACAATGGCTCTCTTTGAGATCTTAGCTTCTGGTTTACAATTTTGCATACATCTTTTAGTAAAGGTAATATTTTCTAAATTTTTACGATTATCTAGATAAAAGTTTTCCTCATTTGGTAAGCTTATGTCCTTAAAATTTAAATTTGAAAGTTCAAAATCTTCATCTACAATATCATTTAAATAAAGAATGTATGAAGTTATAGCATAAACTTCATCGTTACTTAAAGATTGAGCATTTCCAAATGGCATAGCTCTATGAACATAATCCCAAACTGTTGATAAATAAGGCCAATAAGAACCTATTGTTTTTACTGGATTCTCACTATCAAGAGTATCAAAGCCACCTGCTAATTCAGGCCAACGATCTATTCCTTCTCCAAAATCTCCATGGCAACTAGCACAGTTATCAGTATATACTTCTTCACCAATTAAAACAGAACCTGAGCCAATGGGCAAACCGCTCCCATCAGGTCTTATGTCAATGTCCCAGGCTAAAACTTCATTTTTTGTTGCAGGTCTGCCTAAACCAAGTGAATCAGAATAACTAAAGCTACTCATGGTAATAAAAATGATTACAGCTAAAAAAAAATTAAGAAACTTCAACATTTTCAGTAATTCCATCATTATCAACTGCCCATGTTTGTATTCCATTATTATGGTATATTGAATTTTCTCCTCTAACAGATCTTAATTGATCCTTTGTAGGTTGAACATATCCTGTATCATCTTGTGCACGACTTTGTAAAAGAAGGGGTTTCCCACTCCAATTAAATTCAAAATAAAAACGATGCATTGATTTACTATCCGCAGGACCACTCAATCTAGCTTCCCTCCAATTTATTCCCCCATCAATACTTACATCTACTTTTTGGATCTTTCCACGACCAGACCAGGCAACACCTGTAATTACAGTAGGCCCTTTACCATGAGAAATTGGAGCTTGAGGACTAGGGTTTGTAATTACTGACTTAGCATCCATTTCCCAAGTAAATCTTCTAGCTTTTCCATCACTGAATAAATCTGTGTATTTTGAAGTTTCTTCACGATGATGCCAAGGCAAATCACCTACTTCTATTCTTCTTATCCATTTAACCCACATATTCCCTTCCCAGCCTGGCACTACCAGCCGAACAGGGTATCCTTGTTCAGGTCTTAAAGATTCTCCATTCATTTTGAAAGCAATTAAACAATCATCCATTGCTTTTTCTATTGGGATAGATCTTGTCATAGCGGAGGAATCAGCACCTTCAGCTAAGATCCATTTTGCATTACTTTTTAAACCAACTTCTTTTAAAATATCTTTTAACTTTATTCCAGTATATAAAACGTTATGTATCATTCCATGAGTGAATTGACATCCGTTTAGTTGAGCCCCTCGCCATTCCATTCCTGAATTAGCTGCACATTCCAGAAAGTAAAGTTTATTTACTCTTGGGAATCTATTGAGATCACTTAAGTCAAAAACAGTATCTTGTTTTACAAGACCGTTTATCATAAGTCTGAATTTTTTTGGATCAAGAATAGCTACTCCACCATGATGTCTTTCGAAGCAAAGACCATTAGGAGTAATAGTTCCATCTAATTCATGTAGTGGAGTAAAATTTACTGAACTTGTTGAATCAGCAGTAAGCCAAGGCACATTACGTCTTATGACATGTTTTTCATATTCACTTGGATATCCATAAGGACTAGCATCAACTCCATCACCAAGTTCACTATTCCAATCTTGTATTTCTGTAATAGCCTTATCATCTTTAATAGATGAAAAAGCCTTATTACTTGAAATTAATGCCGATCCCACAGCTAACGAACCTGCAACAAATTTTCTTCGAGAAGTCTTAATTTTTCTTGTCATTATATCTCCATATGTAAGATGATAATAATATATATTGTAATTAACCTGTTACAACTTTTACAGAATTATTTTTTTCCAATTGAATGACTTTCTTTCTTTTAATGTAATTTTCAACTAATTCCCAAACTGGAGGACCTTGTGTATTTTCATTCACAGATGCCCACCCACCAACTTTATAATTCTTTTCAGAATCAATTTTATCGCCAGTCTTTAAAATTGTCATCTCAGAAATTCTTTTACCTTGAGGTTTATTGATGTCAATTTTATAACCCATACCACCAACTCTTACCATATCTCCACCTTGTTGATAATATGGATCTGGGTTAAATAAATTGTCGGCAACATCTTCTAATATGATTTTAATTGTATTACCTGTCATTTCAGTCAAATAAACTTTAGGATAACTCATAGCTGTCGCATTAAAAATATCTTCTCTAGTTATTTTACTTCCTGGTATTAAACTTGGTCCCCATCTAAAACCTGGAGATAAAGCGATATCTGCACCTCGTTCTTCGATAATGGCATCACATATTAAATCATCCCAAGTACCATTAAAGTTCCCTCTCCTATATAATACAGAATTTGTTTCTCCAATCTCTTCTTTTAAAACTGATTGATGAGGTTCTCGTTCATTCTTTATTAGGTTTCTCATTTCTTTATCTGAAGTAATAACGTCTGAAAAAATTGGTATCAATCTATACTTATAATCTTTAATACCTTTATCTACATTTAAATCAATTCTACTTAAAAACTTGCCATTACTACCAGATGCAATTAATAGCGTTTTATCTACAATAATTGGTTTTGGGAGTGCATCATGTGTATGTCCACAAAATATAACATCAATACCTTTTACTCTTGATGCTAATTGTCTATCAACATCAAACCCATTGTGGGACAATAATACTACTAGATCTGCACCTTTATCCTTAACCTCATTTACAAGTTGTTGAATATTTTTTTCTCTTATACCAAATGAAAGTCCAGGAAACATCCAGGATGGGTTCGCTATTGGCATGTAGGGAAAAGCCTGTCCAATGATTGCAATATTTTTACCATTTTGTTCAGAAAAGGTATAGGGATCAAAAGCTCTTTCATCCCATTCAGTATCAAATATATTAGCTCCTAGGAATGGAAAATTTATGTGATTTTCAACCAAGTCCATCACTCTTTCGATACCTAATGTGAATTCCCAATGGCTAGTCATTGCATTAACTCCTAGTAAGTTAAAAGCTTTAACCATATCCATACCATTTGTTTTTAAAGCAGTGTAACTTCCTTGCCAAGTATCTCCACCATCCAATAATAAGGCATTGGGTCTCTCTGATCTTATGGATTTCACTACTGTAGCAATTCTATCAAGTCCCCCCATTTTCCCGTAGGTTCTTGCCAGGTCAATGAACCCTTCAGAAGAGAGAGAATAAGCTTCAGCACTATTTGTTGAAATATTAAAATAATTTAGAAATTCTTTTCCTGTTATGTGGGGAGGTTTCCCAATTACATTTCCAACACCTAAATTTATATCTGGTTCTCGAAAATAAACTGGTTTTAACTGACCATGCACATCTGTAATATGCATAATTGTTACATTGCCAACACTTTTAAAATCCAGAAGGTCTTTTTCAGAAATTTTCTGTTTTGCAATCAGTTTTGATGAGTTGCTAAATCCTAAAGAACCTAAAATAAAAGATGTCGCAATAGAAGCTTGTAAAAAATGTCTTCTTGCAATCATTTGTTGCGTGTCCCCATTAAAAAACCCCAAAATCTAATTTTATACGATCTTGGGGTAAAATTTTAATATTATTATAGAATAATGGTTAGAGTTTTTTAATTCCTAACGGAAGGTGTTTCGGATGATAAACCATTGCCTCTTGATGCTACATAAAGTTCAAGTGCTCTAAATTCGTCACCTCCCACCTTGTGGGGAGTTGCTCTTATATTTTTCATACAACCTTTAAACCTAGCATGAATAGAGTTTAGTTTAGCATTCTTCAACCTATATGTAGGAAATCCGTTAATTTGACCTTGACTTAGGTGATCTGCACGAATCATCACTCCATAGTTTTCTTCATGACAATTTGCACATGACATATCCAATTGCCCTACTCTTGTATAAAATAATTCTTTTCCTAGTTCCCACATTGGTTGAACTTCACCATCAATCTTAACACTCATTTTCATGCCTCTAGACTGTAAGCCAATCAAAGCAACTATTGAGTCCATTGGGGCCTTTCCCCATTTCAATGGTTCAGCACCCATTTGTTCAGTTCTACAATTATTTACATGATCTTCCATAGACCATAAAGCACCAGCCGAAGCATTCCACTTAGGCATTACAGTTCTAAGACCTTTAAATTCGGAAGCATCTCCATGGCAAGAAGCACAAGATTTATTATTTGTACCTTCGACTTTATTCCAAAGGTCAATACCTTTATCTACAAATATCATACCTGGGTTTTCAAAGTCGTCCATTTGTAGAGATTGCGTTTCCTTAATACGAAATGTCCATCCTGACCTAATTTCGTCAATATTTTCCATATGGCTTGGCGCTTTAGTTCTTGTTAATATAGATTCACCTTCTACTATTAGTTCAGCACTTTCATCGGCTGAAACAAAAGAAAAATTCAAACCAAAAATCATAACAACAGTTATGAATATTTTTTTCGAAAAAGTCATCTCATCCCCTTAACTAGCTTACTGTAATTTTTTTTGTTTTCTCATATACTGATCCATCATCATCGTACCATGAAAATTTAAATTCTCCACTTTCAGGAACTATTGCTTCAAATTGAAAGTATGGATTTACTGATATTCCAGCTTTAATATCAAAATCCACTACATTTGAACCATTGAAATCACAAGTAAATCTATTGATGATGGATTGTGGTATTTTATTTCCGTCAGCATCTTTTCTTAATCCAGTTTCCATTTTGTGACTAATTAATGTTTTTATGGTTATAGATTCTCCTGCAGCTGCTTGCTTAGGAACTTTTATTCTTGGTTTTACACCTTTTGCCATCTTTATCTCTCCTTATTCTAACTATCCGCCACAGCCACCAATGGTGACTTTAACTGTTTTTATATCTTGAATAAAACTCCCATCTTCCAATTTTGCAATTGCTAAGACTTCTTGTGTTTTTCTCAATCTTATTCTTGTAGAAGCAGATTGGGTTGCCGATAAAGGACCAAATTTAAATGTTATGACATCAGGCCCTGGATTACCTAGTGCCAATATTTTTATAGCAGTAGCTTTTTTAGACTCGACCCCAATAGGTACTGTATTACCATTCTCTGCAATCTCTGGTGTTGTTAGCATTATATCACCAGAGCCTACACTAGCTCCCCCAGTAAATTCTTTTATAATATCCTCAGCTGATTGACCATCATCTGTTTGAGCTAATAAATTTAAAGGTAATAGTGAAGATGTAGCAAAACCTGCGCCCATCACTACTATTTTTCTCCTATTAATTTTCATATGTTTCTCTCCAGCTTAATTCTGTTATTCTTTTAATGTTTGAAGATATGCAAGTACATCTTCGACTTGTTGGGCTTTTAAAATTGTTTTTCCTACAAACTTTTTCAAAGTCCTATTATATCCACTATCCTTGTAAAATGAAGGCATTATAGTGCCTTCGAATACTTTCTTAGAATTCACAAGCATACCACGAAGTTCTGCAGCAGTCCATCGATCAGCTACACCATCTAAAACTGGCCCTACTTCTCCATGAAAAGTTTGTTCAGACATTTCAGAGTTAACATGACAAGCCAAACAATTACCCTGTTTTCTATTCATGAAAACTTTTCTACCATTGGTAGGATCTCCAGAAACTCCAGTCAGTGAAGCATTAACGGCGCCATATTCATCAGCTATTACCTCAGATGGTGCTATTTCAGCAAAAGAAGCTCCTGAAAAGAAAATAATAAATGAGAATGAAAATAAAAATTTAAATTTAATCATATTATAAACCTCAGCTACCTTAAATTTAAAATTACAGTTGATTTTGTAATTATATATTTAATGCTAACTGTTATTTAAACTTCTTGCAATAAATTTTTGGAGATGCTCTTCCCCATCATAACCTTTTAATAAAACCCAGTCTAAAAGTAGGTTAGTAGTACCCTTGGCAAAAGCACCCGGCATCGTTACAACTGAAGCTTTTGCGGCAGTAGTATTTTCATTTACTTGCTCTGGTAAAAACATAACAGTAGGAGTAAACATTATTCCCCATTTTTTTACTATATCTTTTTCTTTAAGTGTCTCTCCGTCAAAATCTGTTACCTCTAAATCTCCAAATATATTAATTCTAATTACAAAATAATCATCTTGTAATTTGGATGCTATTTCAGCAATGGAATATACCTTTTCATGCATTTTTTTACAATATCCACATCCTTTTTGCTCAAATAAAATCATCAATCTTTTTTGATCTTGGTTAGCTTCTTCTAAGTCCTCTCTCAAATCTTTAAAAGTTTCAATAATCCAAGGTTCTTCATAAAGCCCATCTTCTCCAAGTACTAATGCGTTGGCATTAATAGGTAGTATAAAGAATAAAAAAATCACAAATATTTTTTTCATATTTTTCTCTTAGTTTTTTATCCCAAATTCGAAAAACTTGGGAAAGTTTCAATAAGCCAAAAAGATAATAAGGACATATTATTACTTACTATTAAAAAAGCAAATATTAATAGAAAAACACCCATACTTTTTTCAAAATAGCTCATAAACTTTTTATTTTTTTGTATTAGTGATAGAAAAGGTTGGGTAAAAAAGGAGGCTAACATAAAAGGAATTGTCATAAAAAGACCATATGTAAATAAAAGTAAAGCTCCATGAAATAAACTATTCTTATCAGCAGCTATAAATAAAACTGTTGCTAATGCAGGTCCTACACATGGTGTCCAACCAAATCCGAATGCTATACCCATTAAAAAACTTCCAATAAATTTTGAAGGGGTGAGTTTTGTTGAAAACCTAAACTCTCTATAGAAGAATGAAAATTTAAACAGTCCTAGAAAGTGTAATGCAAAAATTGATAATATTAATGCTGCTAGGATATTTAGTTCTGGTCTGAATTGTCTGAATAATTGACCAATTGAAGACGCAGCTAAACCCATTAGCATAAAAACTAAAATGATACCTGAAGAAAAAAATACAGTATTAATTATTAATTTTTTTCTTAATTTAAAATTAAACGAGCCTTCATTTTTAAATTCTTCCATTGAAATTCCAGCCAGATAACATAGGTAAAATGGCACTAACGGTAAAACACAGGGGGAAAAAAAAGAAAGTATTCCTGCTAAAGCAGCCCCGCTATAACTAATACTTATGTCCATAGTTCAAACTTTACATTTTTATAATTATTTAAGTATATAATATTTATTCTATAATTTACATATTTTATTCAAAAAAAAATGAAAACTTTAATCAATAATCGCTTATTATTTTTATTAATATTATCATTTCAAATTTCTATTTCTAACTTATCTTTTTCTAATTCATTTGATATTAAATTGTTAATGATTGATGATACTGGTTGTCCTTATTGTGATCTTTGGGATGAAGAAATTGGGTATAATTATTCTAAAACTGAAGAAGGAAGATTAGCTCCACTTATCAGGCATCATTTTGGCGAATTATTACCAATCGGAATTGTTTTAAATTCTGAACCAGTTTTTACTCCAACTTTTATACTTTTGCAAAATAATATAGAAAAATATAGGTTTGAGGGGTATTCAGGAGAGGAATTTTTTTGGTCTTTTTTAAATGAATATATTGATAAAATAATTAGTAACCAAAAAAAATAATCAAGTTCAAATTTTGGTATTCTTTTTGCAATGATAAATTCAACCATAGGAGATATCATCATGAACACAAAACAGCCCTCAGATTTAATAGTAGAAGTTTTCGCAGTTGCAGTATCAGAATTGGTAGCTCTTGGTTTATCTAGGGAGGAAGCAGTCTTAGGATTGTTAAGTCAAGCTGCAGTTCAGGCAAACCCTGGTGCTATGGTCCATGCTGCTGTTTTGCATCAAAAATTTCATTCTGATTTTGTTGAAACATAAAACAGCTATCAAAAGCCTATAAATTTTGCTACTTCATTAAGAGAAGCTCTTTCAGTTTTTAATTTATTAATTTCGCTAGCAGGATTCATATAACCCATTGCTATTCCACAAAAAAGCATCAAGTTCTTTGGTGCTTTAGTATGTTTATTAACCAAATTATGAAATGATGCCCATGATTCTTGTGCACAAGTATCTAAATTATTTTCTTTTGCTAAAAGTAATAAACTCTGGACGAACATTCCAACATCTGACCATTGTGGATAGCCCATAGTTCTATCAATATAAACAAAGATACCAATAGGAGCACCAAATAATTCAAAATTTTTTTTGAATTGTTCTCTTCTCTTTTCTTTGTCTTCTCTATTTATTTTTAGAATTGAGTATAGATCTTCTCCACATTTAAAACGCCTTTCAATATAAATCTTTGGTAAATTTTTTGGATAAATTTCATATTCTGTTGGATGGCCTTTAGGAAATTCTAGGATATCCTTTTTAATTTCCTTAATTAGATTTCTTAAGTTTTTATCTGCAAGGACAAAGACTTGCCAAGGTTGAAGATTGCCTCCAGATGGAGATTTCCCTGCTTTTTTAATTATATTTTTTATAATTTTTTTATTTACTTTTTGGGATAAAAAAGAACGACAGCTTATTCTGTTGTCAAGGGCTTCAGAAACTTTCATAGAATAAATCCTATTAAATCAATTGATTAAAAAAAATATAATAATGACTGCTTTTTCAATTGATATAAAGATAATTTTTATTACCTCAAAACTTTATTAGGTAGTTTTATTTAAATTGTAGTTCTCTTACATCCCAGTAACCATCAGTTAATTTCAGTTTTTTATTAGTTTCGATAATATCAAAAATATTTTCGCCCTTATTAGTACTCGCAAAAATATCTGCACCTTTATTTATTAATGCAAAAATTACCTTTGAGTTTCCATTCCATTTTGCCGCTTCGTGAAGTGGAGTTCTCCCCATTTCAATACCAGAATTAACCATACCACCAGCTTCTATAATTTCTATTATTACTCTGGGATCTTTATTCCATCCTGCTGCTCCATGAAGAGGTGAAATTCCATATCTAGTAAGAGCATTTGGATTAGCTCCGGACTTAAGTAATAATTTAATTTTTTCAAAAGATCCAAAAGGTGCTGTTAAGTGAAGAGATGTCCTTTTCATATCATCCTCTGCATTTATATTAGCTCCAAAAGCAATAAGTAATTTTACTATTTTCTCATTTTTATTAAATTTAGAACTATGAAGTGGAGACCATTTATTGCTATTTTTTGCATTAACATCTGCTCCAGCACGAATTAAAGTTTCCAATACCGAAGGGTTCCGGTTTCTTGATGCCGCATCATGTAGTGCAGTGCCCCCAGAAGCATTCCTTGCATCTATTTTTGATCCACCTTGAATAAGTAATTTAATTACTTTTGGATCTTTACTGTAAAGGGAAGCTAAATGTAATGGGGTTCTACCCATAGTGTCTCTGACACTCGTACTTTGTCCTTCATTCAAGCAGGAAATGATTTGCTTTGAATTTACTTTTTCCCAGTATGGTTTAATTTCAAGAATTGGATTCCCATTAACCCATTTTTGGCATCCATCGGCATCAGATAATACTGGTATTACAAACCAAAAAGCTATTGTTGATAATAATTTAAAATTTAAAAATTTCATATTAGAAGATAAATAGTACTTGAACTCCTTTAATAAACGTCAGAATTTTTAAAAACTTTATTATTTAAATATATAAATACAGAGTTAATCAAATAATTAAATTAAAAAAGTTGAAAAAAATTAATTGATCATATATTATCGTCTACACCTCGGGGTGCTAATGCTGAGATGATATTTCAAACCCGTTGAACCTGAACCGATTAGTATCGGCGTAGGAAAGGCTTTATCCTAAACTGCGACTGTACTTAATCATTAAATAAATAGGTTTTATAATGATTATTAGAAAATTAATATTATATCTATTACTCCTACCAGTTATCTGTTCTGCAGAAACTACTTCAGTATTAACAATTTACGCCCCAGATTATTTTATTTCTGAGTGGGGGCCAGGTCCAAAAATAGAAGAGGCATTTGAGAAAAAATGTAATTGTGATTTAAAATTTATTTCTGGGAATCCTTTGTCTAAATTGATGTTAGAGGGAAAATCTACAACCGCTGATATTTTGATTGGCTTAAGCTCTGATAATACATTGAAAGCCCGACAATTAAATTTACTAGATAATATAAATTTCGATTTTTCTTTACCACAACTTCCAATTAATTGGAAAGATTCCACTTTTTTACCTTTTGATTGGAGTTATGTTGCATTTATTTTTGATAATACTAAAATTAAAAATCCTCCAAAAACTTTTATTGAATTAGCTAATGATCCAAGGGATTATAAAATTATTATTCAAGACCCAAGGACATCACCCTCAGGTTTAGCACTAGTATTATGGATAAAGTCGATATACGGGGAAGAAGCATTTGATGTTTGGTCAAAACTTTCATCCAAAATTTTAACAGTAACTAAAGGCTGGTCGGAGTCTTATGGTATGTTTACTTCAGGTGAAGCTGAGATGGTATTATCTTTTATTACATCCGAAGCTTATCATAAAATTGCGGAGAATGATAATACAAAAACTGCTCTTATAATGGATGAAGGGCACTATGTTTATGTTGAATTAGCTGCAAAAGTTTATAAAGAAGAAAATCAAGATTTATCTAATCAGTTTATGGAGTTCATACTAACACAAGAATTTCAAAAAATTATACCATTATATAATTGGTCTTTTCCCGTAAATCTAAGTGAAGAAAATTGGCCAAAAGGATTTCAAGATCTTCCTAAACCAAAAAAATCAATTTTTTTAAATGAAGAAAATTCAGCTGAAATTAAGAATTTTGCAATTGAAGAATGGTTAAAAGCAATGACAAAATAAATTTTTCAAATTTAACTTCATTTATAGCTATAGTTTTTATAATAGGACTAACTTTAGGATCGATATTTGTAGTTTTTATTTGGTCGAGGGATAATTTCTATCTACTCAATCCTTATGAGTTAAAGGTGCTATATTTCACGCTAAAACAAGCATTAATTTCATCTGTTTTAGTTTGTTTTTTATCTATTCCTATTTCTAAATCAATATTTAGGAATAATTTTAGGTTCAAAAGCACTCTTATAAAAATTTTAGGATTACCATTTATATTTCCAGTTGTCTCTGCAATTTTTAGTATTATCTTAATTTTTGGAAATAATGGATTTATAAATAACATACTTGAGATGTTAGGATTTTCCAAGGTTTCAATTTATGGATTAAAAGGAATAATAATAATAAATATTTTTTTCAATCTTCCACTAGCTATTAGATTTTTATTACTAGCATGGAAAGAAATACCTAATGAACAATTAAAATTGGCAAAATCTCTCAATATAAAGTCAATTAACTATTTTAAATTAATAGAATTACCTATGCTTAGGGCAACATTGCCTGGAGCTATATGTATAATTTTTTTAATTTGTATATCCAGTTTTTCGGTTGCTTTAACTCTGGGTGGTGGCCCAAATTCTACCACCTTAGAAGTAGCAATTTATCAAGCTTTAATTTTCGAGTTGGATTTTGCTAAAGCTTCTTCTTTAGCAGGTATCCAATTTTTGGTTTGTGGAAGTTTTGCAATGTTTATAATTTTTTTTGATAAAAAAAATACTTCATTTGCTTCAAATGAATTTAAAACTTTTGAAGTTAACTCTTTATATTTGGAAAAGAGTTTATTGGATTGGTTCTGGATCATATCTACAGTATTTTTTTTACTTACTCCAATTTTGTTTTTAATTCTAACAGGGTTTTGGGGAATGTTTATTCTGCCCTCGACTATATATTTAGCAGCTCTTAATTCATTTATTTTGGCTATATTTTCAGGTTTATTAGGAGTATGTATTGCTTTATCACTTTCTAATTTTTTAATAAATTTTAATTTGCATTCAAAATATGTTGAAATATTAAGTATTTTTATTTTAGCTACTTCTCCAATAGTAATGGGCACTGGTCTTTTTTTATTTTTAAGACCAATAATTACCCTTGAAATTCTGACTCCAATATTAATCATATTAATAAATGCTACTATGAGTTTGCCTTTTATGTTTCGCATTATATTTCCTGCTATAACTAAGGTTAATGATGATACTGGAAAATTATCAGATAGTTTAAATATTAAGGGATTTGATAGATTTAAACTAATTACTTTTCCTATAACTTTCCCAGCAATTTCCTTTTCTATGGGTTTAGGATGCGCATTATCAATGGGTGATTTAGGTGTTGTTACCCTATTCTCATTTGGTGATTTTCAAACTCTTCCACTAGCAATATTTCGTTTAATGACGTCTTACAGAATGGATTATGCTTTTAGTAGCTCAGTACTACTAATAATAATATGTTTTTCTTTATTTCAGTTATTTGATTCTTTAGGAAAATTTTATGCTTCGCGTTGATGATTTAGTTATTAATTTAGAAAATTTCAGGTTAACTGCTGACTTCGAAATTAAAAAGGGTTCACATATCTCAATTGTTGGACCATCAGGTGCTGGCAAATCTACTTTTTTGAATGTTTTGGCAGGCTTTATTCCGCTCGCAGCTGGAAATATCGAATGGGATAAATCAGATATCACTCAATTAGAACCAGGACAAAGACCTATTAGTATTTTATTTCAAGATTATAACTTATTTTCTCATCTTAATATCATTGAGAATGTTGCTATAGGTTTAACCCCCAATCTTAAAATGAATTCAATTCAATCAGAGATAGTTGATTCTGTCATAAATGAAGTAGGTTTGTCTAAATTTAAATTTCAAAAGCCTTCCCAGCTATCAGGCGGTCAAATGACTAGAGTTTCACTTGCAAGAGCGATGGTTAGATCTAAACCTATTTTATTATTAGATGAGGCATTTTCAGGTTTAGGCCCAGCTTTAAGATCTGAGATGATAAAACTAATAAAAAATCATGTAGTAAAAAAAAATATAACATTGTTAATGGTATCTCATCATATTAAAGATGTTGTTGAACTTAATCAAAAAGTTTTATTTGTAAGCGAAGGACAATTTACGAAACTGATGAGTTTAAATGACTTTATAAATTCCTCAGATAAAAAAATAAGAGATTATATTGGTATTTAATAATTAATTAGATAATTGTAATTTTAGATAATTATTAGTTATCTCGTATTTGAAATTTTTATTCAGTAAATCAAGACCTAATAATGAAATTCTTGGACCTTCAAAATCATTGGCAGCTACTAGAAAAGATATTTCACCTAAACTATGTTTAAATAGCTGCACTTTTTGAAAGATGACTTCATTCGCAACAACTATTCCATTAGCAGTTTCCAATATTATTTCAGTTGGTGAAAATATATGGTTATTTTCAAGTAGCTTAAAATCTTTTTTTGCTAAAAGCGATCTAGTTGCTCCCGTATCAACTAAAAAAATAAATTCCAAATTATTTATAATTAAAGGTAAATAAAAATGTCCATCTTCAAACTTTTCAATTGTTATGCTGTTTTCATTTTTAATGATATATTTGTAATTCTCCTTATGCATAGAAATTTTTATGTCATCCCATAAATAATATGAGACTAGTACTGCAAAAAAAATTATACCCCAAATACACAAATTCTGTATGTTTTTATTAAGATCTTTTTTGAATGACAAAAGTAAAGTTGCCATTAAAAATAGAAGGATTACTATGAGATAAATCAAATAAGAAAAATTGAAATTGAAATTTGATATTCCCATACTAATAGATCACGTTAACAAAACTTTTTATAATTTAGTTTAACATTAAACTAAAATTCTTATCAATTTTTTTTTTTGACTAGTATTTATTTATTATCTCTGTTAATACATCATAGTGTGTTTTTAATTTTTTTAAACAGTATATGTAGTGGATAAATATATTGGCTAAATCTCCAGATATAAATCTGATGAAAGAAGCTAAAAAATCACTTAGTGGTAGAATTGTTTCAACTCCAGTATTAGAATTAAATGGTAGCAAGATTTCCCCATTTTTACCTAAAGGTTCAAATGTAAGAATGAAAATGGAGCTTTTTCAACACACTGGCTCTTTTAAATCTAGAGGAGTTTTACTTGCCCTTGATAAATTAAGCAAAAAACAAAAAGAAAAAGGAGTAGTAGCAGTAAGTGCGGGAAATCATGCATTAGCCGTATCATGGGCATCTAAATCTTCAGGAGTAAATGCTAAAGTTGTTATGTTAGAAACATCTGATCCTTCAAGGATACAAGGGTGTAAAGATCATGGAGCAGAAGTAATTCTATGTGGAGATGTCAAGAATGCTTTTTCTAAAATGGAAGAAATTGCATTATCAGAAAATAGAACAATCTTACAACCTTTTGATTCAGAGAGCATGGTATTAGGTTCAGCATCATGTGGTCTTGAAATAATAGAGAATTTTCCAGAACTTGATGTTGCTATTGTTCCAATTGGGGGCGGGGGTTTAATTGCAGGAATTGCTTCAGCAATTAAGAAATCAAAACCTTCTACAGTGATATATGGGGTAGAGCCTGAAGGTGCTGATTCAATGTATAGGAGTTTTCAAAATGAAAAACCTATAAAACTTGGGAAAGTGGAAACTATTGCTGATAGTTTAGGTTCTCCAATGGCAATGGAATATTCTTTTGGAGTTGTTCATGAATTTGTGGATGCTGTGGTCAGAGTTAAAGACGACGAACTAATAGCTGCTCTTAAATTAATGCGTGATAGGTTAAATCTAATCGTAGAACCAGCATGCGTAGCATCCTTAGCTGGTTTATTAGGACCATTAAAACAATTAGTTGTTGGAAAGGCTATTTCAATTATTGCTTGTGGATCAAATATCTCATTTGATAGCTATAAAAAATTGATAAAATAATAAGCTAGAATAAAAAATAATTATTTGCCAATTTTTAATACGATTTTAAATTAATAATTTTTATCTAAGATTAATTAAAAGGGGCAAAATTGTGAATTTAATAAATAAAAATATTGTTATAACGGGTGAGGCCAGTGGTTTAGGTAAAGCTTTAGCTTTAGAATTTTTGTAAAAACTCCTAATATTTTACTTTCAGATATAAATCAAAAAAAATTAAAAAAAACAGCCAATGACTTAAACTGCTCATTACAATTTTGTGATGTTTCAAAAGAAAAAGATAAACATAACCTGATAGAAGTAGCAAAAAAAAATTTGGTCATATAAGTCTATTTTGTTCTAATGCTAGAGTTGTTTCAAATTCAAAAAGAATAAATAACATTGAGCAAAATGAAAGCTGGGAAAACACATGGAGTATAAATTTAATATCACACATATATGCGGTCAGATATGCTTTACCTCATATGATTAAAAGGAAAAAGGGTTATTTTTTGCAAATTATTTCAACAGCTTCCTTTCTTACGCGCATAGGTGACTCTGCCTATTCTGCTACCAAAAGTGGGGCATTAAGTTTTGAATAGTCATTAGCAATTAGTAATAACCATTTAGTAATTAAGGTTTCAGCTGTGTGCTCTCAATATATTGGAACTCCAATGTTAGGTTTTAATCAAAATAAAATAAATGAAACAAAAAATCTTTTATTACCTTAAACTGTAGCCAGTAGAATTATAAAAGGAGTAGTTTTAGAAAAATTCCTAATACCCACAGACTACCAAACAAATAATTTTTTTAGAAAGAAAAGTAAAAATTATGAAAATTGGATATTCGGAATGCAGAAATTAAACAAAAAAATTTTAAATGAGACAGGGGAAATGAAAATTGGCAGTGTGCATAAATTTATTTAATATTTTTAAATATTAAATACCGTTTTGAGGAGAATAGATTGAAGATTAACTAGTCCATATATTTATTTGAGTTTAGTTTTTGTTTTATACCTTCAATAATTTTATCAACTTTTTTTGTATCTGATTTTGTTTTTTCTATTAATGAAGCTAGTTTTTCAATTTCATTAGTTAATTCTTGACTTTGATTATTCGAATCTATTAATCGAAGTTGTGTTTTTTTTATTATTGCAGACAAAGCAACATTTTTTTCTATTAGTTGTAAAAAATTAAACTTTGGAATAAAACTCGCAAAAACGTTTTGTTTACCAGTTTTAGCAGTAACAGTCCTTTTGGTTCCTAATATAATAGATGATTCTCCAAAAATTTCACTCTCACTAATTTCATTTAGTTTAAGTCCTTCTGGTGTATAAAGTTCAACTATTCCTTCTTTTATAAGGTAAACTCCATTAGATTCATCCCCAGCTGAATAAATTACTTCGTAAGGTTTCCAATTTATGTTCTTTTGAACCAAAGCCATGAGTTTAGGATAATTAATTTATTATTTTTTTCAAACTTATATTATAATTTTTATATTTTAAAATAACCAATCTTTTCCATTTGGAGTTGATATATAGTTTGGCCATCCATAATGAATTGGAGGACTATAATCACAAAGTGGTTGTATCCAATTATCCCCATTTATTCCACCTTTTGTCCTTTTTTTGAATTCTTTTTTTGCATCTTTCAATAATTTTGGGTTTTTTAACATTTTTAAAAAGGACAATGCGATTGTTTTTGATGCAGTAAAAATCATTGGGTTAATAGTTTCGGGTATTCCTCCAAGTGCATTCATTACCCAATTAGGATAATATTCATTTTTAGCTGAAGCTAACATAGGTCTACCTATGTAGAGCCTTGCCGTTGGAGTATGCCAGCACATTTCTGTATAATCATCAGATGTAAAATTATTTTGTGATGGTGGTAGATATTTACGAATGATTGAATCAGCTTTTTTTGGGTGAATAATTTCAGAAATTTCTTTTAAAAATGGATTCTTAACACTTTCAAGTCCCAGATTTTTTCTAATTTCATTTGCTAATTTCTTTGCATCTTGCCCCCATTTTGGTGGACCTACTTGTTTTAAGCTTTCAAATACAATATTTGAAATTGTATGATTTGGAATTCCAGGTCTTGATTTAGATACCCAATGTTTTGTGTAAGAACAATTTGTCATTTTTGCTGCTGAATGAGCATTTCTATCCAGAAAACTTATTACTTTATCAGCTTCATCTAATGTTGAAACTCTTATCATATATTGTAATTCAGCTTTTTTTGCAGGTAAATTATCTGCAGTCGCCTGACCTGAAGTTAATATAATCTCATTCATTGACCAACTTCTTGAGTGAGGCAACATCGTATCTCTTAAATTTCTAGAGCTATTATACATTTGTATAAGTGCTTCATCGGCACTTGGCAATCTAACCTCAGCATGTGATTGAGGAATAGGAGTAAAACTATTGTTATTCTTTTTTAACCAATTTGCTGCATTTTTACATTCAAATCTATATATTAAAGCATAAGCAGCTCCACAATGAATGTCCCATCTTACCGTATTACACCATGGTAGCATATAACATGGGTGAAAACTTATCATGGCATCAATATTATCATAATAACCTTTGGCAGCATGTATGGGTTTGGAACCTCTTAATTTTTCGGCAGGCTCGCCTGTAAAAAAAAGTTTGCCTGGAATATTATATTTTTCCATTACAGCCTTTGTAGCTAATAGTCCTCCTAATGCACTTATACCCAAGGCAGAATGTGGATCAGTGTGTCCACTGGCATGTTCGGATAAACCAGCTCTGGGTTTTTTAAAAGGTACAGCATCTTGGCATTGTCCTGGTACGGCATCATATTCTGCATATGTGGCAAGTGTTGGACCTGAACCATTTTCCCATTCTGCACAAAAAGCTGTAGGCATACCTGCAGAAGCTTCCTCAACTTTGAAATTATTATTTTTTAAAATTTCTATATACAGTTTTGAAGATTCATATTCTCGCCAGGCTGGTTCAGCTAAATTCCATATAACTTTATTCCAATTTGATAGTTTTTTTGTATTGTTATCAACCCAACTTGAAATATATTTATATTCTTGCATATTCAATTTTATACTTATCCTTTTCAATTAAGAAAATAATTTTCATTCTTTTTACTAAAAATAGTAAGAAATAGATTCATATTACGCAAGAGGCTCTACCTTCCAATCTTAGAGTATTAGCACCAACTCTGATTGATTTAGCTCTTTTTAGTAGGTTATTTGATAAATTTTTCGCACTTCTTTTTTTTGGATTTGGAAGAGTAGCTGCTATGAAAGATGCTTCTTTTAATGTTAATTGATTAGAATTCTTTGAGAAAATTTCATCAGAAATGGCCTGAATACCAAAATAACCATTTCCAGTCTCAGCAACATTTAAATATATTTCTAATATTCTTTTTTTAGACCATAAGGATTCAATCATCAAAGTAATAATCGCCTCTAATCCTTTCCTGAACCAAGACCTACCTCTCCAGAGTAATAAATTTTTTGAAACCTGTTGGCTAATTGTAGAAGCTCCTCTCGAAAATCCTAATTCTTTAGATTTAAAAATTTCATCAAAATCAAATCCAAAATGATTGCAAAAATTCGCGTCTTCAGATGCAAGCACAGATAATATTACATTTTCACCAATTTGATTAATTGGAGTCCAATCCTGATTTATTTTCCTTTCTATAGAAAGCGTTTCTGCTAAAATTACAGTTGTTATTGGAGGATTGATCCACCTAATTAAAATTAAAGTAATTATTAAAATAAAAAATATTGATAAAATAATTTTAAAAAACCATTTTAAAAAAAAGTAGATTGAGATTTCCTTCATATCATTTATATGAATATTCCTTGAATGTTGAATATAACATTTTGATTTTCTATATAATTTGACTTTTTTGTATGTCTAAGTTGATATATCATTTAAACAAATTATTAAAGCTAACGTTTTAAATTTATTAACTAAAGGGTATTTAATGTTTTTGAAATTACATGGAGTAAGAGGTTCAATTCCAATGCCTTCAAAAGAGGTGCTAAAATATGGTGGGCACACTTCATGTATCGAACTAAGTTCTGATTCTTTTCAATTAATCATTGATTTGGGATCTGGTTTTAAAAATGTTAAAATAAAAAAAAACATACCTACATTTATAATTTTTTCTCATTTTCACCATGACCACACTCAAGGCCTTCCTTTTAATTCTGCATTTTTTGATCAGGAAAATCAGTTTCATATAAGTTCCGCTCTTTTAAATAGAAAAGGTATATTAAAAGTACTTAAAAACTCTTTTTCACCTCCCGTTTTTCCTTTAGACATAATTACTAATAATTTGAATTTAAATATTATGAATTTTGATACATTTAAAGCAGCAGCTATTGATTTCTTTTCCATTGAAACTTTTCCACTTTGTCATCCAGGAGGATCTGCTGGCTATAAAGTTTCTGTTTGCGATAAGACTGTAGTTTACGCTTTGGATCATGAGTTTGGTTTAGAAAAAAGTATTGATAATGGATTTTTAAAAGCAGCTTCCAATTGTGATGTGGTTATTTGGGATGGAATGTATACAAAAAAAGAAATAAAAAATAAATTAGGTTGGGGTCACAGTTCAATAGAACAAGCTGTTATGTTTTATGGAAAATCTAAAGCAAAGAAATTATTAATTTCTCACCATGCTCCAGAAAGAGATGATAAGGAACTAGATTCTATGTCAAAAAGTATCCTGCCTAAAGGAGTTTTTTTTGCAAAAGAAAATAATAAAATCAAACTAATTTAGTTTATATTAAAAAAGGGGAAAATATGGATAAGATTGATTTGAACACTGGTCAATTTATTTTTAAGGCTGGAGAACAATCAGATAAAGTTTTTTTATTATTAGAAGGAGAAGTAGGTATCTTTCTACCCACTAATGAGACACAGCAACCCAATCATAAAATACAAGAAAATGAAATTTTTGGTGAAATGGGCGTAATTGAAGGTAAATTAAGAATGGCGACTGCAAGATGCATGTCATCTGCAAAGGTAATGTCAATTTCAAAAGATCAATTTGAAAAAAAAATCGAGGGCTCTGATCCTTTTATAAGAGGTTTAATAAGAATACTATCATCAAGAGTTAGGGCTTTACAGAAAAACAAGTAGTTTATTTAATCTTTCTTGCAACTGTTATTTTATAATGATGGAAATATAATTAATTCAAAAAACTGAAAGTAAATGAAAAATATTTTAGTACTTTATTCCACAACGGATGGCCATACTTTAACTATTTGTAAAAGAATAAAAAATTATTTGAATCAGCTTGCAAATATTACTTTGATTTCTTTGTTCAATTATAAAAAAGAGGAATTAGAAAATTACGATATAATAATTGTTGGAGCAAGTATTCGATACGGAAAACATAATCCCAGAGTAAAAGAATTTGTTATCAACAATCTACAGTTGCTAAAAAATAAACAAAATGCTTTTTTTACTGTTAATGTTGTAGCTCGAAAAACAAATAAAAATACACCTGAAACAAATCCATATCTCATTAAATTTTTAAATTCAATATCTTGGAAGCCAGATATAGTAGATGTATTTGCTGGTCGGTTAGATTATCCATCTATTAGTTTTTGGGATAAACAAATGATTCGTTTAATAATGTATATGACTAAAGGTCCAACAGATACAAAAAAAACATATGAGTTTACAGATTGGAAAAGGGTTGAAAGTTTTGCTCTTAAAATTTCAAAATTATTAAATTGAAAAATTTTTTATGAATAAAATAGAGGTTATTCTTATTATTTTAAATATAACAAGTTAAGTATAATAGAGGATGTAAAACCCTCTATTATAATCATTTCATTTTTAAAAATATTTATGAATTATCCGTTGAATAATTAATTTTAGTCAAGCAGCTTTTTTTGACAATATTTTTTTTGATGGAGTTTTTATTTCTATCTGTTTAGGTAATTCATTATCAGGTATATTTCTATGTAGTGATACTATTAACATACCATTTATTAATTCAGCATTATTAACTTCTATATTATCAGCTAGTCGAAATTGTCTAGCAAAAGATCTTTTAGCAATACCTCTATGGATGAAAGATGTATTATCTTCATAATTATCCTTGGAGGCAGTTATTGATAAAATACTTTCTTTTACCTCTGCCTTAATATCTTTTTCTGAAAATCCAGCTAATGCAATCGAAATTCTATATTCACTATCACTAATTTTTTCAATATCATAGGCGGGATAAGATTGTTCTTTAAAAGTAGATAATTTTTCAAATTCGTCAAAAAGATTATCAAAACCAACAAATGATTTCATAATAGGGTTGGTAAGAAAAGTCATAATAATTCTCCTTTATAAAGCAAGATTAAGTTTGATCCTAAGAGCAATCAAACGATTTATGTTCAAATGAGCCTTGATAAGCACTCATATCTTTATGTGATAATTTTTTTTTTTTTTTCAAGCTTTATTTCAATAATTACTTGTTGTACTTTTTTCTAAGATGACTTTTCCATCGCAAGAACCATCAGTGTTGCAAGATAAAGAATCAATACTTGCTTTTGAATTACCTAATTGGTTTACACTTTCAAATGAAGAATTTAAATTTTTAAATTCTTCATAACTTAAATTACTAACACTATCCTTCCCCCAAACATCCAAAGAGCTTATAAATTTTTTATTAACATTTTTCTTTTCAGGTAAAACTAAAACAATTTCACCTGTATCCATATCAATCATTTCCCCAACAATTTGATGTTGTTGATTAGAAAACATAGTAGCACCTAGGACTGATAATAAAAGATAGTTCATTAAATAGATCGAATTTGTATTAAAATAAATTAAGTTATTCTCAAATAATTATTACGTCTCAATATTTTACTTGTTTATATATCATTATGTAGTTAATTAGGAAACTGAAAAAAATAAAATATAAATGTAAAAAGCCTTTTGAAATAAATTAGTAAAAATCAATGAATAGTTTACACTTAGCTTTTGGGCATGGAACTCCTAAAAAAGCATTTTTAACTGCTCTAGTTGTGGGTACAATACTTGTTGCAGTTAATCATGGTGATCAAATTATTAATGGTCAGTTCCCCCACTTTGCTAAAATTATAATGACATATTTGGTTCCATATATAGTTACTACTTGGGGGTCAGTTCTAGGTAAAAAATCAAAATTTAATGAAAATGAAACTGGGGATTAATAAAAGGTAAAATTTTGAAAGTTGAAGATTTCATCAATATCGAAAGAGTTATAGATCTAAGTTTTTTTAATTTTGAAAATGCTATAACTGCTGCATATTATGCAAATGAAAATCTTGAAATTCAAAAAACAAACAAAAATTTTGCAAAGTTTTTTCCTATTTTAGGGAATGTAACGAATGCTTATTTTCCAAATGTTCTTGAACAACTTGGAATACCTGAGGAACAAATTTCACAATTCAAAACTCAAATTGAAAAAAATGGTTCTGTTTTAATACCACAGATAAAAATAATAATTGATGGTAAAGAGAGGATGTTTTCACTTCTTTCAGCTAAAACAAAAAATAAAAATTTTTCTTACCTAAATGGTGTGCAAGGTCAATTTGTAGATCGAACTAATGAATGGGCTTTAAGAAAAGAACGTGAAGAATTAATTCTACAAAAAGAACGCGATAGTGAATTAATTAAAGAAAAAAGCTTACAATTAGAAAACTTGGCTACAAGACTTGCTAAATATTTATCTCCCCAAATTTATCAAAGTATTTTTGAAAATAAAGAAATGGTGGATTCAAAACATTCAAGGAAAAATTTAACCATTTTTTTCTCTGACATAGTTAAATTTACTGATATAACAGACACTACAGAACCTGAAAGACTTGCGACAATTGTAAATGCATATCTTTCAGAAATGTCTTCGATTGCATTAGAGTATGGAGGAACTATAGACAAATTCATTGGAGATGCAATTTTAGTTTTTTTTGGAGATCCAGATACCAAGGGGGACGTAGAAGATGCATTAAGTGCAATAGAAATGTCATTGCGAATGCAAAAAAGAGTAAATGAGTTACAGAAAACATGGAAAAAACTTGGTCTAGCTGATGGATTAATGGTCAGGATGGGAATATCCACTGGGTTTTGTACAGTAGGGAATTTTGGTTCAGATCTTAGGCTTGATTATACAGTCTTAGGAAGTCCAGTTAATTTAGCTGCAAGATTACAGAGTATGGCAAAGCCTGGAGAAATTATAATAGACGAAAATACGCATAATCTTGTATCAAATGATGTTGAGTTAGATCAATATGAAACTTTTACCCCCAAAGGATTTGTAAGATCTATAAATACTTTTAAGGTTAACGATTTTAAAAATCAAAAAGGTAGAAAACTTAATAGAAAACTTTCACGTAGTGGAAAAAGAGTTGAGATTAATGTCATTGATAGTTCCGATATTAGAGCTGCACTGCAAGAGCTTAAACAAATACAGAATGCTTTTGAAAAAGAATATGATATCGATTTATCAAAAGAAAAATAAACTATTATTTATCATTTGTGAACATTATGAAATTTAAGAAATTTTTTCATAGAGAAATTTATTTACCTATAATACATTTATATGATTTGTTACACGACTTCAAAAGGGGTATTAGAACAACAGAAAATTATGAAATTTCTGACCTTGGTTTTTCAGATGAAATAGGTAATAAATACCAACCATTGGGATATAATCGACTAATAGAAGTTATAAAATATGCGGCAAATATAAATCCTAACTCATGTTTTATTGATGCTGGTTGTGGCAAAGGTCGACCATTGTTTGTTGCCTTGGAAAATGGTTTTAATAATGTATTAGGAGTTGAGATATCAAAAAAACTTTTTAATATATGTAAAAGAAATCTTTCTAAATATGATGGTAATTATAATTTGATATGTTCTGATATTGATAACTTTCAATTTCCAAAAGGTTCTCTAACTATCTTTTTATTTAATCCGTTTAATGGAAAAAAACTTAATAAATTGAAAAATCAAATAATGAAAAAAAAAAATAATGGTTTAATAATTTATTTTAATCCTAAATATGACTATGTATTTTCTAATATGAAAATAATCAGAAAATTTCAATGGTATAATTTTGGACTTTTCAAAGAAGAGTGTAAGATTTATGAGATATTATAAATTTTGAGTAAAAGTTGTTTATGAAATCAAATAAAAAAAAAATAGCTTTAATTGTTGGAGCAGGGGATTATTTAGGTTCAGCACTAGCAAAAAAATTTTCAAAAGAAGGGTTTAGTGTAGTAGTTACAAGAAGAAGAGGAGATTTATCAAAACTTGTTAGAGATATTGAAACTTTAGGAGGGGAGATAATTCCTTTTCATTCAGATGCTAGGAAAGAAGATCAGGTAGTTAAATTAATTGAGACTATTGAAACAGGTCTGGGTCAAATTGATATTTTGATCTATAATGTAGGAGGTAATGTTAAATATAAAATATTGGATACATCAAGTAGAGTCTATCGAAAAGTGTGGGAAATGTGTGCGTTTGGTGGATTTTTAAATGCTAAGGAAGTATTGAAATATATGATACCTCGTAAAAAAGGATCTATTATTTTTACTGGTGCGTCAGCGAGTTTAAGTGGGAAAGAAGGCTTCTCAGCATTTTCTGGAGGCAAACAAGCTCTAAGAGCTCTTGCTCAAAGTTTAGCTAAAGAGGTGAGCTCACATAGTATTCATATATCTCATGTAGTAATTGACGGATTAATTGAAAATAATAATACCAAAAAACTGTTCCCAAAAGAATTTGAAAAAAGACCTTCTGAAGGTATTTTAAAACCTAAGGATATTGCAGAATTATATTGGCAAATACATTTGCAACCTAAGAGTTCGTGGTCTTTTGAGACCGATATTCGTCCTTACAGTGAAAAATGGTAGTTTTAATTTTATAAATATTCAATTATTACATCATTCAAATTCTATTAATAAATCTTTGGCATCTATTTGACTTCCAGTTACAATATAAATTTTTTTAACTCGAAAATCATTTTCTGCGTTTAATACGGTCTCCATTTTCATTGCTTCTATTATAAGAAGTACATCTCCTTTTTTAACTAAATTTCCCTCTTTAACAGCAACTGATGATATTGATCCTGGCATTGGAGATGCCACATGTTTGGGATTACTAGTATCAGCTTTTGGTTTTTGGATTATTTTTTTATTCGAAGTATTGTGATCTGGAATTCTAATAATTCTTGGTTGTCCATTTAATTCAAAAAATACTTTACGATCACCTTCATCATTAAGTTCACTTACTGCCTGGAGACGTATTTCTAATGTTTTTCCTGGATCTATCTCTACACTAATTTCTTGACTATTTTCCATTCCATAGAAAAAAACATCAGTGGGCAAACATCTTACAGGTCCGTATTTGGAATGATGTAATAAATAATCTTTAAAAACCTTTGGATACATTAAATAGCTACAAAAATCCTCATCATCTATTTCCTTTAAAGAAAGATCTAAACATACTTTTTTTCGAATATTTAATAAACCTTGTTGTTTTATTTTTGAACCTGGTCTTTCTTTTATGTAAACGTCTTTTCCTAATGCCTTTTTAATTAAGTTATTGGGGAAACCTCCGGGAGGTTGTCCTAAGTTTCCTTTTAACATGTCAATTACCGACTCTGGAAATATTATTTCTGTATTTGGATCCTCTACTTGATTTTTACTAATTCCTTGAGCAACCATCATAAGAGCCATATCGCCAACTACTTTTGAAGATGGAGTTACTTTTACAATATCTCCAAATATTTGATTTACTTCTGAATAGGTTTTTGCGATTTCTGGCCACTTATTTTCTAAACCAAGACTTTTGGCTTGTGCTAATAAATTTGTGAATTGTCCACCAGGCATTTCGTGTAAATATACTTCAGAGGCTGGAAAACTTATCCCATCATCAAAAGCCACATATTGTTTTCTAACTGCTTGCCAATAATTAGAGATATCTCTAACCTCATCTATATTTAAACTAGAAACTCTTTCAGTATTTTTTAAACTCTCAATGAAAGATCCTAGGCATGGCTGTGAAGTACCTCCAGAGAATGAATCCATGGCGCAATCAACAATATCTACTCCTGCTTCAGTAGCTGACAATAGAGTAGCTATTCCAGCTCCACTAGTATCGTGAGTATGTAAATGTATTGGTAATCCAGTTTCTTCCTTCAATGTTTTAATTAATATCTTTGCTGCCGAAGGTTTTAGAAGACCTGCCATGTCCTTTAATCCAAGTATATGAGTGCCAAAGCTTTGTAATTCTTTAGCCATTTTAACATAATATTTTAAAGAGTATTTCGTTCGAGTTGGATCCATTATGTCTCCAGTATAGCAAATAGATGCTTCTAAAATTTTTCCTGTATCAAGAACTGAATCCATTGATAATTTCATATTTTCTACCCAGTTCAAGCTATCAAAAACTCTAAAAATATCTATTCCAGATTCTGCAGCTAAATTTACAAAATATTTTACATAATTGTCTGGATAGTTCGTATATCCAACACCATTTGAACCTCTCAATAACATTTGTAAAAGTGTATCGGGCATTTTTTTTCTTAAATCTCTAAGTCTTTGCCAAGGGCATTCTTGTAAAAAACGATAAGCAACATCAAATGTTGCACCACCCCAACATTCAACAGAGAATAATTCTGCAAGATTAGTATTATAGCGATCAGCAACTTTTAACATGTCTAAAGAACGCATTCGTGTAGCAAGCAAACTTTGATGTCCATCCCTCATAGTAGTATCTGTTAAAAGAACCTGCTTTTGGTTTAATACCCAATTAGAGATAGTTAATGCACCTTTTTTATTTAGAATAGTTTTTAAATTTGCTGGAGATCTTTCTTCTATATTTTTCCTTTTATTTCTAAAATCGAAATTAATAGGTTTGATTTTTTGTTTATTTTTTACCTCTTGATGACCCTGGATTGTAATTGTTGCAATATAGTTAAGAAGTTTTGTTGCCCTATCTTGTCTTTCAGAAAATTGAAAAAGTTCTGGTGTCTCATCAATAAATTTTGTTGTATATTTATTTTCTTTAAATTTTTTATGCTTTAATAAATTTTCTACAAATGAAATATTAGTAGATACCCCTCGTATCCGAAATTCCCTTAAAGCTCTATCCATTCGTGATATAGCATCTTCAGGAGTAGGAGCCCAGGCTGTTACTTTCTCTAGTAGACTATCATAAAACCTTGTAATAATAGCACCTGAATAAGCGGTTCCTCCGTCTAACCTTATCCCCATTCCAGTAGCTCCACGGTAAGCAGTTATTCTTCCGTAGTCCGGGATAAAATTATTTAAGGGATCCTCAGTTGTTATTCTACATTGTATTGCATGCCCATTACATAGTATATCTGATTGATTTTTTTTTCCAATTGCTTCGTTTAAATTTGATCCTTCAGATAACATTATTTGGGCTCTAACAATATCTATTCCTGTTATTTCTTCAGTAATAGTATGTTCTACTTGTATGCGGGGGTTTACCTCAATAAAGAAAAATTCCCCAGTATTTATATCCATAAGAAACTCAACGGTACCGGCACATTGATACCCTACCTGCTTGCAAATAGCTGTTGCCATTTCACAAACAGTTTTACGTTGTTGATTATTAAGGTATGGAGCAGGAGCTCTTTCAATTACTTTCTGATTTCTCCTCTGAATTGAACAATCTCTTTCCCAAAGGTGATAAATGTTACCACTCTTATCACCCATAATTTGGACTTCAACATGTCTTGCATTCTTAATATATCTTTCTAAAAAAGATTCAGAATTTCCAAATGCGTTTTCAGCTTCTCTTCTTCCTTCTAAAATATTTTTTTCCACATCTTCTATTCTATTGATTAATCTCATTCCTCTTCCACCTCCACCCCATGAAGCTTTCAGCATAAGTGGGAAACCTAGTTTTTGAGCTATTTTAATCAATTCTTTTGGATTATCTGGTAATATACTGCTTGCTGGAATTACAGGGACTCCTGCTTTTTCTGCAATTTTTCTTGCATTGGCTTTATTTCCCAACTTTTCCATTATTTCTGCAGTTGGACCTATAAAGGTAATACCTGCTTTATTACACTCTTTTGCAAATTCAGGTTTTTCTGAAAGTAGACCATATCCAGGATGAATAGCATCAACTTTTGCTCTCCTAGCGATTGAAATTATTTCTTTAATATTGAGATATGAAGCAACTGGGCCTAGCCCTTTTCCAATCTTATATGCTTCATCGGCTTTAAATCTATGTAAAGATAATTTATCTTCTTCAGCAAAAACTGCCACAGTGGATTTTCCCATTTCATTAGCAGCTCTCATAACCCTAATAGCGATTTCACCTCTATTTGCTATTAAAATTTTGCGAAATTTAGCCATAGAATTAATCCCTTAATTAATGTTATGTCATTTAAAATTATTAATTTGATTGAATCATGTAATTTATTTATTCTTATAGCAATTAATTACTAATAATAAAAATTAAATGAAACAAATCTTTTCATTTAACATTTAGTTAAGTAAGTTCCAAACATGGATATAGATAATACAGAAAATTCACAGAATTTAGCAGATAGAGCCATACTTAATCGGCGACAAAATAATTTTCTTTCTGATTTAAATAAAATGCAAAGAGAAGCAGTTGAAACAGTAAATGGTCCTTTACTAGTTCTAGCAGGTGCTGGAACCGGAAAGACAAGAGCTTTAACTGCTAGAATTGCTTACTTAATAGAAAATGGATATGCAAAACCAAACCAGATATTAGGAGTAACTTTTACAAATAAAGCTGCTCAAGAAATGAAAAACAGAATAGGAAAATATTTAGGCGCTACTGTTGAAGGTATGCCCTGGTTAGGGACTTTTCATTCAATAGGTGCCAAGATTCTCAGAAGACATGCTGAATTTATAAACTTAAAGTCAAATTTTACAATTTTAGATACTGATGATCAGTTACGTTTGTTTAAACAGCTCATATCTTTTGAAAATATTGATGAAAAGCGTTGGCCCGCAAGAAATTTGGCAGGTCTAATAGATCATTGGAAAAACAATGCTTGGACACCAGATAGATTACCACAAAATGAAGTTAATAAATTTGATGGAAAGGGACAAAAAATTTATAAACTTTATCAAGAAAGATTAAGAATTTTGAATTCTGTTGATTTTGGGGATTTAATCCTTTTCCCTATTTTACTAATGCAATCAAATAATGAATTATTAGAAAAATATCATAATATATTTAGATTTATATTAGTAGACGAGTATCAAGATACAAATGTTTCACAATATCTTTTATTAAGATTATTTGCAGAAGGACATAAAAATATTTGTTGTGTTGGAGATGATGATCAGTCAATTTATGGTTGGAGAGGTGCTGAGGTTAAAAATATTTTATCTTTTGAAAAAGATTTTTCTGGTTCAAAAGTTGTGAGATTAGAACAAAATTATAGGTCAACACCTCATATATTGGGAGCTGCATCCTCTTTGATCAAAATTAATTCCACCAGACTTGGTAAAAAACTTTGGACAAATATATCTGAAGGAGAAAAAGTAAGGCTTATTAATCATTGGGATGGAAATGAAGAAGCAAGGTGGATAGGAGTAGAAATTGAAAGCCTTAGTTTTGGAAATAGGGGAATGCAACCTTTTTTGTATAATCAAATTGCACTTTTAGTTAGAGCTTCCTTTCAAATGCGTGCTTTTGAAGAGAGGTTTATCCAATTAGGGTTACCTTATAGAGTTATTGGTGGACCGCGCTTTTATGAAAGAAAAGAAATAAGAGATGCGATAGCTTATTTTAGAGCAAGCATAAGTTTTGATGATGGATTGGCTTTTGAAAGAATATTGAACACTCCAAAGAGAGGTTTTGGAGATAAATCAATGAAATTATTAAATGAAGTGGCAAGAGAACAGAATATAGGATTGATGTCAGCAGCTCAGTTTGCGATTGATAATGGTAAACTTCCATCAAAACTTTCAATAGAGTTAGATAATTTATTAAATAATTTTAAAAAGTGGCATTCAGATTTTTTTGATGATTCAAAAAAGCATACTGAAGTAGCTGAGATCATTCTTGATGAATCAGGTTATACTGAAATGTGGCAATCTGAAACAACTCCAGATGCAGCAGGCAGATTAGAAAATTTAAAAGAACTTATTAAAGCTTTAGATGAATTTGAGAATATGCAGGGGTTTCTAGAGCATATATCTCTAATAATGGAGATGGAAACTGATGCTGATACTCCAAAAATTTCGATAATGACACTCCATGCAGCAAAAGGATTAGAATTTCCAGTTGTTTTTCTACCTGGTTGGGAAGATGGTTTGTTTCCTTCTCAAAGATCAATGGACCAGAAGGGAAAATTAGGTCTTGAGGAAGAAAGAAGATTGGCTCACGTTGGTATTACAAGAGCTGAGAAATATTGTGTTATAAGTTTTGCTTCAAACCGCAGAATTTTTAATCAATGGCAAAATACAATTCCTTCAAGATTTATAAATGAATTGTCAGAAGAAAATATTGAAATTCTTAATAGAAAAAGTGATTTTGGATCCTATTCAGATGGATGGACTAATATACCTGAAAAGGGGCAAATGTTTAATAAAAATAATTATAATTCCCCTGGTTGGAGGAGAATGTCATCAAACATTCAGAAAAAGAATCCACCACTTAAGTTAGTAAGTGAATCTTTTACTAATAATATTCCTGACAATTTTTTGATTGGTTCTAGAGTTTTTCATCAAAAGTTTGGATATGGAATTATTGAGGAAATAAATATTGATAAAATAAGAGTTATTTTTGAAAAATCCGAACCAAAAGATATAATGGCTTCTTTTTTAGTTCATGAAGATGATGTTTAATTTTTATCTTTAGGATAATTTCTTTTAAAAACAATTAGAGGAATAGAAGTTGTTTATAAAATATTTTCCCATAATAGGATGGATCAAATACTATTCTTATGACGATTTTGCAAATGACACTATAGCTGCAATTATTGTAACTATCATGTTAATTCCCCAATCTTTGGCATACGCTTTATTAGCTGGGTTACCACCAGAAATTGGCTTATATGCTTCAATAATTCCACTTATTCTTTATTCAATTTTTGGTACTTCCAAAACACTAGCGGTTGGTCCTGTTGCCGTTATCGCTCTTATGAGTTTTGCAGCATGTAGTAAATTTGCAATACCTGGAAGTCCTGAGTTTGTATCAATTTCTATTATGTTAGCTACACTATCAGGGTTAATTTTACTTGTAATGGGTATTTTAAAACTTGGATTTATTACAAATTTTCTTTCACATCCAGTAATCTCAGGTTTCATTACTGCATCTGGATTAATAATCGCGGCCAGCCAATTAAAACATATCTTTGGAATTAATGGTGATGGAAGTAATTTAATTGAAATTTCGTTTAATCTTTTTAAAAATTTTTCAGACTTAAACTTATTAACATTACTGATAGGATTTATATCTATAATAATCTTATATTGGACAAAAAAAAGATTTAAAGCTTTTTTAATAGATTTAAAAATAAGTGAATTTCTTTCTGATTTAATCTCAAGGACCGGACCATTAATAGCAGTATTTGTATCAATTTTTTTTGTATGGATTTTTAATCTTGGAGAGAATTCTGTTTCAATTGTAGGTTATATTCCTAAAGGATTGCCTATAATCCAATTTCCTGAAATAACTTTTAATATTGTGCTTGAACTTTTTATACCTGCATTGTTAATTTCAATAGTAGGATATGTTGAAACAGTTTCAATTGCTCAAACCCTTGCTGCAAAAAGACGAGAGAAAATTGATCATAATCAAGAGCTGATTGCTCTAGGTTTTTCTAACTTTGGATCAGGGTTGTCGGGAGGTTTACCAGTTACTGGTGGATTTGCACGTTCAGTTGTTAATTTTGATGCTGGAGCAAAAACACCTGCTGCTGGAGCTTTAACTGCTATTGGCATTGCTTTTTCGACACTTTTTTTGACACCTCTACTATTTTATTTACCAAAAGCTACTTTGGCTGCAACAATTATGATTGCTGTTCTATCACTAGTTGATTTTAAATCGATAGGTAAAGTTTTTTCATATTCCCCAGCAGATGGATTGGCTATGATTTCAACAATCATAGTCACCGTATCTTTTGGAGTTGAAATAGGTATAGTATCTGGTGTGATTTTATCATTATCAATGTTTTTATATAGAACATCGAGGCCACATATTGCTAAAGTTGGACAAGTACCAGGAACAGAACATTATCGTAATGTAAATAGACATATAGTTGTTTCAAGTAAAAAAGTCATATGTTTAAGAATTGATGAAAGCCTTTATTTTCCAAATGCTAGATTTTTAGAAGATACAGTTTATGACTATGTAATTAATAATAAAGAAATTAATCATATTATTATTATGTGTTCTGCAATAAATTATATAGATTCAAGTGCTTTAGAAAGTTTAGAATTTATTAACAATAGATTAAATGAAGCTGGTGTTAAATTACATTTAAGTGAAGTAAAAGGCCCAGTAATGGACCAACTCAAAAGTTCCAATTTCCTGGAGGAATTAACTGGTGAGATTTTCTTAACTAACTTTAAGGCATTTTTATCTATAGAACCCGAATTAGCTAATAAAACCTTAAAATTAAAAAATTAATTAATCATACATTTAGCATAAAATATTTGAATTTATTTTAATTTTAGCTATTAAAAATTATAAAATTTAAGAGAATACTATTTTTAGTCTTAACCATTATTTTGTATTTTAAAATTGGGAGAAATTCATGCGTAAGGAAAAATATGTACGGAAGACAAACGAAACCGATATAATCGTACAATTAAATGTAGATGGTACTGGAAAGTCAGAAGTAGATACTGGAATTAATTTTTTTAACCATATGCTAGATCAGTTAGCAAAACATTCTCTTATGGATTTAAAAATTAAAGCTAAAGGTGACATTGAGGTTGATTATCATCATACAGTTGAAGATGTAGGAATTTGTTTGGGAGAGACGTTAAAGAGATGCCTTGGAGATAAAAAAGGAATTAGTAGATATGCATCGATTTTATTACCTATGGATGATGCATTAATACAAGTTGCTATTGATTTTTCTGGACGACCCTATTTTTTCTGGGATGTAAATTTCCCAACATCTAAGATAGGTAATTTTGACACGGAGTTATTTTCTGAATTTTTTAGATCTTTTACATTTAATGCTGATATTACTCTTTATATAAAAATGATTCATGGAATTAATAGTCATCACATTGGTGAAGCGATATTCAAAGGTGTTGCTCAATCTATAAAAAATGCTCTCATAATTGATCCAAGAAAATCAAAGATAATTCCTTCTACTAAAGGTTCTTTATAACTATGAATACAGTGATTATAGATTACGGTTCAGGTAATTTACATTCGGTATTAAAAAGTTTTCAGGAGGTAGCAAATTTTAATAAAAAAGATAATGTTATTCTAACTTCGGACCCTAAACTTATTCGATCTGCCGATAAGGTAGTATTACCAGGTGTTGGTAGTTTTAATGACTGCTTGAATGGTTTAAAATCAAATAAGGATTTATTTTATAATCTTTCTAAACGAGTATTAAAAGAAGGAGTTCCTTTTTTAGGTATATGTGTAGGCTTACAATTGTTAGCTGATTATGGGCATGAAAATGTAATTAATACTCCTGGACTTGGCTGGTTAGGTGGTGAAGTAACAAAAATATATTCTGAAGATAAAAATACTAAAATTCCACATATGGGTTGGAACTCACTAATATTTGATAAGGAACACCCATTAACAAAAAAATTAACTTCTGAAGATGATATGTATTTTGTTCATTCATTCCATATAAAGCTTAAAGATATTAGCGACAGATTAGCTTATGTGAATTACTCTGGCGAACTTACAGCAATTGTAGCAAAAGACAATATTTGTGGAACACAATTTCATCCTGAGAAAAGTCAAAAAGTAGGCCAAATCTTTATTGAAAACTTTATGAATTGGTCTCCTTAATTTATTTTAGTCCAATTTTGAGCTTTACAGAATATTAATATGCAACCACTTACACTTAATGTATTCCCAGAAAGACTCATTTTAGAGTTGTAAATTTTTTTGGAACCATCGTCATTATTGCTGCTAGGGTCCCATATTTTTCCGTTTGCATATTGACCATCGCCTTTATCGATCATGTCCCAAACTATTAGCTGGTTAAGATTTTCATAGTTGCTGTTTTTTGCACCCTTTCTATAAGCAGTTTTTATAGTTCCACACGTTTTACTCTTATCTTTAGTACATGCACCGAATTTAACATGTAAATAATTACCTTCCTCATTTTTTTCAGTTTGAAAAGTTCCAGTAACAACTTCAGCTTGTAGAGCTACAGATAAAAAGAATAGAGTAATAAAAGAAATAAAAATTTTTTTCATGATTTTCTCCAATTTTTTTTCACTATAAAACATTGATAGACTGATTACAAGGTTATATGAATGATGTTAATAGGAGAATATTAATGATTTTATACCCGGCAATAGATTTAAAAAATGGTAGGTGTGTTCGTTTAATTCAGGGAAAAATGAATAGGGAGACTGTTTTTAATAATGATCCATTAATACAAGCTAAATCATTTGAAGATCAAGGATGTGAATGGCTTCATATAGTTGATTTAGACGGTGCATTATCTCAATCATTAGTAAATCAAAATCTTATTAACAAAATAGTCATTAATGTTTCAATCCCAATTCAACTAGGTGGTGGTATAAGGAATCTAAAAAATATTGAAAAGTGGATTTCAATTGGTGTTCAAAGAGTTATTTTAGGTACTATTGCACTCAGAAAACCACAATTAGTTAAAGATGCATGCAAATATTTTCCAAACAAAATAGCCATAGGGATTGATGCAAAGAATAGTAATGTAATGGTAGAGGGATGGGTAAAAAAATCAAACATATCTGTTTTTGATTTAGCAAAATCTTTTGAAGATGTTGGAGCATCAGCTATAATTTACACTGATATAAATAAAGACGGAATGATGCTAGGACCAGATTTTAAAGGAACAAGAAAATTATCGGAATATGTTTCTATTCCTATCATTGCATCTGGTGGAGTATCTTCAATTTCTGACTTAAGAAAATTAAAAAATAACTGTCCAAAACTCAATGGAGTAGTTTGTGGAAGAGCGTTATATGATAAAAAAATTAAAGTTAATGAAGCAATAAGAGTTTTAAATTAATATGTTAAAAATTAGAATTATTCCTTGTCTTGATGTAAAAAACGGTAGAGTAGTAAAAGGTATTAAATTTAAAAATTTAAAAGACGCTGGAGATCCAGTTCTTGCTGCACAAGCATATGATGAATCAGGTGCTGATGAGCTTTGTTTTTTGGACATAGCCGCAACACTCGAAAATAGAGATTTAACAATAGGTCTTATAAGAAAGACTGCTGAAAGATGTTTTATCCCTATAACGGTTGGAGGAGGAATTAGGAAAATTGAAGATATAAGAAATTTGCTTTTGAATGGAGCTGATAAGATAAGTTTTAATTCTGCTGCAATTAGAAATCCAGACATAATATCAAGTGCTGCAAATAAATTTGGAAGTCAATGCATAGTTGTGGCTATCGATGCAAAAAAAACAAAACATAACTCTTGGGAAATTTATTCGCATGGGGGAACAAAAGAAACAGGAATTGATGCTATTTCGTTTGCAAAAGATATGCAGAAAAGGGGTGCAGGAGAGATACTTTTAACTTCAATGGATAAAGACGGAACTAAAAATGGATATGATATAGAATTGACGAATTTAATCTCTAAATCACTTACAATACCCATTATCGCTTCAGGTGGTGCTGGGAAATTAGAGCATTTTAAAAGTGTAATCAAACAAGGTAAAGCGTCTGCTATTCTAGCAGCATCTATCTTTCATTTTGGAGAAATATCTATTAAACAAGTAAAGTCTTACTTAAAAAGAGAAGGAATCCCTGTAAGGATATAAAATTATGATTTTAAAAGATTTAATTGAAGTAATAAAAAGCAGAAAAAATAATGAAGATGGTCAAAGCTATACTGCAAGCTTATTTAATGAAGGATTACAAGAATGTTGCAAAAAATTTGGTGAAGAAGCTGTTGAACTTATAATTGCAGCTCTTCAGAGAAAAGATGACGATTTGAAAGAAGAATCTGCAGATCTCATTTATCATTTTCTTGTGTTACTTGAAATATGCAATGTTGATTTTAATGATGTATTATGTGTCCTTGAAGGCAGGATGAACCAATCTGGTTTAAAAGAAAAATCTAATAGATTAAGAAAATAATAATAAATTATTAAATACCCTGACTTAGGTTTTATCAAATTAAAAATAAAAATTATAATTTAATTTTTAAGTAATCTTGTATTTATTTATTTAAATACTATCTCTCTATCTCATTATTAAATTAAACACATGAAACTAATTTTTATCAAATTCCTTACATATATCAGTCTTGCAATGATATTTTCTCTTCCTCTTAATGCTAATATTAAACAACATATAAATATGGATGATTTTTATTTTGAATCAATTGACGGTGGATATATTAACTTAGCTGCTTTTAAAGGTCGTCCTATTTTAATAACTAATACGGCTTCAAATTGTGGATTTACTAAACAATATAGCGAATTACAAAAACTACATGATGAGTTTTCTGAAAGTGGGTTGGTTGTTTTGGCAATTCCTTCACAAGATTTTTTTCAAGAATTTAAGGATGACGAAAAAGTTAAAGAGTTTTGCGATGTTAATTTTTCGTTAACACTCCCAATGACTACAATAACAAATGTAAAGGGAAAGGATGCTCATCCACTTTTCAAATGGTTGGCAGACCAACATAATTTTAGGCCTGTTTGGAATTTTAATAAAGTGTTATTGGATAAAGATGGAAAGTTTGTTGCAAGTTTTGGGTCTTTTACAAATCCAAATTCTAGGAAAATTAGAACAAAAATTTTAGATTTATTAAAAAATTAGTTAGTTTAACATTTACGATTAGAATAAAATGATTTAAACAATAAAAAGTTGAATTTAATTTATATGAGGATTTATTATGAAGAATTTTTTAATTGTTACTTCTTTGTTGATACTAACAGGCTGCTCTACATTTGATGTACCATTAATTCCCTGGTTCTAATATTAAAATTAAACGATCTTAAAATCTTTTAATATTTTTTGCTTTATTCTTTAATTGATTAAATAAAAGAATATTTTTTTAAGTTAATTAATTATAAAATATTATTTACTGTTTAGTAGTCTTTTTATAAATTTATTATATTATTTATAGAAGTTACGTTCTGACAATATATTTATAAAATTATTGTATTACTCAGTCACATCAATTTTTTAATCTTCACAATTTATTTAGATTTTATAATTACATATTTTTAAATTAATATTATACTTTTGAATTTAAACTTTAGGGAGAAACACATGAAAGTAATTGGCCATTTTGTTAACGGTCGTGAAATTAATAGCAGTTCTAAAAGAACTGCAGACATTTTTAACCCAGCAACTGGTGAAATTCAAAGTAGAGTGTCCTTGGGTTTAGCTTCTGAGTTGGATGAAGCGGTAGAAAAAGCAAAAATAAGTCAACCTGCATGGGGTGCAACCAATCCTCAAAAAAGAGCAAGAGTAATTATGAAATTTATAGATCTTTTACATAGAGATATGGATGAATTAGCAACTGTTTTATCTTCTGAACATGGTAAAACAATTCCTGATGCTAAAGGAGATATAATTAGAGGTTTAGAGGTAGCTGAATTCTGTATTGGTGCTCCTCATTTGCTTAAAGGTGAATTTACCGATAGTGCAGGTCCTGGAATAGATATGTATTCCATGAGACAACCACTTGGGGTGGTATCTGGTATTACTCCTTTTAATTTTCCTGCAATGATTCCAATGTGGAAATTTTGTCCTGCTATTGCTGCAGGCAATGCATTTATTTTAAAACCATCTGAAAGAGATCCCTCTGTCCCTATGATGTTAGCAAATTTAATGTTTGAAGCAGGTTTGCCAGAAGGTATCCTTCAAGTTGTCAATGGTGATAAAGAAATTGTAGATGCTATTTTAGATAATGAAGATATTTCAGCAATAGGTTTCGTGGGATCTACACCTATTGCTGAATATATATATTCAAGAGGTTGTTCAAATGGAAAAAGGGTTCAGTGTTTTGGAGGTGCAAAAAATCATATGATTGTTATGCCTGATGCTGATCTAGATCAAGCGGCTGATGCACTTGTAGGAGCTGGTTATGGTGCAGCAGGTGAAAGGTGCATGGCTATTTCAGTTGCATTACCAGTTGGAAAAGAAACTGGTGATAAGCTAATTGAGAAACTTGTACCACGGATTGAATCATTAAAAATAGGACCTTATACATCAGAAAATGAGGTTGATTTTGGCCCTGTGGTAACAAAACAGGCTCAACAAAGAATTCTTAGTTTGGTAGATTCTGGTGTTCAGAGTGGAGCAAATCTTGTAGTTGATGGTAGAAATTTCAAAATGCAAGGTTATGAGAATGGATTCTTTGTAGGTGCTTGTTTATTTGATAACGTAAAAACAGATATGGATATATATAAACAAGAAATTTTTGGTCCTGTTCTTTCTACCGTAAGAACTGAAAGCTATGAACAAGCAATGTCTATTGCTATGAATAACGAATATGGTAATGGAACTGCAATTTTTACTAGGGATGGTGATACTGCAAGGGATTTTGCTAATAGAATAAACATTGGAATGGTAGGAATAAATGTCCCTATACCTGTTCCTTTAGCCTATCATACATTTGGAGGTTGGAAAAAATCTGCTTTTGGTGATCTTAATCAACATGGACCTGACGCTTTTCGATTTTATACTAGAACTAAAACTATAACATCCCGCTGGCCTACTGGTATAAAAGAGGGGGCAAAGTTTTCAATACCAACAATGGATTAAACTTATAATTACGAATTATAATAATGGACTTTTCGCTATCTTCCGAACAACGACTTATTTTTGATACCGCTTATGAATTTGGACAAAGTTCAATTGCCCCGTTTGCTTTAGAATGGGAAAGAAGTTTAATACCAAAAAGTATCCTAAAAGAAGCTGGGGAATTAGGTTTTGCTTCTTTGTATGTTGATGAAGAAGACGGTGGTTCAGGGCTCTCACGCTTAGATTCCACTTTAGTTTTTGAAGCTTTAGCAATGTCGTGTCCTTCGGTTTCATCATTTATTTCGATTCATAATATGTGTGCTTGGATGATTTCGAAAAATGGAAATCAAAATATTAAAAATAAATTTTTGCAGCCAATGATCAGTATGGATAAGATTTGTTCTTATTGTTTAACTGAACCAGATTCAGGATCTGATAGTGCCGCTCTTAAAACTAAAGCTGAGAGGACAAACGAAGGTTTTAGGATAAATGGAACTAAGTCATTTATTTCTGGCGGAGCTTTTTCAGATATATATCTTACCATGGTTAGAACAGGAGATAACGGTCCACATGGTATATCTGCACTTTTAGTAGAAAAAAATTCTGAAGGTTTGAGTTTTGGGTCTAATGAAGAAAAAATGGGTTGGAGATCTCAACCTACAGCACAAGTTATATTTGAAGATTGCAGTATTTCCTCTAAACACTTATTAGGAGAAGAAAATAAGGGTTTTATTTATGCTATGCGTGGTTTGGATGGTGGACGCCTAAATATTGCAGCAGCAGCATTGGGTGGTGCACAAACAGCCTTTAATATTGCAAAAGAATATATAAAGGAAAGAAAGGCTTTTGGTAAAAGGTTGACTGATTTTCAGGGGTTAAGGTTTAAAGTTGCTGATATGGAAATTGCTATTAACTCCTCTAGGGTTTTTTTGAGGGAGGCTGCTTGGAAACTGGATAATGAAAGTTCTGATGCTAGTCTATACTGTGCTATGGCAAAAAAATATGTAACTGATAGTGCTTTTAATATTGCAAATAATTCATTACAACTCCTTGGAGGATATGGATACTTAACTGACTATGGTATTGAAAAAATTGTTCGTGATTTGAGAGTGCATCAGATTTTAGAAGGTACAAATGAAATTATGCAATTAATAATTGCAAGAGATTCGCTAAAATAATATGAATTTTTTATGAAAGATATTCTTATTCGGAAGAATGGTCATGTTGGTCATATTACTTTAAATAGACCTAAAGCACTAAATGCTTTGACATATGAGATGATTTCAGAAATTGAAAAGGCCTTAATCTCATGGAAAGAAAATATTAAAATTAAAGCAATTTTAGTAGATGCTAATGGTGATAAAGCCTTTTGTTCTGGAGGGGATGTTTCAAATTTATATAAACATGGCGTTCTTGGAAACTATGAATTTGGTAAATCATTTTGGGCTGATGAATATCGTTTGAATCTTTTAATTGCAAATTATCCTAAACCCTATGTTGTTTTTATGCAGGGCTTTATAATGGGAGGTGGGGTTGGTATTTCTTGCCATGGAAGTCATCGTATAGTTGGGAATAGTAGTATTATAGCTATGCCAGAATGTAGTATTGGTTTAGTACCAGATGTAGGTGGCTCTTTCCTGCTTACTAGAAAATCAAAAAAACTAGGTATTTACCTTGGAATTACTGGTTCTCATATGAAAGCAGATGATGCAATTTTTACAAATTTTGCAGATTTTTTTATTGGTGAAAAATACTGGAGTGAAGTAAAGTCAAAATTAATAAAAACAGGTGATACAACTTTTTTAAATAAATTCAAAAGAGATATTTTAGAATCACCGCTTAAAGAAAACCTACAACTAATTGATGATGTTTTTTCTTTAAGTGAATTATCTTTGATAATACAAAAGATGGAACTAAATCCTTTTTTTTCTAATAGTTTAAAAAAATTAAAAAAATCCTCACCATTATCTGTTTTAACATCATATCACATGCTTCAAATGCCAGAAATTTTTAAGTCAGTAAAAGAAGCACTTAAAATTGAATACCGTTTTACTGCTAGAGCACAAGAATTCTCTGATTTTCAAGAAGGTATAAGATCAATGATAATTGATAAAGATAAAAATCCTGTTTGGAAGTATCCAAATATTGAGAAGGTTCCGATTCAGAAAGTCTTTGATTTTTTAAAACCTTTTAATAAATCAAATGAGTTAAATATTTAATTAGGAGGAAAGATAATGAATATTGGTTTTATTGGCCTAGGAAATATGGGTTTGCCTATGGCTGAAAATTTGCAAAAAGCAGGTTATGAAGTTGTTGGATTCGATATAAAAAAGGATGTAAACACTTCAGTTAAGATTGCAAATAATTTTGAGAATCTCATAAAAGATAATGAAGTGATATTTACAATGCTTCCTAGTGGAAATGAAGTTTCTAAAGTTTATAATGAAATTGTTACAAAATGTGAAAGTTCAACTGTAATGGTAGATTGTTCTACTATTGATATTAATAATGCACATTTCATTTCAGATCTTGCAAAAAAAAATAAACTACAAACTTTAGATGCTCCAGTTTCTGGTGGAGTGGTTGGTGCAATAGACGGTACATTAACTTTTATGGTAGGAGGGGATCAAAAAGCTTTTAAAAAAATAAAACCATTGTTTGAAATAATGGGTAAAAAGGCTGTTTATTGTGGAGATTCAGGTTCTGGACAAGCAGCTAAAATGTGTAACAACATGATTTTGGGAATTTCAATGATTGGTGTCTGTGAAGCATTTTCATTAGCAAAAAATATAGGTTTAGATGTAGAAAAATTATTTGAGGTTTCTTCTAATTCATCAGGAAGTTGCTGGGCTTTAAATACGTATTGCCCTGTCCCTGGAATAGGTCCTAAAACACCTGCAGATAACAGCTATATACCAGGGTTCTCTTCTGAATTAATGCTAAAAGATTTAAGTCTAGCACAAAGTGCAGCAAAACAATCAAATTCACATACCCCACTTGGTGCAAATGCAAAGAAAATTTATGAAAAACTATTGAAAGAAGGGGGCAAGGGAAAAGACTTTTCCTATATTTTACCTTTTTTTAGTAAAAAAAGTAGAAACTAGATTTTTAGTTTAGCAAATATGTGCATAACTTTTATTTGTTTATTATCAAAACTTAAGTTTTTTTCTTTAAAGAAGTTAAAGATCTTAAAGTCATTTTTTTTTAAAACTTTTCTTATTTCATTTTCGGATCTTGGTACGTAAAGTCTGTTTAAGTTATCTCTATAAATTTTATAACCTTCATGGATACCGATATACAAAATGCCGTTGTTGTTTAAAGCTTTTGAGATTTTTTTAAATAATATATCTTGTATATTTTTCCCCAAATGTTGAATAGAAAAGGATGCCCACATACCATCATATTTTTTTAAAAATGTTATTTTACTTAAATCAACTTGCTGAATTTTTATACCTTTAAGATTATTAAGCTTTTCAAGCATTTGAGGAGAAGCATCTACTGCATCTACTTTTAATCCCTGCTTATGAAACCAGATTGTTTTTTCTCCAGTACCGCAACCTAAATCAATAATTTCTCCTTCTGATTTAATTTCATTCAAAAATATTTTCTGACTTAAATCTATACCTTCATTTGTCCTCCATTCAGCATATTTATGAGCATTTTTATTATAAAATTCTACAGTTTTTTTATCCATTTTTTTTTAAATTCAATTATTAAATAAGTTTTAAATTATGAATTATTTTATAGAATATATAATTTTATTTTTCAAAATTTTTATCTTAAAGAAACTATTTAAGAAATTTATATTCTTATAATTATTTATTAATTTGGTTGTAATTTTATTAGAATTAAGTTTAACCTAAATTGATAAGATACTACGATATTGATATGAATATACAAAACAAAAGTTCAAAAAATTCATTAGAGTTAAAATCTATAGATTATCAACTCCAACCTTATACTAATCCAGAATTAATTAGAGAAAAAGGGCCTCAGGTTTTTGGATCAGGCAGTGGAGTAAAAGTTAAGGATATTGATGGGAATAGTTATATAGAAGGTATGAGCGGTCTTTGGTGCGCTTCTTTAGGATTTAGTGAAAATGAGTTAATTGAAGCAGCTATTAGTCAGATGAGACAACTTCCTTTTTATCATTCTTTTACTGGTAAAACTTGTGAAAGTACCATCAATTTATCAGAAAAACTTATAGAAATTGCTCCAAATAATTTAAAAAAAATATTTTTTTGTAACTCTGGTTCTGAGGCAAACGATACTGCAATAAAAATTGTATGGTATTATCATGCCTCATTAGGAAATCCTCAAAAAAGAAAAATTATTAGTAGAAAAGGAAGCTACCATGGTGTTACTCTTGCCGCTGCAAGCCTAACAGCTTTAGAATATGCCCAAAAAGGTTTTAGTTTACCCCTTGATTTTGCAATTCATACAAGTTGGCCACATTATTTTCAAAATTCAAATGAAAATGAAAGTGAAAAAGATTTTTCTAATCGTTTGGTTAATGATCTTGTAAAACTTATTGAAAGTGAAGGCGCTGAAAATATTGGAGCATTTATTGCGGAACCTTTAATGGGAGCAGGTGGTGTTATTATTCCTCCAAAAGATTACTTTGCACTAATACAACCGGTTCTAAAAAAAAATAATATTTTATTCATTGCAGATGAAGTAATTTGTGGTTTTGGTAGAACTGGGAATATGTGGGGATGTCAAACTTTTGATATTAAACCAGATATTGTAACTTGTGCAAAAGGATTATCTTCTGCTTATGCCCCGATTTCAGCAGTTTTAATGTCAGAAAATATTGCTAATGAAGTTGAAAAGCAGGCTATTAAATTAGGCCAATTCGGTCATGGATATACTTATTCGGGACATCCAGTTTCTTCTGCAGTTGCATTAAAGACATTAGATATTATGGAGAAAAGAAACATCATTGATCATGTTAGAGATGTTAGTACAATTTTCTCTAAAAGAATTTTAAAGTTAAAAAAATATGAGTGCATTGGAAATGTAAGATCAATAGGATTAATTGGTGCAGCTGAATTTATAAAACCAGGTACCATAAGAGAAAAAATAGATCCACAACATAAATTTGCGGCTAACGTAATAAAAAAAATCCACGAAAGAGGTGTAATTCTTAGAGCATTACCAATTGACGCAATTGCTTTTTGTCCCCCATTGATAATAAGTAAAGAAGAAATAAATCAAATGTTTGACAAGATTGAATCTGTTTTTCCAGAGATGGACCAGATTGCAAAAGGATTTAATTAATTTGAGAATTTTAACCATTAACTATAATTTATTAAAATTAGTTAAAAAAATTAATATCCTAATTATTCAACGGAAAATATGATAATAAATATAATTATTTGTCTTATTGGTCTCTTTGGTCTTTTCTATGGAGGAGAGAAACTAGTTAATGGCTCAGTCAACATAGCTTCCATCTTAAAGGTTAACCCTCAGTTTATTGCAATTACAATTATTGCTTTCGGTACATCATTTCCAGAATTAGTAGTTTCAGTTAATGCGGTAGTTGATGAATCACCTGGAATAGCTTGGGGTAATGTTGTTGGTAGTAATATATCTAATATTCTACTTGTAATAGGTTTAGCATCATTAATAGCTCCATTATCTTTAAGAAGCGAAACATCTAAAGCTAATATTTTTTGGTTATTTTTCTCAACACTTATTTTATTCCTAACATGTATTGGAACAAAAAAAATATCGTTTTTTAATGGTTTAACCTTTTTATTTATTTTACTAATAATTCTTTCACATTTTACCTATATCTCAAAAAAGGATAATACTAAAAAAGAAAAAATTGACGTAAAAAACATTTTTTCTCTTAAGAAATCTATTTTCTTTATCTTTTTTGGCGTTGTTATATTAGTCATTTCAGCTGAAGCAGTAGTATATTCTGCAGTCAAAATTTCCTCAATTCTTGGTGTGCCTGAAACATTTATAGGTCTGACAATTATTGCTATAGGAACATCTTTACCTGAAATAGCGGCATCATTAATTGCAGTAAAAAGAGGTCATGCTGGAGTTGCTATTGGAAATGTTATTGGTTCGAATATATTTAATACTTTAGGAATTATTGGTGCAGCTGCAATTTTTTCAACAAGTGGTAAGTTTCTAGTACCAACCCCTTTTTTAAAATTTGATATTCCTATCATGTTAATTTCTACTTTGTTATTTTGCTCGTTAATATATTATAAATTTAAAATAAATAGAAATATTGGAGTAATATTTATAATAAGTTATTTTTTGTATGTTTTTCTTAACTTAAAAGTAAATTAGAATAAGATTTAATAAATATATACTACTATGGAATCTGCAGAAATTATCAATACCGAAGAAGTTAAAATATTAAGTCTTTATAAAAATATAAAATATTACTTATAAAAAAGTAAGATATATGAAAATAAGATATGGTTTGTTTTTCATTAGGTCTGAGATAAAGATTATAAAAAATTAATAAGAAAATATTCTAGATGATACGAAAATTAAAATATGTTTAATTCTAGATGGTGAAAGATTTTTTTTTATTTTAACATTTAATTAGTACAAAAACATATATTTAGAGGCAAAATATCGATGAATGATAATATATCAAAAATCAATTGTATGTTTTGTAATAAAACAGAACGGGAAGTAAAAAAACTTTTTACTGGAAAAAAAGCAAGCATTTGTGATGAATGCGTTAAAATTGCATTTAATTTTAAAAATGACGAAAAAAATAGTAAGCTAATTAAGCATCATTTGCTTAGAAAAGATTTTGAACAATAATTAGAAATAAAATGTTTTATTAGTACTTCTTTATAAAGGACTTGAGAGTATATTTTTTTTATGTAAAAAGATACAAGTTACCTATTGGATTTGCACTAATTAGATAATTTATTGCATTTTGACTGTGGGCACGTAGCTCAGTTGGATAGAGCGACGGACTTCTAATCCGTAGGTCGGGGGTTCGAATCCTCCCGTGCTCACCAAACTTTATTTATTTTTATAAATTGATACTAATGCGTCCAAGGCGTTTTTTTGTTGAAAGAAAAATTATCCCCATAACCATTTTCTCTGATTATATGATTCCTAGGATTATGATTTAAAAGAGTGTAAGGTATATCATTTTTTTTTGCATAAAGAATGGCTGCATCTTTAGTTTGGAATCTCAACTGTACTTGACTATTTGTATCATTAGAACCAGTCCATCCCATTAGCGGTTCAATTGATTTAGACATATCATGTTCTAATTCTAACACCCATTTTTTTGATTGTGCCATACCTGATTGCATAACAGACTTTGAAGGTTTGAATATTCTTGCTACCATTTATAAAACAAATTGTTTTTTATTGAAGTAATACTATTAGTAATTAAATATAATTTACTTTAATATTGTTAATAATTAATACATAGTCAACTTATTTATTTTACCAATTTCTTGGTAAATTATCTTATTTTTAATAAATTATTGAAAAGGGTTATGGTCGTCAAAGAAAAATTAGAAACTCGTAAATCTTTTAAAATTCATTCTGAATTTAAACCTTCAGGTGATCAGCCAAAAGCAATAAAAGAATTAGTTTCTGGTATTAATTCTTTTGAAAGAAATCAAGTTTTATTAGGTGCTACGGGAACTGGTAAAACATTTACTATAGCACATGTTATTGAACAAACTCAAAGGTCTGCAGTAATTTTAGCTCCTAATAAAACTTTAGCTGCTCAACTATATGGAGAATTTAAAACCTTTTTTCCAGATAATTCAGTTGAATACTTTGTTTCTTTTTATGATTACTATCAGCCGGAAGCTTACGTTCCAAGATCAGATACTTACATAGAGAAAGATGCTCAAATTAATGAACAAATAGATAGGATGAGACATTCTGCAACACAGGCTTTATTAGAAAGAGATGATGTTATTATTGTTGCATCAGTTTCTTGTATATATGGAATTGGTTCAGTAGAGACATATGGTGCTATGACACAAGAACTGAAAGTAGAGAAAAATTATGAAATGAAAAATATTATTTCTACTTTGGTAGCACAACAATATAGAAGAAATGATCAAGCTTTTCAAAGAGGAACTTTCCGTCTTAGAGGTGATGTATTAGAAATTTGGCCTGCCCATTTAGAAAATAGGGCTTGGCGTCTCTCTTTTTTTGCTGATGAACTTGAAAAACTGGATGAATTTGATCCACTTACAGGTGAAAAAACAAAAAAGATGAAGTATATAAAAATTTATGCAAATTCACATTATGTAACTCCAAGACCGACACTTAATCAGGCAATAAAAAAAATAAAGATAGATTTAATAAAAAGACTTGAAGAATTAAATAAAAATAATCAGTTGTTGGAAGCTCAAAGATTAGAACAAAGAACCAATTTTGATCTTGAAATGTTAGAAGCCACTGGCTCTTGTAATGGAATTGAGAACTATTCTCGTTACCTGACTGGAAGAAAACCTGGGGAACCACCCCCAACATTATTTGAATATATACCGGATAATGCAATTATATTTGCCGATGAAAGTCATGTTTCAATACCTCAATTAGGGGGAATGTATAAAGGTGATCATAGGAGAAAGCTTACTCTTTCAGAGCATGGCTTTAGACTACCCTCTTGTATGGATAATAGACCATTAAAATTTGAAGAGTGGGACTCAATGAGGCCACAATCAATCTTTGTCTCAGCAACACCAAGTAATTGGGAATTATCAGCAGCTGAAGGTGTTTTTGTTGAACAAATAATTAGGCCAACTGGGTTAATTGATCCATTGGTAGAGATTAGACCTCTTGAAAACCAGGTTGATGATCTTTTAAATGAAGTAAATATTGCTTCAAAAAAAAATCTTAGAACTCTATGTACTGTTTTGACAAAGAGGATGGCAGAAGATTTAACAGAGTTTCTTAATGAAAAAGGGGTGAGGGTACGTTATCTTCACTCAGATATTGATACCTTAGAGAGAATAGAGATTATAAGAGATTTAAGGTTAGGTACTTTTGATGTTCTTGTTGGTATTAATCTACTAAGAGAGGGTCTTGATATACCGGAATGTGGTTTGGTTGCTATTTTAGATGCAGACAAAGAAGGTTTTTTGAGATCCCAAACCTCACTTATACAAACAATTGGTCGAGCTGCTAGGAATATTGACGGAAAAGTTATCATGTATGCTGACAAAATAACGGGTAGTATCAAAGTAGCTATTGAAGAAACTAAAAGGAGAAGAGAGAAACAAATTTCATATAATAAAGAAAATAATATTACACCTGAAAGCATACAGAAAAACGTAAAAGATGTTTTAGAAGGTGTTTTTGAAGGTAAAACTGATTTAGAAAGAGTAACTGCAAAAATTGAAACGTCTCAAAAAGTTGGTGGTAATTTACAAGCACATCTAAAAGGTTTAAGAAAAGAAATGTTTACGGCTGCTGAAAATTTAGAATTTGAAGAAGCTGCACGTTTGCGAGACGAAATAAATAAGCTTGAGAGAATTGAATTATCTATCAGTGATAATCCATTTCTAAGACAGTCTGATTTAAAAACTGAAAAAGATTTAGTTCAAACTAATGGTCGATCAAAAGGAGGGGTTGCAGGCACTCGTACTGTTAGAAGTAAAGCTAGGGTTAAATAATATTATTGTAAAAACTAAACTCCTGTTGAGGATTTTTTTACCTGGTAAACACCATTAATTAACCATTTATCTTGACCATAATTTTTAATTTCGTAGTCAAAGATAAAAATATTTTCATTTTTGTCTATAAAAAGAACTCTTTGTATCAAACTTTCATTAAAAAAAGTAAAATCTAAAAATTTGAATTCTTTTGGTGCCCAAATCATAGGGTATGCAGATTTAACCATTGAGCCAAATATATCAGAATTAGTAAATTTTGATTTTACAAATGGAGAAGCAAATGAATAAGCTTGATCAATATCAAAATTTTCAAAAGCACTTATTTGAGAAGATATAATTAATTGAGCTTTATTTTCTAGTTCAGAAATACTTTTACTTTCGGCATAATTTCTTTCGTTTAAAAAAAAGATTAAAACAAAGGAATAGATCATTATATTAAAAGTTAAGAAATTTCTAAATAACATTTGCATCAGAATACCTTTTGATTATTAAGCAGATCATTTTTAATTATATAGTTAACTTTATTAAAAATGAAATAAGTGTAAATTTAATAAAACAAATTTTAAATCAGAAATTTAATTTTTGGTAAATAAGTGTTCTGGTTTCTTCAATTCCATAAATTGAGATAAATCCTCCTAATCTTGGTCCAGTTTTCGTCCCTAAAATAACCTCATAAAACGCAGAAAACCAATCCCTAAGGTTATCAAAATTATGATCTTTTCCTATAGAAAATAATAACGTTTGAATTTCTTGAATATCACAATTGCTGTTAAGATTTTCTAATTTAGAGTGAAGGTCGATTAATGCATCTCTTTCCTTTGAAGTAGCTGTACGGAATTTTTTAGTCGGCTTAACAAAATCCTGATAATAATTAATGGCATATTTGACTGCTTTTTTTAAGTCAGGATGGTTATCTGCAACTATATTAGGTTTATAACGTTTAATAAATGTCCACAATGTTTTTTCATCCTCAGAACCAGAAGCTGAAACTAAGTTTAAAATCATTGAAAAACTTATAATCAAATTAGAAACTGGTGGGTTGCCATTATGAATATGCCATACAGCATTATTTATCTTATCTTCTTGTTTTTGTTCAATAAATTTATTTAGGTTTTGGTGATAATCATCAACCATTTTGGGAATGATATCAAAATATAGTCTTTTTGCAGTTTTGGGTTTTTGAAACATGAAAAAACTTAAAGAATCTTGATCTGCATATCTTAGCCAATCCTCTATTGATAATCCATTACCTTTGGATTTTGATATTTTCTGTCCATGTTCATCTAAGAAAAGTTCATAATTTAATAATTCAGGAGGTTTTCCTCCTATTATTCTGCATATTTTAGAGGCTAATTCTGCAGAAGGAATAAGGTCTTTCCCAAACATTTCATAATCGACATCTAAAGCAAACCATCTCATGGCCCAATCAGGTTTCCACTGTAATTTTACATTTCCTGATTTAACTGATAATTCAATTTTTTCCCCGCAAGGTTCAATATATGTGATATTTCCTTTGCTTTTATCGATTTTTTCAATTGCAACTTGTAAAACTTTACCACTTATTGGGCTAATTGGTAGAAAGGGAGAGTAGGTTTTTTTTCTTTCATCTCTCAATGAAGGTAAGATAACTTCCATTATTTTTTCATAATTTTCTAATATCTTGATTAAGGCGTTATCAAATAACCCATCTTTATAATTTTTTGTTGCAGACTCGAAACTATAATCTAGATTATAATTATCAAGAAACTCCTTTAATTTAGAATTGTTGTGGTCTGCAAAGCTATTAAACCTTCCGAAGGGATCTCTTACTTTAGTTAGTGGAAGATCTAAATCATCTTCTAATTTTTTTGGCGAAGGTACATTTGTAGGTATTTTTCTTAAACCATCTAAATCATCAGAAAAACAGATAAGTCTAGTTTGGATTTCACTCAAAAAAGAGAAAGCTTTTCTAACCATGTTAGTTCTAACAACTTCTCCAAATGTTCCAATATGAGGTAGACCAGATGGACCATAACCAGTTTGAAAAGTAACAGTAGTTTTATTGTTTTTATCTTGTGATAAACGCTTTAAAACCCTTTTTGCTTCAAAAAAAGGCCAAGAATTGGTTTGACTCAAGATATTATTATCAAATTTCATTTAACAACTTTAATTAAAATTTTTTTACACTACTTTATTATTTGAATTTATTATATATCATTTATAAGGTCGTCAAATTAAAAAAAATATGTAATAATATATTGTAATGATAAAAAATTTGAATACCAATGGGTTAATAAATGCACAAGATGCTCTAGTTGCAATTATGGTGGCAGGTGGTGCATCTGATGAAAATATTTCAAATAGAGAGTTAATATCTATAAGTAGAATAGTTGATCACTTGCCAATATTCAAAAATTATGATCCTTCTAAAATTAAAGTCATTGCCGAAACTGTTTTTGATCTTTTTGAAGAAGAAGATGGTTTAGATGCATTATTCGGCCTAATTAAAGAAGCATTGCCTGAAAAATTATATGAAACAGCATATGCTTTAGCGTGCGATGTTGCAGCTTCTGATGGTAAACTTCCAGAAGTACAATTACGTTTTTTAGAGGAAATAAGACATGAACTTAATATTGACAGGTTACATGGTGCAGCTATTGAAAGAGGTGCAAGGGCAAGACATATGTTAATTGAATAGGATATAATCATTAAATTAATTATTTACAAAGTTGATTTCCCTTAATTTTGAAGACGAAATTTTCCTCATAGGACCAGTAACCAATGTCCAGACAGGGGGAGAGAGATATGGTAGAAGAAGGGATTTTTCTTTTGGAATTCGATATTTTTTAAACTTAGTTGCAGCTGTTGATAAACCAGCTTTGATCTGTTCTTTTGGTCTGGCTAAAACACCTATTGGGACATTTTTCATAATCCAATCCCAATTTTCCCAATGATGGAAATTCACGAGATTATCAGCTCCCATTATCCATACAAATCTTGTACCAGGATATAACTTTTTTATTTTGATAAGTGTTTGAAATGTGAATTTAGTTTGTAATTTTTTTTCTATATCTGTAATACTAACTAAAGGATGTTTCATAATTTTTTTTGATGCTAGAAATCTTTTATTAATATCTGAAGGTACCGTTTCCTTAATTGGGTTTCCTGGACTTACTAACCACCATAATCTTGACAAATTAAAAATTTTTATTGCTATTTTTGTGATGTGTACATGACCTTCGTGTGGAGGATCAAAGGAACCACCTAATAACCCAATAGTTAAACCTGGTACTCCTAAAGGATGACCTTGCACTTTAAACTCCTATGTTAAAAGATGATAATTAATTATATATAGGATTTTTATGATAATAAAGTTAAAAAACTCCTTATTGCTATAAACGATTTTTTTTTTTAATAAAAAAAGATTAATTATTGAATTTATAAAAGGTTAAAATCATGTCATCAGTTAAATACATTTATCATATGCAAGAATTAACGAAATCTTTTCCAGGTGGTAAAAAGTGTTTCGAAAATATACATCTTTCCTTTTTACCTGGTGTAAAAATTGGTGTAGTTGGGGTTAATGGAGCTGGGAAAAGCAGTCTTATGAAAATAATGGCTGGACTAGATAAAGATTATACTGGAGAGGCTTGGGCTGCAGAAAATGTTAATGTTGGATATTTACCTCAAGAACCAATTTTAAATACTGATCTAAGTGTTAGAGAAAATGTTTTAAATGCTGTTGCAGATAAAAAGGCATTGATAGATGAGTTTAACAAAATAGCAGAAAAATTAGCTGAAAATTATTCTGAAGATATAATGGAGGAGATGACTAAACTCCAAGATCAAATTGAATCTCAAAACCTTTGGGAATTAGATAACCAAATAACTGTAGCTATGGATGCATTGAGATGTCCAAATGATGATTTAAGGGTGAATGAACTTTCTGGTGGTGAAAAAAGGAGGGTTGCTTTATGTCAGCTTTTACTTAAATCACCAGAGTTGTTATTATTAGATGAACCAACAAATCATTTGGATGCAGAGACGGTTGATTGGTTACAAAGGTTTTTGATTAATTATAAAGGTACATGTTTGATTGTAACACATGACAGGTATTTTCTTGATAAAATTACTAGCTGGATTCTTGAATTGGACAAAGGGAAAGGTCTTCCATATGAGGGCAATTATTCTTCATGGTTAGAACAAAAAGCCCAGAGATTAGAACTTGAAGGGAAAGTAGATAAAAAGAAACAAAAAGTATTACAAAAAGAATTAGAGTGGATAAGACAAGGTGCAAAAGCACGTCAAGCTAAACAGAAAGCAAGAATTAAATCATATGATGAACTTGTAAGTTCTTCTGAAAAGATTGAGCAAACTAATGCACAGATCATTATTCCAAATGGGGAAAGATTAGGTTCTAAAGTAATTGAAGTCAAAAACTTAGGCATGAATTTTGAAAATAAAATTTTATTTGAAAATTTATCTTTCATTTTGCCAGCTGGTGGTATTGTCGGAATAATTGGCCCAAATGGAGTTGGTAAAAGTACACTTTTTAAATTAATCATCGGTATAGAAAAACCTTCAGTAGGGGAAATAATTTTGGGTGATACTGTAAAACTTTCTTATGTTGATCAAAGTAGAGATGATTTGAATAATACTAATACAGTGTGGGAGGAGGTTTCAGGAGGTCAAGAAATTGTTCAACTGGGCAAATTAGAAGTTAATTCAAGAGCATATTGTAGTTCTTTTAATTTTAAAGGAATAGATCAACAGAAACCTATGAGTAAATTATCAGGAGGAGAAAGAAATAGGGTTCACATTGCAAAAATGTTAAAGTCTGGTGGTAATGTTTTAATGTTGGACGAACCAACAAATGATCTAGATGTAGAAACTCTAAGTGCGCTAGAATATGCAATTTCTGAATTTGCTGGAAGTGCTATGGTTATTAGTCATGATAGGTTCTTTTTGAATAGAATTTGTACTCATATCTTAGCATTTGAAGGTGATAGCCATGTAGAATGGTTTGAAGGAGATTTTGATGATTATGTGAAAGATAAAAAAAGGAGATTAGGAGAGGAAGCAGTAAATCCAAAAAGAACAAAATATAGAAAATTTTTAGTTTAAAATTTTATTATTTCTCTTATTAGATTTTTGGAATTTTACTTAAAAAAGGTAGTAATTTTCCCATATCAGGCCCAACACTTTTACCTGTTAAAGCTTTTCTCAAAGGCAAAAACAGATTCTTTCCTTTTCTACCAGTCTTATTAGAAATTTGAGTAGTCCATATTTCCCAGCTATCTTTATTATATGGAGCTTCAGGCAATTCTTGTAGTGCTATTTTAACAAAATCTAAATCTTCTTTATCTATGACAGGAGCAATACCATTATTACATAAATCCCATACTTTTGATATTTCATCACGAGTATTTAAATTTCCCCTGACTGCTTCCCAAAAATCCATAAGGTCGTTATTAGGTATACCGATTTTAATCAATTCTTTTTTAATAAGATTAAAAGGTGTTGATCTTAAAATTTTTGCAGACATTGAATTTAATAGATTTAAGTCAAATTTAGTTGATGCAGAACCAAATGAGGAAATATCAAAAAATTCAAAAACTTCATCAAGAGAATGTAATAGTTTAGGTGAGTTTGAAGATCCTAAGGTAGAAATTAAATTATTTAATGCCATTGGTTCAACTCCAGAATTTCTGAAATCACGAATAGAAAAGGCACCAAGTCTTTTTGATAAGTTATCTCCTGATGAATCTATTAATAATGAGTGGTGACTATAAAATGGAACATTTCCTCCAAGATTTTGTATAAGTTGTATTTGTGTAGCTGTATTAGTAATATGATCAGACCCCCTTATCACATGTGTAATACCGAAGTCGATATCATCACATACTGAAGCTAAAGTATAAAGAAATTGACCATCTTCTTTAACAAATACAGGATCAGAAAGTGATGCAAGATCAATAGAGACTTCACCGATAATGGTATCATTCCAGTGAATCTTTTTTTTATCTAATAAAAATCGCCAGTGAGCTTTTAACCCTTCTTTTTCAAATTTATTATGATCCTCGCTAGAAAGTTTCAAAGCTGCTCTATCATAAATAGGAGGTTTTCCCATGTTAAGTTGTTTTTTTCTTTTTAAATCGAGTTCACTTTTCGTTTCAAAACAGGGATAAATTTTATTTTCAGACTTTAAATTTTCAAAAACTTCTTGATAACGGTCAAACCTACTAGACTGTCGTTCACAAAAATCCCACTCAATTCCAAGCCACTCTAGATCTCTTTTAATTTCATCCTCGTAAACTTGTTTAGATCTTTCTAAATCTGTATCGTCGATTCTGAGTAAAAATTTTCCTTCATTTTTTTTTGATAGCAGAAAATTAAAAAGTGCAGTTCTAATATTACCAACATGTAAATATCCTGTAGGAGAGGGAGCAAACCTGGTTAAAAAAGTCATAGATTATCTCGCCAATTTTGTACTATTGGATAGCGCCGGCTTAATTGGAATGAGTTTTCAGTAATATGTACCCCTGGAGCAGATTGAAATCTTTTATATTCTGATTGAAAGACTAATTTTTCAATTTTTTTTACCATATTATATTCATGACCTTTTTTTACAATTTCTGATATTGACATATCATGTTCTATTAGGCATTCAAGGATTGAATCTAATATTTCATAGGGAGGTAAACTATCTTGATCTGCTTGATTAGGACGAAGTTCAGCTGTTGGTTGTTTTTCTAATATACTTTTAGGTATTATTGATCCCTTAGGACCTTTCATCCAAGATTCATAAGAAGAATTTCTCCACTTACAAATTTCATATAATCTTGTTTTATAAAGATCTTTTATAGGATTATACCCACCGCACATATCACCATAAATAGTTGAATATCCTACAGCTATTTCTGATTTATTACCGGTTGTAAGTAACAGACTACCAGAATCATTCGACAAAGCCATTAACAATAACCCTCTAATTCTAGATTGTATATTTTCTTCAGTTTCATTCTCTTTTTTACCAAGAATAGTTGGAAACAAAGTTTCTTTAATTAAGTCATAAATTTTTGAAATAGAAATAGTTTTAGCTTCACAATTCAAATTTTTTAATAATTGATCAGCATCAATCAAAGACAATTTACTAGTATATTGTGATGGTAATTTTATACAATATACATTTTCATGTCCTAATATGTCTACTGCAATAGCAGCAACTAATGCGCTATCAATTCCACCAGACAATCCTATTAATACATTATTAAAACCAGATTTTAAAATATAGTCTTTTGTTCCTTCAGAAATTGCTCTGTAATCTTGGGATAAATCGTTTTTTATCTCTGAAATCATATTTTTTGAACTCTTAAAAAAGGGTTCTTTTTTTTCAAATTCTAAAATAACAGTCGTCTGCTTAAATTGAGGCAATTGAGTTTTTATGTTACCATTATTGTCCATAGCAAAAGAACCCCCATCAAATACTTGATCGTCCTGGCCTCCTACTAAATTTAAATAGATAATAGGAATATTATTTTCTTTGCATCTTTTAAAAACTTCGGTTTGTCTTTTTCTTAGTTTGTGCCTCTCATAGGGAGATCCATTGGGAGAAATTAAAAGATCTGCACCTCTTTTTTTAAGTGCATTTGATATGTCACCATACCATATATCTTCGCATATAGGAAAACCTATTTTTATTCCTTTTACTTCAATTAAATCTTTATAGTGAGATTGTTCAAAATATCTATGCTCATCAAATAACGAATTATTAGGTAGGTGAAACTTTTTTGAAATAACTTTCATTTCACCCTTATTAATAAGTAAGTATGCATTAAACAGTTTTTCTTCCTCTACTATTGGAGCACCTAATAATAAGCGAGTAGAGTTTCTGCATTTTTTAACTAAAAAATTTATAAAATTATTTATGTCTTTTTGAAATGCTTTCTTCAGGACTAAATCTTGTAGTTGATATCCTGAAAGAAACATTTCAGGAAAGGTTAAAATATCTACTTTCTGCTCTGCTGCCTTTTTATAAGTTTCCAATATTATTTTAGAATTTTTTTCTAAGGCTCCCACTGTAGGATTCAATTGAGCCAGCATAATTTTTAAATTTTTATTCATCTGAAAATTTTATCTAATAAAATTATTAAAGTTTATAATACAAAGAAAAAATAAAATAAATTTTTGACTAAAATAATTTGGGTTGATCTTTATATTACTTATGAAATAAATATACTTAATCAATATATTACAATTAAACTAATTAATGACTTTTAATTTTTCATTTTTTTTTTAATTATTCAACATGTAAATAAATTTAAGTGGTAGGTAAGATTTGTTTAGACTGATTTTTAATATTTTTTTAATAAATGTATTATTTGTTTTCTGTATAATGGTGAAGATATCCTTTTCAGACGAAAAAACTCAAATAAAACAATATGAAACAGGTGGAATTTATGATGGTGAATTTCTAAATGGTAAACAACATGGGAAAGGTAAATACTCCTTACCAAATGGATACTATTATGAAGGGGAATGGAAAGAGGGAAAAATTGAAGGTTTTGGTAAAGCAAAATATCCTGATGGTTCATTTTATGAAGGAAATTTCATAGATGGGCAACATGAAGGTCAAGGCAAATTAATTTTTCCTGATGGTACTTTTTATAAAGGAAATTGGTTGCAAGGCAATTTTGATGGCAAAGGAATTTTGAAATATGTAAACGGTATCTCTCTTGAAGGAGATTTTATTAATGGAGAGCTTAATGGCAAAGGTGTGCAAACAAATAAGGGTGGTTACATTTATGATGGTGATTGGAAAACGGGCAAAAAATCTGGAATAGCAACCATTCATTACGAAGGTGGTGGTAAATATGAGGGAAAAGTAATTGATGGAGTACGACAAGGTGAAGGAACACTTACTTTATTGAATGGTACAATTTTAAAAGGTAATTTCAACAATGGAACTATTACAGGCAATGGGTCTATAATTTACGCTAATGGTGATGGCTATATAGGTGAATTACTAAATAACAATATCGAAGGTCAAGGAATTAAAAAATTTGCATCAGGTTCTATATATGAAGGAAATTTTGAAAACAATTCTTTTAACGGATATGGAGTATATAAATCAAATGATGGATACATAGCTGAAGGTAATTGGATTAATGGCCAAATTCAAGGAAAAGGGAAAATTACTTACCCTGATTTATCAGTTTATAATGGAGAATTAATCAAAGGGGTACCAAATGGAACAGGTACAATAAATTACGGAGATGGAAGTAACTACTCCGGACAGTGGCTTGATGGAAAAATTGATGGTTATGGTACGGCTAAATATTCAAATGATCAGATATATATTGGAAATTTTAAAAATGGTAAAAATCATGGTAAAGGTAAAATGACCTTTGGAGATGGTTATACTTATGACGGTTTATGGTTGAATGGTTTATTTGATGGCAAAGGTATTGCTGAATATTCAGATGGATCTATTTATGATGGTTATTTTAAAATAGGGAAAAGACATGGTTTTGGAAAAATAAAGATGTCTGATGGGTCTATTTTTGAAGGCAATTTCAATAATGGCCAAATAAATGGTGAAGGAGTTGCCATATACCCAAATGGAGATCGATATGAGGGTTTTTTTAAAGATGGTAAAAGAGAAGGTGCAGGAAAAATAACTTATAATAAAAGTGGTTTGACCTATGAAGGTCAATGGAAAAATAATAATAGAATATCAGATTAACTCTTTTGGTTCTTTAATTTATTTTGATTTTTTTACTTTTATTTAAACTTTAATAATTTGCTTATTTAGTGTATTATCTGTTAATTACATGATATTCTATGGTGGGAGTATTTTATGTCTACAAAACAAAAAGATAAAGTTTTAATTTTTGATACTACTCTCAGAGATGGTGAGCAAAGTCCTGGAGCTACAATGTCCTTGGCTCAAAAAATTGAAATAGCTACTCTTCTTGATGAAATGGGAGTTGATATTATTGAAGCTGGATTTCCTATAGCATCAGAGGGTGATTTTGAAGCAGTTTCAAGAATAGGAAAAATTATTCACTCTGCCAAAGTATGTGGTTTGGCTAGGGCAAGTAAACTTGACATTGAAAGGTGTTGGAGAGCAGTAGAGAACTCAAAAAACCCAAGGATACATACGTTTATAGGTACATCTCCCTTACATAGAGAATTTCAAGTAAAATTATCAAAAGATCAGGTTTTAGATAAAGTTTTTGAGACTGTTTCATATGCTAAATCTTTTTGTGAAGATGTGCAGTGGTCTCCTATGGATGCCACAAGAACAGAAAGTGAATTTCTAGTTCAAGTAGTCAAAATTGCTCTTCAAGCTGGAGCTTCAACCATTAATATCCCTGATACCGTTGGTTACACAGCACCAAAAGAGAGTGCTAATATTATAACAAATCTTTTTCTCAAAATTCCAGAGTTAAAGGATATTATAGTTTCAACACATTGTCATAATGATTTAGGAATGGCTACAGCAAATTCTTTGGCTGCAGTCGAGGCAGGAGCAAGGCAGGTTGAGTGTACTATCAATGGATTAGGAGAAAGAGCAGGAAATACAGCATTAGAAGAAATTGTTATGGCATTAAAAGTTAGGAAGGATATATTACCTTATGAAACTAATATGGTCACAAATAAATTAATTCAAGCAAGTCGGCTAGTTTCAAAAGTTTCAGGATTTCCTGTTCAATTTAATAAAGCTGTTGTTGGAAAAAATGCTTTTGCACATGAGTCTGGTATACATCAAGATGGAATGCTAAAACATGCAGGTACTTTTGAAATAATGAAACCAGAAGATATAGGATTAACTGAAACAAATCTTGTTCTTGGTAAACACTCTGGAAGAGCAGCTTTGAGGAAAAAAATTAATGACTTAGGGTATAATCTTGGTGATAATCAGCTGCAGGATTTATTTTATAGATTTAAATCTTTAGCTGATAAGAAAAAAGAAATTTATGATGATGATTTATTAGCTTTACTTTCTGATACATCAATGGGGGAGCAGAATGATTTTTTAAAGCTAGTTAATTTGGATGTGAAATGTGGGACTAACTCACCTCAAACTGCAAAAGCCACCATTATTATGGATAATAGTGAATATAAAGTTGAGTCAATTGGTGATGGTCCGGTTGATGCTGTCTTTAATTCTATAAAAAAAGTATTTCCTCATTCGGCAAGGCTTCAACATTTTCAGATACATGCTGTAACAGAAGGAACAGACGCTCAAGCTACTGTTTCTGTTCGATTGGAAGAGTCAGGGAAAATTGTTACTGGCCAGTCTTCTGATACTGATACAGTTGTAGCCAGTGCAAAAGCCTATATTAATTCTTTAAATAAGCTAGTCTTAAGAAGACAAAAAAAAGCCCCAAAATCCATAGCCAATTAAAAAATATATAGACCAAATATTAATTAATTTATGTATTAATAATAAAGTAAAAAAATGATAATAGTAAATAGATTTGGTGATAGGTAATTTTATATGATTAATTTTTTAAGTAGCTTTTTTTCTGCTGATATGGCTATAGATTTAGGAACAGCCAATACACTAGTTTATGTAAAAGGTAGAGGTATAATCTTGAATGAACCCTCAGTCGTCGCTTATCATATTAGAGATGGAAAAAAAACAGTATTAGCTGTTGGTGAAGACGCCAAACTTATGCTTGGCAGGACACCAGGTTCTATTGAAGCAATCAGACCTATGAGAGATGGAGTAATTGCAGATTTTGATGTTGCGGAAGAAATGATAAAACATTTCATAAGAAAAGTTCATAGGCGAGGCAGCTTTGCAAAACCAAAAATTGTTGTTTGTGTTCCGCATGGAGCAACCCCAGTTGAAAAAAGAGCAATTAGAGAATCTGTTCTTTCGGCTGGAGCAAGAAAGGCAGGTTTAATTGCAGAACCTATTGCGGCTGCAATAGGAGCAGGTATGCCAATAACTGATCCAACTGGATCAATGGTTGTGGATATTGGAGGAGGTACTACAGAAGTGGCTGTTTTATCACTTGCAGATATTGTATACGCCAGGTCTGTTAGGGTTGGTGGAGATAGAATGGATACAGCAATTATATCTTATTTAAGAAGACAACAAAATTTATTAATTGGTGAAGCTACAGCTGAAAGAATAAAAACAACTATTGGTACTGCATTGATGCCTAAAGATGGTAGAGGAGCTCATTCTGAAATAAGAGGAAGAGATTTATTGAATGGGGTACCAAAAGAAACACAAATTACACAAGCTCAAGTAACTGAAGCTTTAGCTGAAACAGTTCAGCAGATCTGTGAAGCAGTTATGACTGCATTAGAAAGTACCCCGCCTGATCTTGCAGCCGATATAGTTGATAGGGGCGTAATGCTGACAGGTGGAGGTGCACTTCTAGGAGATTTGGATTTGGCACTTAGAGAACAGACTGGCTTGGCAATTTCTGTTGCTGACGATTCAATGAATTGTGTTGCATTAGGAACAGGAAAATCTCTAGAGTTTGAAAGACAATTAGCTCATGTGATTGATTATGGTACATAGTCAATATTCTAAACTTAATAATATTAATTAAACAAATAAATAATAATGTCTTTAAAGAGTCAAAGAGACTATTGGGTGATATTTAGATATATTGTTTTATTTGGAGCATTTATTTTTTTTCTATTTTTATTTTTTTTGTGGAGGATTGATAATCATCGAGTAGAAAGATTTCGGCTTTCATTATTAAACCAAATTGTTCCAAATGTGGAATTTTTTACATCATCTGTCAAAGTCATTGGTAGAACTGTGTTAGATATTTCTTCATTAACGAACGTTTATGAACAAAATCAAAATTTAAAAAAAGAATTGCAAGATATGAGAAAATGGAGGGAAGCTGCAATACAATTGGAACAAAAAAATGCTAAACTTAGAGCTCTTAATAATTTAAAAGTTAATCCAATATTAAATTGGGTTTCTGGAGAAGTAATTGCGGATAGTGGTAGTCCCTATAGTTCATCAGTATTAATAAATGTAGGTATTGAAGATGGTATAGTTGACGGATCAGCAGTTGTAGATGGGCTTGGCTTAGTAGGAAGAATTTCAGGTGTTGAAAACCAGATATCAAGAATTATTCTCCTATCTGATAATAAATCTTATGTACCAATTATAATTGAACCTAATAATCAAGAAGCAATAATAAGAGGGGATAATTCTTCAGCTCCCCTAGTAGATTTTATTAGAGGAGTAGAAAAAATACAACCTGGATTTCGCATTTATACAAGCGGCACTGGTGGTGTATTCCCTCCAGGTATTTTGATTGGTAAAGTAGTTGTATCTTCAGATAAAAAGATAAGAGCCAAATTATCTGCAAATATTAATAAACTTGATTATTTAAGAATATTGATAAATAAAAAACAAAAAATACCATCTGAAGTTGGTAAAATTATATTAAAGAAAACTAATTAAAAAAATGTTAGACACGAAATAATAAATATTTAAATCATGCATATTTTATAGATATAATTATCAATCATTTTTATGAATACCTTTAAATATAAGAATACAGCTATTTCTTTTATTGGAATTATCTTAATTATTTTTCCAATTTCTCCTATCTCTAACCAACCAATGATTATTGAAAAACCTGATTTTCTGTTATGCCTTATGTTTTCTTGGCTTATATTAGATCCTAAAAAAGTATCTCTAAGTATTTTAATATTTTTGTCTTTGTTTGCTGATATTTTATGGTATAGGCCTTTAGGGCTATGGCCAATTTTAATTTTGACTGGTGCTTTATCAATAAAATATATGCTGACCAAGATATCACTTGATAGTTATTTCTTAAAAGTGATTTATTTCATTTTTTTTTTACTAACTATAGATACTTGTATTTTCTTGACATCTCTAATTGGACTCACAAAACAATTAGATTTTAATATATGGATTTATCGGTTTATTTTTTCTATTTTATCTTTTCCATTAATTTATTATTTGTTAGAAAATCTTTTATTTAAAGATGTAAAGAAATCAAATTAAAAGCTCTACTAATGGAAATAAACTCTTTCAAAAAAAGTATTTTAGATAAAAAGTATGGTCGAAGATCTATTTTGATTGGTGCTAGCCAATTAATACTTGTTGGATTTTTAATAAGGCAAATTCGTCAAATTCAATTAAATGAAGCTGAAAAATACAGACTTCTGGCAGAAGAAAATAGAATTAATGTAGAAATTTTACCACCTCTTCGAGGTGTTATTTTTGATAAGAAAGGAATTATTTTAGCAAAGAATAAAGAAAATTATCGTATAAGAATTTTTAGAGATAAAAAAACTGATTTATCAAAAGTTATGGATGATTTTTCGCAGTTGATTAGAATTAGGGATGAAAGAAAAATTGAAATCATTAATAAATTAGAGAATAAGCGATATAATTCTTCAATTATTATTGTTGAAAATTTAAGTTGGAACGAATTTAAGAAGGTTTTAGTTAACCTACCTTCATTACCTGGAATAATTCCCGAAGTTGATTTAAAAAGGTTTTATACTCATAAAGAGTTGTTAGCTCACCTTTTAGGATATGTTGGTGCAATATCTTCTAAAGATCTGGAGGAATTTTCAAATGAAGATCCTATTTTGCAAATACAAGATTTTAAAATTGGTAAAGTAGGTATTGAAAAAGGACTAGATAAATATCTTAGAGGACAAGTAGGACTGGGAAAATATGAAGTAAATGCATCTGGGAAAATTATTAGGCAACTTGGTGAAGAACCAAGTTCGTCAGGAAAGGACATCCATTTAACTATAGATTCAAACTTACAAAGTTTTACTATGTTTAGAATAAAAGAATATAGCGCTTCTGCCGTGATTGTTGACTTATCAAATGGTGGAATAATTTGTATGGCTTCAAATCCAAGTTATAACCCTAATCAATTTGTTGAAGGAATGTCACAAAAAGATTGGAATAATTTACTTAAAAGTAAAAACCAACCCTTAGCTAATAAAGCTATTTCTGGAAATTATCCACCAGGGTCAACTTTCAAAATGATTGTAGCTATAGCTGCATTAGAAGAAAATCTGATTACTCCAGAAGAATTATTTGAATGCAACGGTTTTTATGAATTGGGAGAAAGAAAATTTCACTGTTGGAAATATTCTGGTCATGGAAGTACTAATTTATTAAAAGGAATAGAAGAATCTTGTGATGTTTATTTTTATCATTTAGCGGAGAGAATAGGCATTGATAGGATTAAAAAAATAGCAAGCATATTCGGGATAGGAACAGCACCAAACTTGCCGCTTTCAGGAATTTCTAAGGGTTTAATCCCTTCAAAAAAATGGAAAAAAATTAACAAAAATGAACAATGGGTTACAGGTGATACTCTTAACTCTGGCATTGGACAAGGGTTTATTTTATCTACTCCAATTCAAATTGCAATTATGACAGCTAGAATCGCAACTGGCTTAGAAATTAAACCTTATGTAATAAAAGCTATTGATGGAAGACCTTCTAGATATGAAAAACCAAAACCATTGGATATTAAGAAAAGTACTCTAGATGTTATTCGACAAGCAATGTTTGGTGTAGTAAATAATAAAGAAGGTACAGCCTTTAAATCGAGGGTAATAAATGAGAATAAAATATTTGCAGGAAAAACGGGAACATCTCAAATTAGACAAATCTCAGAAGATGAAAGGAGTAAAGGTATAATTAAAAATGAAAACCTTCCTAGAAATCAAAGGGATCATGCATTATTTACAGGATTTGCACCTTTTATAAAACCTAAGTTTGCTGTCAGTGTGGTTGTAGAACATGGTGGAGGTGGAGCAAAAGTTGCCGCACCAATTGCTAGGGATATTCTTCTTTATGCTTCAAACGGTGCTATTCCTTCTTTACAAGAATATCCGGTTGAAGAAAGAGGTAATATGGAATTAATAATAAATAATATTAAAAGGGAAATGTTTTCAATATAATAAAGGATTATTATCATAGTAGTAAGTTATACTCAAAATTATAAAGAATTACCTAAGGGTTTAGCAAAAGTTTTTTACTTACACTGGCCAATTATCTTTCTCACTCTTGTAATAGGATGTTTTGGTTTTCTTATGTTATACTCTGTTGCTGATGGTGATTACAATAAATGGAGTAAACCTCAATTCGAAAAATTTTTAATTGGTTTTTTAATAATGTTTATCATGGGATTTATAAGTATAGATTTTTGGCGTGTTTGTTCTCCTTTTGTATATCTTTTTGGGATCATATTACTTCTTTTGGTACTTTTTTTTGGAGATTATGGTGGAGGGGCAAAAAGGTGGTTAGAATTAGGATCATTCAGATTTCAACCCTCAGAAATAATGAAGGTTGGTTTGATAATGTTTCTTTCAATTTATTATGATTGGCTAAAACCCACAAATACATCTAAATTTTTTTGGGTAATTATTCCCTTGATAATAATTGCTTTACCTACAGCACTAATTATTCCACAACCAGATTTAGGTACAGGCACAATAATTGCCATGACTGGAATAACCATGATGTTTGCAGCAGGAGTTCACTACTTTTATTTCTTAATAGTAGTTTTTTTAATCCCAGCAATTTTGGTTCTAATATTTTATAGTAGAGAGACTTCGTGGCAATTAGTTACCGATTATCAGTTCAATCGGATTGATACCTTTTTAAATCCAGGGAAAGACCCTCTTGGAGTTGGTTATCAAATTACTCAGTCAAAAATAGCATTGGGATCTGGTGGTTTAGAAGGTAAAGGATTTATGCAAGGTAGTCAAAGTCAGTTAGATTTTTTGCCTTACAAACATACTGATTTTATTTTTACTACTATAGCAGAAGAATTTGGGTTTTTTGGAGGTGTGGGGTTACTTTTGATTTATTCAACAATTTTAATCTTTTGTTTATTTTCAGCATTTAATAATAATAATAGATTTGGTAGTTTAATGACTATTGGTCTTTCGACAATTTTTTTCTCATATTTTTTTGTAAATATAGCTGCTGTTACTGGTATGGCTCCAGTTACTGGAGTTCCACTTCCTTTAATTTCATATGGTGGTTCAGCAATGCTGGTAGTATTAGGAACTTTTGGTTTGATTCAAAGTGCTCATGTTCATCGATTATTAAAAAAGGATTAAAATGAAAATTCTTTTTATGTCGGATTTATTACCACTTTATCAAGAAACTCTTACACAAGAATTGGTAAAAAAAGGTATTAAAAATTTTGAATTATCTACTAGCTACTATAATTCTAATGAGGATGTTAAATTTATAATTTACTCACCAGTAACTAAAAATGGAGAAAAATTAAAAAGAGATTTTTCTAAGTACAAAAATTTAAAAGCAGTATTGAGTTTATATGCTGGGATTGAAGATTTTATTGGAAATGAAACCTTAAAACATCCTTTGATTAAAATGATAGATAAAGACGGACTAACTAGTAGTATGATTGAGTGGTGTTTAGCTCACACTTTAAGATTACATTTGGGACTTGATAGACATATTCTTGGTCAAGATGGTATTTGGCGGCATAAAATCAAACCTCCAATAGCTAAAGATAGATCAGTTGGTATTTTAGGTTTGGGTGAGCTTGGAAAACCTGTTGCATTATTTCTTAATAAAATTGGATTCAAGATTTTTGGTTGGAGTAGAACTATAAAAAAAATCAAAAATATAGAATGTTTATATGGATCCAGCGGTTTAAAAGAGGTTCTTAAAAAATCTGAAATTTTAATTATATTATTGCCACTTACCAAATATACAAGATTTTTAATGAATGATTATAATTTTTCATTTTTACCAAGAAACTCCCAAATTATAAATGCAGGTAGGGGAGAAATAATTGAAGATGCTGCACTTATAAAAAAATTGAGATCTGGGCATATTTCAAGTGCAACATTGGATGTTTTTCAACAAGAGCCATTGCCGAAACAACATCCTTACTGGATTCTACCAAATGTTACTGTTACACCACACATAGCTGCGGATACTCCTATTAAAAGTTCATCTAGAGTTTTAGCTAATAACATTAAAGATTTAATAGAAGGTAAATTGCCTAATGGAGTAGTTGACTTAAATAAGGGTTACTAAATTCAAAAATTTTTTATATTATACTTAAAATGTTCTATTAATTTTTAAATAAAAGTTAGAAATTAACTTGTGTTTATAAAAATAAAGTTTTATTAAAAATAAAATAATTCTAAGGTAATTACATGAAAAAAGCTTTCAATTTTCTCACAGAATATTCACTATTATTAATTATTGGTGCATTAATTGCTCTATTTTGGGCTAATATAAATTATGATAGCTATCATCATTTTGTTGAGTTTCCAATATGGGATGGTGGTTTTATAGGGCATGGTCATTACGATAACGAAGGCCACTTTCATCGTACACTTACGCTACATTATTTAGTTAATGATCTACTTATGGCCTTCTTTTTTGCCGTAGCAGGTAAAGAGGTGTGGGAAGCTGTTGCTCTTAAATCTGGGCCACTAAGGGGAAAAAAGGCACTTACTCCATTAGTAGCTACTTCTGGTGGAATGTTTGGCCCAATTGCTGTTTATTTAGGTTTAGCTTATTTTATGGGCTCAGACACCTATACTGCTGTAGCAAATGGCTGGGCTATACCAACTGCTACGGACATTGCTTTTTCCTATCTTATTGGTAGAATTATTTTTGGTGCAGGGCATCCTGCTGTGCGGTTTCTTTTGCTTTTAGCGATTGCTGACGATGCTGCTGGATTAATAATTTTAGCAATATTCTATCCATCTGGTGAACTACAACCAATTTTTATTGTTTATGCAGGAATTGCTGCGTTCTTAGTATATATTCTGGCAAATTGGTTACCTAGAAGACTTGATGGCGATGATCCAAAAAACCCTATTTCAACAAAAATTAGAAATAGATTTTCATTTTGGCCTTACGCACTTGGGGGAGTTATTACATGGCTTTGTTTCCAAGAGTCTGGAATTCACCCTGCATTGGGCTTGTTATTTATGGTTCCTGTAATACCTCATGCAGAATCTGACTTTGGTATTTTTGCAAAAGAAGAAGAGCATGAGCACGACTTACTTAATGATATTGAACATAGTTTAAAAATACCTGTTGAATTCATTTTGTTTTTCTTTGGCTTAATGAATGCAGGTGTAGCTTTTTCTGCAATTGGTGATGCCACTTGGCTAGTTTTAGCGGGGCTTTTTATTGGTAAACCATTTGGAATTTTTATTTTTGGATGGATAGCAGCTAAACCCCTGAATTTTGGAATGCCAGAGGGCATGACTTATGCTGATATATTTGTTTTAGGAATGGTAGCTGGTATTGGTTTTACAGTTTCATTATTTGTAGCTTCAGTTGCATTTGATCCAGGAGCTGTTCAAGATGCTGCTAAAATGGGAGCTTTGTTAAGTTTTGCAGCAGCTATCATCTCAATAATACTTGGAGTTTTATTTAAAATTAAAAAAATTCATTAGTTGGATTATATTTTATAGTGGAGCCAGCTTAACAGGGGTACTTGTTTAACTGGCTCAAGAGGGTTTACAGTTCCAGATTTACTCTTATCTGGACGGGCTTATTAAGGAGCCAACCTAACAAGATATTGCAATAACCAAGCCAAAATTTGGATTTTTAAATGTTTTTTTAAATTATTTAAGTTAATTGGTCTATTATTTGCTAATTAGTTGTTGATAAAGAGTTGGAAGATTTAAGTTAAATATGCTTTACTTCTCCTATCGTTCGAGCCAGTGAAAATCACTGGCTCACCAAATAATAGTGATCTTACTTTTTGTATTTGCATATAATAAATTTTGAGGAGCTAATGAAGAAGTCTGAACTTCCGTCTAAGACTTGCATAGTATGTAAAAGACCATTCAACTGGAGAAAAAAATGGTCTAAAGTATGGCATGAGGTAAAATACTGTTCTAATGCTTGTAGAAAAAAATCTTAATTCTAAAAGCAACTTAGGTGCGCCAAAAAGTCACCATTTTTTTCGTTGTATTAATATTGAACACATGTAATTAATATTGAGTATTATTATATATTAATACTTCCTCCCTATACTTGGGCTACTACAAGTAGCCCTTTTTTTATAAACAATTGTTAGTTTTCATCTTTAATTTATTTTATGAAAATTTTAAACTCCTCAAATTTAAAAATAAAAATTATTTCACTAACATATGGTTTTATTTGTCATACTTCTTTTGCTTTTGCTGGCGTATGTATGTTTTGGGTTTTATTTAACGGTTTTACCGTATCTTTGGGTACTCTAGGATATCCATTAAATGTAATTTGTAATTTTTTTTTATTAATTCAATTCCCTATTTTACACTCTTTTTTACTTTCAAATTTTGGAAGAAAAATTCTTAGATATTTTGCAACAAGAAACTTTGGTAATATTTTAGAAACAACTATTTATGTAACTATAGCATCTATTCAGTTATTATTATTATTCATTTTTTGGACTCCTAGTCATATAATAATATATGATCTTGAGTATCCTTTAAATATTTTAAATGTTTTGTTATTTACTTTTAGCTGGGTTCTTTTGAGTTTATCTTCTTTTCAGGCTGGAATAAAAGTACAAACAGGTTCACTAGGTTGGACGTCTATGTTTTTTTTAAAAAAACCAATATACCCTCCTATGCCAACAAAGGGTTTATTCAAATTAATAAGACAACCTATTTATCTTTCTTTTTGCTTTGTATTATGGTCTCCTCCTACTATGACTTTAGATCTATTTCTGGTAGCTTTTTTTTATAGTTTTTATTGCTATTTCGCACCTAGATTTAAAGAAAAAAGATTCATTAAATTTTATGGAAAATCATTTATAGAATATAAAAAAAAGACACCATATTTTTTCCCAACACATATATTTAATTTTATAAAAAAAAATTAAATAAACTTAATAATTATTGTTTTTAACGCTGTTTTTGTTGTTTCAGTTTGTTAATGTGTGAGCAGTAGTACTTGCTAACAATAGGCTATGGGTTTTATGAATCCTACCCTTTATTAAAGAGTATCAAACTTTCTATGTTTAATAAAAATAAACCCACCTTTTGAAGTAGTAGTCAGAGTTTTCAGTTAATCATATACTTAAAGTCAACTGAACAAAATGATCTAAATTTCTAAAAACCTTGTTCTTCAATGCATTTTACTAATTCATTTACTGATGAAGCAGACCCTTTTAAAGAAAAACTACTTATTATCTTATCATTATCATCTAAATGGAAAAGCTCTTGACCTTTTCGAATTTCTTGAATCAATTCAATGACTGCTTTATCAGATCCAGAGGTTAGATCCATTATTAACCATCCAGAATCTAGATAAGGTCTTTCTGTATACCAACTTGCAAGATCATCAACTGCAAATTGGAATATTTTTAAGCTTTCATTTACATCTGACTCATCATAAAAAATAGCTAATTCTTCAATTTCAGCATTAACGTAAATTTGAAATTCTTTATTACCTAAACCATTTTTTGCAATGCATGCTGTACTTCTATCATCATACCTTAAAAGTACAACTTCCCAATCTCCTTTTTTGAAAAGTACCTTTTCATCAAATACTTCAGCTGAAAAAGAAGGATAGGTAAAAAAGACATAAAATAATAATGTGCAAAACTTAAATAATTTCATTTTAAAACCCCAGTTACTAAAGTAAAAAATCAAGTATGATTTAAATATAAATAATGGAAACAAAAAAGCAAAAGTTTTTAAATATAAAATTTCAAACTAGAATGTGTGAGCAGTCGTACTTGCTAATAACAGGCTATAGTTTTTTGGGGTGCCTCAAGGATATGTCTTAGGGGTGGGTGTCATAAGTGTCATAACTGTCATATTGAGAATAAAAAGTATACTTTGGGCAACTTTTGGGCAACTAAAAGCTAATTTTCAAGAAGAAGAAAAAATAATATCTTCTGAAGTACCTTATTTATATGGCTGGGGTGGCTGGATTCGAACCAGCGGTACACGATACCAAAAACCGTTGCCTTACCACTTGGCTACACCCCATCCGTACCTTTTTTTATTAGCTTTCATTTTCCTGTGCAAGTGGAAAGTTTGTAAAAGGGGCACTTTGAGGGGGAGAATTTTGAGTTTTCGTTCTAAAAACCCTCTACTGGACATACTGGACATGGTGGACATGTACTTGGGTAGGCACCCCAAAAACCATAGCCTATTATTAGCGATTACTACTGTTCACACATTTTTGATTGGGAAGGTAAACATCTCTAATCTTCGAGTAAATATCAGAAAGGAGTCCTAATACGAAAGGGAGTTATATTAGGACTTCTGTTTAAGCAAATATAATTATTTATGGAGGAAATAATTATAATCACTTTTAATAACATTAAAAATTATCTTGGTTGACTTTAACGTTAGGTAAGATAGAAAAAACCTTAGGTAACCTTTGAATATTGATTAAAAAATATCAAATTTTATCGAATTTGTCACAATTTTAATCATTTCTTAATTTATATATTTATTTCTAAGCTAACCTATTAATCAAACCCTAAACATATACCTAAAAAACTCAATTCATAGTAATTGAAATAAAAGTCCGACAGTCGGACATTATTGAAACGTCACAAGACATATCAGTAGGTTCTGCCACAGAGCAGAACAGTAATAAGTGTCCAACATCGGACAGCTATCTAAAACCACCTTTTCATTTATATAATA
>JBJLFR010000008.1:0-13461 GCA_045565285.1 Paracoccaceae bacterium
TAGTTTTTCACCTAAGTTTGAGTTATTAAGATATATCTCATATCCAAGCTGACTTGAGTATCCTGATTTAGCAATAAGTTGTTTTGTATTTTCAAATTCAAAGTAGTTAAAATTAAAAAAATTTAATTCTTTTATTTTCGAACCAAAGATATCAACCATTAGATCCTCAGAATATGGGCCTTGAATAGCCAAGGGAGAAACATCAGGTTCTTCTATTTTTACATCTAACCCCAAACCAGTAGCCAAACCTTTAACCCACAAAAGTATATCAGAATCAGCAATTGAGAGCCAAAAATGATCATCCTTTATTTTTAGTAAAATTGGATCATTGATTATTTTTCCTTCCTCATTAACTAGAGGAACATATAGGCATTGCCCTATCTCTGCAGACCTTAAATCTCTAGGTATTATTTTTTGAACTAAAAAAGCAGCATCTCGTCCTTTTATTTGGACTTGCCTTTGACAACCTACATCCCAGATCTGAACATTTTCTCTTAGATGGTAATAATCTTCAATAGTAGTATGCTGAAAAGCTTTTGGAAGGAGTGTATGATTTACAACTGTAAAACCTGAAATACCTGACTTTTCAACGCAAGAAGTATATGGGGTTCTCCTAATCCTACGAGACATTTGTAAATTTGCACTCAACTATTTTTCCTTTATCTAGAAATCCAACATGACATTCCATATGGAGAAATAATCAAAGGTATATGAAAAGCAGCATCATTTTGGTGAAAAAAAACTCTCATTGAAAATAAGGATATACTTATATTCCTTTTTAAATTTTCTGTATTTATAACATCATAAAATTCTTTTGGAAGAAAAACTTGTAATTCATATTCACAATTTTCTTCTTTTTTTAAATTGAATTCAACTTTCAAGCGTCCACCATTATCAGTCTTTTCATTAAAAATGATTTCATTTTTATTAAAGCCATTAATTTTAAGAAGTTTTACTAAAATATCTGAAAAATGAGTTCCATCTACTGAATTTAAAATATGTGTGCTAAATATTGCCATAAATTACTCTATAGATGATTTATCTCTTTTGTCAGATGTAGCGGCAACAATTGGACTTATTTGACCTCTTGTTTTTACGTTTATGCAAGCAGTTTTGTTGCTATCAATTGCACGCTTGATTGCTGATTTGATATCTTTTTTATCTGTTACTAATTCTCCATATCCACCAAGACCAATGAACATTTCATGAAATGGAATATCTCGGAAATCGGTAGCAAAATGAGCTCCACTATTAAACATTCTTTCTTGTTGTTGAGAAATACAATCAAGACCACCATTGTTATCAATAATAACAATGATTGGAAGGTTTTCTTGAAAAGCAACTTCAATAGATAACCCTCCAGAAAGAAATGCTCCATCACCACTTATTAATATTACTGTATCATTTGGGTTTATTCTTTTTAAAGAAATTGCAAATGATACTCCAAGTCCTAATAAACTAAATGAACCTGGGTGCATTATTTTGGATAAATTTTTTCCATTTTGAGCAACTAAGTTTGCTGCAATTTCTGACCAGAAATGTGTGTTACCACCATCAAAAACTAAATGATTTCCATTATTCATTGTTTCCATAACATCTATGGCTAGTTGAAGTGGGTGAATTACCCCTTTATTCCATGAGGGAGTTGAAGTTTTTGTTTGTAAATCAGAAATAGTTTCCTTCACCCAATTAGATCGAAGTTCATAGTTTTTCTCAAACCAATTACTTTCAAAATGATTATTATAAATTCTTTTAACTTTTAGAGTTTCTTTAAAAAAAGCTCCTGGATCACATAACAATAGAAAGTCTGCAGATCTATTTAATTGAATTTCTTCATCTGATCCATTAATGCAAATAAGGTTCAAACTTTTAGGGAAAAGGGGTGGGTTACCAAAATTCATCTGGTTATCTAACCTAGCTCCAACCATGATTATACAATCACAATTATTAAAAGCCCATTTTGATGGTTGATATTGATGAATATCTGCCAGCCCCATCATTTCTTTTGTTTCTTGACCTAAGACTTTTTGATGATACGGCACATTAAAGATAGGAATTTTTAATTCTCTAGCAAATTCAGCTAATTCTTTTTCTGATTTTGACCACCAAACTCCATGTCCAGCGATAATAATAGGCCTTTTTGATTTTGAAATAATATCTATAATATATTCTAAAGATGATGGTTCAGGCCACACTTTAGGGTTATAATTAAGATGCTTTACAAAAGGTCTTTCATCATCACCAGCGTTCTCAGGAAATGAAGAAAACATGACGTCAACGGGTATACTCAAATGCACAGGTCCAGGATACCCAGAAACAGCAATTCTATATGCTCTGTCAACAAATTCTTTAATTCTTATTCCATCAGTTACAGAAAAGCTGTACTTCGTTATAGGATCTGCCATTGAAACATCATCAATTTCTTTAAAACCACCTGATCCTTTTCTTTTTAAAGTAGAAGATCCTGTTATAAAGATAACTGGAGATCTTTCACCCCAAGCTTCCATCATAGCCGGTATTGCATTTGCAAATCCTTCTGGACCTACTAGACAAACAGAAGGTTCGCGAGTAATCCGGGTATGCCCGTCTGCTAAGTGACCCGCTATTTGTTCATGAGGACAATTAATTACGGGTATTTGACAATCCTTAAAACCTTCTAGAGCTGGATTACAAAACCCACCAGCAAGAGTGAAAACATTTTTTATATTTTTATCTAGAAAGGCTTTAGCCAACAAATATCCACCACGAACCATTTAGTTATCCTTAAGAGTATAAGTATCTTTTCCAAAAATTACTTTTTTGTTTAAACTATCTATAGATGTCTTACCCAATTGAGCAAGTGTAGAATCTATCTGCTTGCCTAATAATTTTATTAAATGAATTATATATTCTTTCTTTCCTAAAGCACTAGCAAAAAGAAATGGTCTACCCAAAAAAACAAAATCTGCTCCCAATGCGTAGGCTTTTACTATGTCTTCACCAGTTCTGATACCACTATCAAATAATATTTGACAATTATTTCCCATTTCCCCTCTAATTATTTTAAGTAAATCGAGTGTTGCAGGAACACTTTCTAATTGTCTACCTCCATGATTAGAAATGTATATGCCCGTACAACCACTATTTACACAATGATATGCATCCTCTAAAGATGTAATACCTTTTACATAAAGATTGCCAGGCCAGTGATCTCTTAATTTTTTTAAAAAATCTAAATCAGGTATTAATCTGCTACCAGAATTTCTTTCAAAAAACTTTTTTCCATCACTTGATAATCCTAAATTATGTGCAAATTCAGGTTTGCCATAAAAAAGATAGGGAAGAGACCAAGCAGGATGTAGCGCACAATCTATTATTTGCTTTAATCCAAATGTAAAAGGTGCTGTGAATCCGTCCCTAAGCTCTCTTGGACGATAGCCAGGTGCTGGTACATCAACAGAAATAATTAGATTTTTAACTCCTGTTTTTTCTACTCTTTTAACTAATTTAAGAGTGTTTTCAATGGTACTACCCATATAAAGTTGGAACCAAACATTTTTGGACGCTATTTTATAAATATCCTCAACAGAAGTGGAAGCTGCAGTTGAAACACACAAAGGTATGTTTTGTCTTTTTGCACTTTGAGCCAACATAATATCTGCTTTAGGATTTGATACATTACATAAACCCATTGGTGCTATTCCAAAAGGATAGGTGAATTCTTGATTATTTATATTTTTTGACTGGCTTCTATTTTTTACATTTAAAAGAGTTTTGGGTTGAAGCAATAATTCTTTGAATGATTGTATGTTTCTTTTAATTGCAAGCCCTTCGCCAGCACCGCCATCAATATAACCAAAAACCATTTTTGGTAATTTTTTTTTTGCCCAAAAACGAAAATCATCTAAAGTCTGAAGGTTGTTAAGATTCAAAATAAAGCTCTACTCTTAAAACAAATCACTATATTATTTAGGATATATTATCTCTCAAATTACTCAATAAATTTTATATTTAAATAAATACAAAATATTAATTTAATAAATCACTAGCAGAAAGATGTAGATTATTTTTATTTTCAAAAGCCTTTTTTGCTAAATTAGTATGAAGCCAAACACCTGATTTTGCTGGCGTTTTAGAACCCGCTGACCATATTCCAGCAATTAAACCAGCCAATATATCACCAGAGCCAGCAGTTCCTAAATCAGGCATATTAAAGTTATTAATCCATAGTTTATTTGTTTCATATATTAATGTACCTGCCCCTTTTAAAATCCAATCACCACCATATTTCTTTTTTACAAATTCAATTGTTGAAAACCGATCTAATTTTTTTTGTTCAACAAGTTCTCTAGCCTCTCCCTCATGTGGTGTTCCTATAAATTGATAATTACGTTTCTTATTTGATTTAGCTAGCCAACGTAACCCCCCAGCATCTATAACTAAAGGAATTTCAAAATTCCAAATAGTTTCAATAATTTCTTCAAACCCTGAAGATAAACCTGGACCCAAAACACAGACTTTAGACATCAATAAATGCTTTGATATTTCTTTTATATCTGGCCTAACTGTAATTAATTCTGGAGGATAATTAAGCTTTTCTGTATCAGTAACCCAGAATACTTTACCAGCACCTGCTCTTAAAGCAGAAATGCCTGACAATATACCTGCTCCTTCCATACCTTTCATACCCCCTAATACTAATACGCTTCCTTTAGTCCCTTTGTGTGATGAAGGTTTTAAAATATTAAAATGGCAATCTGATTCTTCTAATAAGGTTGCATCTGATAAAACTTTAGTTTGGGAAATTCCAATATTTTTAAATATTATATCACCTGTATGATCAACTGCATCTCCTGTTAAAAGACCCTTTTTCATAACTAAAAATGTAATAGTAGTTGATGCATTTACAGAGGGAAAATATGCTGCACCAGTTGTCCCATCCACACCACTAGGTACATCGAGGGAAATTATTTCTTTACCCTTATTTTTAAGTCTTATTAAAAATTTGATAGCATTCTTATAAGGTGGTTTTGGTGATTTTTTTATACCAGCACCAAGTAATGCATCCACATAAATATCGGCTTCTATCACTGGCTTAGACCATTTTTTTACCTCAATTCCTAATTTTAAACATAGCTTTAAAGCTGACTTTGCCTCTTTTTTTATTGGTTCTTCAATTTTATATATTTCAACTATCCTACCGGCCATGAAAAGTAATGCACCCAAACCATAGCCATCTCCACCATTATTACCTTTTCCACAAAGGATAATTACCTTTCCTACAGTATTTAAATTTATATGTTCATATGCAGCAAAAGCTGCTTTCATCATAAGAGAGAAACCTTCGGTACCTTTCTCATATAAACTCTTTTCTATTGTATAAACTGCCTTAGTTGAGAATAAGTTTTTGTATTCATCCCCCATAACTATAACCTTATATATATGATTACTATTGAGTAGCGTCTTTCAGGAAATAAATTAAGTCAAGCCTATCACTATCGTTTTTTATTTTTTGAATAGGCATTTTTGTTCCTGGTGTTACTATTTCAGGACCCTCTTCAAAAAGCCTGCTAATTGTTTCTTCACTCCAAATTATGGTAGAATCAATTAAAGCTTTGGAATAAGGATAACCTTCTAAAGATCCTGCCCTTCTACCAAAAACACCGTATAAAGGTGGTCCAGCTCTTCTTCCTATATCTTTACTATTAAGTGTATGACAAATGCTACATTTCCTAGCAAATTGCAAAGCTCCGTTACTTAACGCATCTTTTTGATGGAAACGACGATCATTTGTTTTAGGTAGGAAATAATTAGAATGGAAAGAATTTAATTTCCACTCCGTCAGTGTATCATCCAGACTACCGATTATTACAGATTTATTATTGTGATTATAGACAACATCCCATACAGGTCCATTAACAGCAAGAAAATCTTTTTCAACTTTCATTGATTTTAGGTTTAAAAGTAAAACCCTTCCCCTCATATTACCAAATACAGCCATATTATATTTGGGATAATAATTTAGGGCTGACACTGGCGAACCTTCTTCCCAAAGATTAAATAATTCTTTACCATCCTTAAAATTTTGAACTTTCATAAGGCCATCGATAGTACCATAAAGTATGAGATCACTTTTTTCGTCTATTTCAAGTACATTTACTCCCCAGCCGTTATCTACTATCGTCCGAATTTCATATCCGTCTAATATATTCCAGAATCGAATAGTGCCATCATATCCAGCAGAAAAAAGATGTTTGCCATCAGAAGAAAAATTAACAGCATTAACCGGTCCATCATGTCCAATTATGGAATTAATTAATTTTCCAGTTTCCGTATCCCAAATTTTTATAGAATGATCCCAACTTGCACTGGCTATTTTTTTTTCATCTTTTGAAAAGTCAATATCAACAATTTTAGCTGTATGGCTTGATAAAATAGTTGGAATAGAATTTTTATTTTTTAGTTTTTCTATTTCCCAAATGAATATTTGAGCATCATCTCCACCAGTAGCTAAGAATTTAGCTGTACTAGAAAACTTAGCAACATTAACTGCAGCATCGTGACCGATTAACTGGTGAACTTCTTTAATTTGATCAAATTCCCACAACAAAACAGAGTAATCAAAACTTGTTGATACCAATAGATTCTTTTCAATAGAAGAAGCTAACCCCATAACTGGACCCCCATGGCCTTCGTACTTTAAAGGTTTAGAGAAAGCATAATTCATAAAAGCTAACAAAAAAGAGCAACCCAAAAAAAAAGCAGAAAAGATCTTAAAGGGAGTTTTTTTACAAGCTAGTGGATCTTCAAAAAGGCTTACACACATGTAATAATAGTTAATCTAATCTTACTGAATTAGAGGATGTCATTTCTAGTGTTGAATATCCAGATGTTTTTAAAAATTCGGATGCTCCAAAAGAAATAGCAAACATCACAACTATTGCAATTATAAATGGCTTCATCTTAATTAACCTCTTTCTTATTCTGCTGGAGTAATTGATTTCTTGGATTTGTTTGGATTTTGGTTAGAAACTTCTTCTTCCCAAATATCATGATGCTGTTTTGCCCAATTCACATCCACTTGCCCTGAGCCCATGGCATCATAGGCACCAACCATGCCAACTGACCCAATATAAATATGAGCTATTATTATTGCCATCATTATAAAACCCACAATACTATGCCAAATTTGAGAAAGCTGCATTTCCTCATGAGGTAATAAATTTGTTGGTAAAGGATCCATTCCTAGTAATCCTGTAATACCTAAAGCATTTAGTTTTGTAAAAGTTGCTGCAAACATTGGGAACTCAAATGGGAAAAGTAATGATAAACCAGATACAGATACTGAAGTTCCTAAAATTATAACAACCCAGAAAATTATTTTTTGTCCAGCATTAAACTTTCGCGCAGATGGATGAGAATGTGCTGAAAAAATACCACCGCCCTTTAATATCCATTTAATATCTAATCTGGTCGGTATATTGTGTAAAACCCAAAATATAAAAATTACAATTAAACTTAACATAAAAGCCCACGATACATTATTATGGATCCACTTCGAAGCTATTGCAAAAACTGAAAAAGTCTCATGCCCAATTAGAGGAATAAGAAAATTTCTTCCAAAAAGAGTCAAAATTCCAGTTAGTCCAAGTAGAATAAAAGAAGAAGCTAACAACCAATGTGCAAATCTTTCTACTGGTTTAAATCTCTCTATTGTTATTCCAGATAACCCTTCCTCTACAGGTATTCTTCCTCTTATCAAATAAAAAAAAGATAATAATGCAATCATACCTAATAACGCTAATCCACCATAGTTTTGTAATGGTCCTTCCCTCATTATTAGCCAATTCATTCCAGAATCCTGAACCAGAATCTCGGAAGCAGCTGTTTTACTAGACACATTGATATTTGCTTCATTGTATCTTAATTGCCGAAATATTTCAGCATCTGAAGTGAGGCCTAGAGTTCCTAGAGGAATTGTGGTGCTTGAGGTTTCATCAATAACCCCCAAGGCATTTTTTCGAAACTCATAATCAATCTCCATACCTTTTTGCCGTGCTAAAATATCCTCAAGAGTTTGAGCTCCACCTGTAGATGCTCTTGTATTCTTATTAGTTTGGTTAGTTTCTGAAATCCCAAAAGTAAATAATGATAAAAAAAATAACAATTAAAGATAAAAATTTAGACATAACAAACCTATCATATATGACAATTTATATTAAAATTTATAATAGAATAAAAAATAAATGGAGGAAAAATAAATTTTTCCTCCATTATTATAGTTTTTAATTAAATTATGTACCTTTTTGATCGTAGGCAGTTCCCCAGCCCCAAGCTCCAGAACCAAATCCTCTGGCAACTACTCTTTCCCTGTAAACTGCTGATACGTCGTCTGCATCCCCTGCTAACAATGCCTTAGTTGCACACATCTCAGCACAAACAGGTAATTTACCTTCAGAAACTCTATTGCGCCCATATTTTTGAAATTCCATTTCGGAATCATCATCTTCTGGTCCACCAGCACAGAAAGTACATTTATCCATTTTTCCACGTGATCCAAAATTCCCAGCCTGCGGGAATTGAGGCGCTCCAAAAGGACATGCATAAAAACAATAACCACACCCAATACACAGATCTTTGGAGTGAAGCACAATACCATCCTCTGTTTGATAGAAACAATCAACAGGGCAGACTGCCATACATGGAGCATCGGAACAATGCATACATGCTACTGAAATTGATCTTTCACCTGGAGAACCATCATTTATAGTAACAACCCGCCTTCTATTAATACCCCAAGGTACTTCATTTTCATTTTTACATGCTGTTACACAAGCATTGCATTCTATGCATCGCTCTGCATCACATAAAAATCTCGCTCTTGCATTTCCACCTAATGACATTTTTTAATCCTCCTTCTAAGCTGGCATAATTTTACATAAGGTTGCTTTGGTTTCCTGCATTTGAGTAACCGAGTCATAACCATATGTTTGTGCAGTATTACTGGATTCACCAAGAACTATTGGATCAGCCCCCTTTGGATATTTAGATCTAAGATCTTTACCTTGAAAGTGTCCCCCAAAATGGAAAGGCATAAATGCGACACCCGTGCCTACTCTATTAGTAATCATTGCTTTTACTAATACTTTTGCACCTTCAGCACCTTCTACCCAGACGTTAGTTCCATCTCTTATTCCTAGATCATTTGCATCTCTTGGATTTATCTCAACAAACATGTCTTGCTGTAGTTCCGCTAACCATGGATTAGATCTTGTCTCATCACCACCGCCCTCGTACTCAACTAATCTTCCTGATGTTAAAATCATTGGATAATCCTTTGAAAAGTCTTTTTTCTGAATAGATTCATACATCGTTGGCAATCGCCAAAAGACCTTATCAGCGTATGTTGGATAATCAGCTACTAAATCTCTCCTAGAAGTATATAGAGGTTCTCTATGAAGAGGAATTGGATCGGGAAATGTCCAAACTACTGCTCTAGCTTTTGCATTTCCAAAAGGTGCACATTCATGTTTAATAGCTACTCTTTGAATTCCACCAGATAGATCTGTTTTCCAATTAGTTTTCGGTCCAGCAACTGCATCTATTGCTTTACGCTCTTTTGCTGTTAAGTCTTTATCCCAACCAAGATCCATTAACATTTGCATAGTAAATTCTGGATAACCATCTTTTATTTCAGAACCTACGGAATATACTCCTTCAGCTAAGAGATTATCACCATCTCGCTCAACTCCAAACCTAGCCCTAAATGTAAGACCCCCTTTTGAAACTGGTTTACTCATATCATACAAATTTGGTGTTCCTGGATGATTCATTTCAGGATTACCCCAACTTGGCCAAGGCATTCCATAATAATCACCATCAGCAGGTCCACCCACTGCTTGTAGGGTAGTACGATCAAATGTATGCTGGTTTGCCATGTGAAGTTTTAATCTTTCAGGGGACTGGCCAGTATAACCTATTGTCCACATTCCACGGTTAATTTCACCAGTAATGTCCTCAATTACTGGCTCATCACCATTGAAAGAAATATTTCTAAACAAACGATCAGCAAAACCAAATTTATTTGCTAATAATGCCATAATTACATGATCAGGCTTACTTTCAAACATAGGCTCCATTACTTTTTCACGCCATTGAATAGATCTATTTGAGGCTGTTACGGAACCATAAGTTTCAAATTGTGTAGTTGAAGGTAAAAGGTAAGCACCATCTTTTCTATCGTGCAACACAGCCGAAACTGTTGGAAACGGATCAACAACCACTAAGAGATCTAATTTTTCCATAGCATCTTTCATCTCAACTAATCTAGTTTGAGAATTAGGTGCATGACCCCAAAATACCATAGCTCTTGTATTATCAGGTTGAACTAAGTTTTCCTTGGCTTCTAGAACGCCATCTATCCATCGACTAACTGGAATTCCCTTTTCATTCATCATCAATCGATCTTTACCGTCTTTCTTTTTCATTTTACCAAATCGACCTTTTAGCCAATCTAGATCTTCTTCCCATACCCTAGCCCAGTGAGCCCATGATCCTGGCTTCAAACCATAATAACCTGGTAAAGTGTTAGCTAAAACACCTAAGTCAGTTGCTCCTTGAACATTATCATGACCTCTGAAAATGTTAGTTCCGCCACCTGTTGCACCCATGTTACCTAATGCTAACTGGAACACACAATAAGCCCTAGTATTATTGTTACCATTGGTGTGCTGAGTTCCTCCCATACACCAAATGAAAGTGCCCGGACGATTATTTGCCATAGTCCTTGCCACTCTTTCAAGTTGAGATCCTGGAACTCCCGTTACTCTTTCAGTCTCCTGAGGATTCCACTTAGCAACTTCAGCTTTTATTTGATCCATTCCCCATACTCTGGTTCTTATAAATTCTTTGTCTTCCCAACCATTTTCAAAAATGTGCCATAAAATACCCCAAATCAAACCAACGTCTGATCCTGGTCTAAACCTTACATACTCATCAGCATGAGCAGCTGTTCTTGTAAATCTTGGATCGCAAACAATTAAAGGAGCATTATTCTGTTCTTTAGCCTTTAGTATATGCAACAACGATACAGGATGAGCCTCAGCTGGATTTCCACCTATCAAAAATATAGCTTTAGATTTATGAATATCATTGTAGGAATTGGTCATAGCCCCATAACCCCAAGTGTTCGCCACACCAGCAACTGTCGTTGAGTGGCAAATTCTTGCTTGGTGATCAACATTATTAGTTCCCCAATAAGCTGCAAATTTTCTATATAAATATGATTGTTCATTATTTGTCTTGGCAGATCCTAGCCAATAAACACTATCAGGTCCGCTTTCTTCACGAATTTTAAGCATCTTCTCGCCAATTTCGTCAATCGCTGTATCCCAAGAAACTTTAGTCCATTCGCCATTAACAAGCTTCATTGGATATTTAAGTCTTCTTTCTCCGTGAGCATTCTCTCTAACAGCAGCACCTTTCGCACAATGAGCCCCAAGATTAAACGGACTATCCCATCCAGGCTCTTGACCCACCCAAACTCCATTCCTAACCTCCGCTAAAACTGAACATCCAACGGAACAATGTGTACATACACTTTTCATAACAGACATGTTAGAATCTACTGCTGAAGCATCTGCTGGTGTTACTGTACCACCAGCAAAAGAAAAGGCAGCTAAACCACCAACAGCAATTCCAGAACCTTTAAGAAATCCTCGTCTATTCACTTTTTTAGATTTCACATGTCCGAATAAAGAAGATTTCTGAGAGCCTCTCGCTATCTCTTTTGTCTTTCTCTTTAACATCATTCCACTCCGAATTTATTTAGTTTATATATCAAATTATGTTTATTAATTCTTATCAAAATTAAAACTTAGCTAATTCAAGGTATTTTTTGTAGTAGGCCCCCCTTTGAAGACCTGATTTTTTCTTGTCTTCATCTGCTACGGCTTTATTCCCAACCAACGAAACAGCTGCGGCTGCAGGTGCTCCAACGGCAGACATTTTTAGAAATTCTCTTCTACTAGTTGATTTATCGTTTTTACTCATTTTCTTCTCCTCAATAATTTCGTAAAAGACTAGAACTTGAAAGCTTCAGTCTCTATTCCAATAAATGCTTTTCCCAAAGCACCAACAGGTGCATAAAAAACAGAATATTCTGCAGCAATTAAATCATCAAAAAAATGCTTGGCCCAAGGTCCTAAATGGGTAGCAAAAAAATCACTCTGTTGCCTTAAAGAGAGTGAAGTATAAAATTGGTTTGTTATAATTCCACTCATCATTTCACATAAAGAAGCAATGTGATCTTCTGGGTCTGATGAGCTTGGAGACCTAGAAATTCCAATTCTATTCATATCGTCTCGTAGATTAGCCAATGGTTTTTCGTTTAAAAAACCAGTCATATAAAAACTGGCATAAGGAAGTAACTCCCCTCTTCCCACACCAATGAATAAATTATTATACTCTCTTTCAATAGTTTTAATGCCTAATTTTTTAGAAAGTGTAGTTAAGGTCTTAACTGCCTCACCAATTTTATTGTCACCACCAGAAAGGGTATACACTTTGCTCAGCAAGTCTGCTGACGGTGGTCCACTAAGTAATGAAGAAAGCAAAACATAAAGAGAGGAACGATGTTGATCTTCTATTTCAACAATCCCTCTTTTTGTAGCTTCCGTAGCTGGCGAATAAGCGTGCTGCGTAATCATCATTGAATATAAACATTAACTTTAGGTAAACTGCAAGAAAAAAAATAAAAAAATTTTAAATAAATCAAAAACTTTAAATAAATTTTTTTTTTTAAAAAAAACTTAATAAAAAAAAATTTCTTTGGTAAATAAGTATAATAAAATCAATAGCTTAATTTTTATTTATTTATTTAAATCCAGAGTAATTTACTTTGGATTTATCCTGACAAATATAGTAAGAATTACTTAAAATTAATTAATTCAAACCTTAAAAATCATTTTTTTTGGCTTGATTCGAAAACTAACATTTTCTTCGAGAAGATCTCCATTAACCGCATCATTAGTATTTTTATTATCACTATTTATATCTTTAGCTGATAGGTTTTTATCTTTCTCATTTTCTTCTTTTATTTGAGAAGTTTCTAAACCATCAGTATTATTTTCATAATTGCACTCATCACTTATTTCAACTTTATTAACTTTTAATTCTTCATTATTAACGAGCTCTTTGCTTTTTTCATCAAGCCTAACTGATGATGACTTTAAAGTATCATCTTCCAAAATATCTGTATTAGTACAATCAGGTTCCGGTTTAAATTGACCTTTAAACCCTTTACCAACCACATAGTTTGTTGCAAATTCTTCTAGCGCAGATGTAGCTAAAGTAAAATCTTCATCGTATTCATTCATACCATCTAAATATCCAAATATTGGATTGGTTAACCAAAGTTTTCTTAATGCTTTCTTTTTTAAATGATCGGGTACATTTTTTTTTAAAAAATCCTTAAAATTGTCA
>JBJLFR010000009.1:0-25124 GCA_045565285.1 Paracoccaceae bacterium
TAAATATTAAAAAAGGTGATTTTACGGGATTAGCAAAAAATTATTCTATTAATAGACCAGATTACAGTATGTCAGTACTAAATGCAATTTTAGGACTATCTCCTAAACCAATAAAAAATATTGATTTCGTTGATGTAGGTGCAGGAACAGGAATTTGGACAAGAATGGTTAGCAAAAAAGGGGTAAAAACAGTTACCGCTATTGAACCTAATGAAGATATGCTTAGTAACGGTGTGAAGGACAGTTTAAATACAAAAATTAACTGGTTAAAGGGTTGTGCTGAAAATACAACCCTAAAAACTGAAACTGTAGATTGGGTAACCATGGCATCAAGTTTTCATTGGGTTGATTTTAATAAAACTTTAAAGGAGTTTTACAGAATTTTACGTCCTGCTGGTAGATTTACAGCACTTTGGAACCCCAGAATGATAGAATCGAACCCATTACTTATTGAAATAGAAAATTATTTAAAATCCATCCTACCTACAAATTTTAAAAGAATTTCATCTGGTAGATCTGGAATTACAAATTTATTAAGGGAAAATTTAGAAAAATCAAATTTATTTAGAGATATTATTTATATTGAAGGGGACACATACCATTGAGATGAGTAAAAAAAGATATCTTGGAGTTTGGAACTCAGTCAATGATATTAGATTTCAAGTTGGTGAAAAAAAGTTCTTGAGATTTATTAATTTTATTAAAGAAAAAATTAATAACATTGAGATTATAAAAGCTGAATATCAAACTAGATCTTGGACAGCACTGAAAAAATAATAAAGTGTAATATTTGAATTAATAAACTGTGGTAGTAATTATAAAATCAAATATCAAGAAATATAGAGAGCATAGAATTAAAGTAATGAAAAAAAAAGTAGCATTTATAAATAGTGGAAGTTTTGGTATAACATTATTAAATTACCTAAAGTATGTAATTGATGCTTCACCAAAAAATTGGGAGATAAAAGTTTTTCAAACTCATTTACCGTTAATTTCTATAGAAGAAAGTGCAGATTATTTAAAAAGAAAGGTTATTTTATTAAAAACAATTGATCAATTGAATGATTTTGATATTATTTTTTCAAATGATGCTTTTATCGGTAGATTTTTAAAAAATAAAATTACAATTTTTATTGATCATGGGAATGCACCTTTACCATGTCCTGATAATAGTTATTATGCGGGTTGGACAGCTTTTTGGGATATGATTTTTCTTCCATCAAAAAGTTCAATACAGTTATCTGGAGAAGGTATATCTTTTTATAGAAATGCAAGGACAAAAAATTTGTCTTACAAACCATATGGAAAAGAATTGGTAAAAGTTGATGATTGTTTTGATGATAAAGGTATTATAAAAGCTTCAAAAGAAAATTTTTCATCAGATTTAAGAACAACATATCTATGCCACATTCCCCCAATGAGAAAAATAATTAATCATGAAGAAAATTTTATAAAGAAAAAAAATGAAATCCTTACTATAGGTATTTTACCAACAGGTACAGATGGAGTACATCCAGACTTATCCTTATATTCATATTTGGATATAATAATTCCTTCAATATTAAAGAATTTTACTTCTGTATTAATAAAATTTAGACCATATGCAGCTGATCTTAAACATCATAATATTAAATTGGTTGAAGGTTATTTAAACCAATATCAGAATGTGATTTTTGATGACAGTGAATGTTCTTCTAGTAAATTTTTTAGTAGCTGTGATATCTTGATAACAGATGCTTCTACTGGTGGGATTTCTTTTTTACTTGATAAATGTGTTCCACCAATTTATTGGAAACCAATTGACACAAAAAATTATTCTGATCCTACACAAAAATTTTATAAGATGTTAGAAGATAAAATTATTGTAGTTCAAGATACAAAAGAATTGACACAATGTATAAAGAGAATTCATAATATGCCCAGTAGGGAAAGACTAAATATTTTTAAAAAATATTTAAAAGATGAGTTGAACTTAGAAAATTCCTTAGGTCATTTTTTAGGGCATATTGATGATTATGTTAATATAGCAAAATTGAATTTACCTTTTATTGATAAAATAGGAACATTTTATTCAAATAATCTAGAGATGGGTGTAAAAGCTTCCTAATTTAAAATTTTAGGAGATTTTAGATCTATGATTGATAATATAAAATATTTGCAATTTTAACTACAAGGCTTACAACTTAACTGAAACTACTTTTTAAAAACTAAAAGTAAGGGCAAACAAAAATAAATTTAACTAATGATTAGCAAACACTTAATATAATTATCAACCAAATTTTGTTGCTGTTTCTAGTTTTTCATAACTATTAATCTGCTCTAGTTTATTAAGATACCCAAATATCCTAGTAAAATAAGCAAATGCTAATAAACCAATCATGGCAAGTATTATTCAAAGAATTTTAGTCAACTATGTCTTTTTGTTAGATGCAAAGTATCCATATGTTAAATCTAGCAATATATAAGTACATTTGTAATTATCCTTTGAGTTCAATCTATCAAGTATATGCTGATTTTCAATGCTATAAGGTGTAAATGGATAATTTGGAGGCATGTACGTGACACGATGATACTTTTAGTTATATTTAAATGCATTGTTTCTTAAAACATATATTTTATTTGGTTTAATAAAATATTGCTACAACAATGTAGATTCTAAAAAATTAATTTGTAAGTATCCTATTTAAGTATCCTTACAGGTATTTATTATTTCTAACAGTTTTTATTGATTAGCTTTAAGTGTGAAAGTATTTAGGATAATACAAAACCACAGAACTTTAGTTCCAACTTTTTCAGATGATCTTTTATTAATGGAAATAATATAGTTTTAAAGTTTAGAATCTCATTTGGTGTAAAATGACATTAATGAGCTTAAAAAAAACTAATACCATTATAAAATATTAATTTTTACCGAGTTTTATAGAACTTCAGAAAACCAAACTCTATCATTAAAAAGCGAAGCTTTGATTTTTATTTTTTCTCCATGCTCTAACCTAACAGGTTTATCAAATAGATAAATAGGAGTAGCCCAATGTGATGTTGTTTCACCTGGCTTATTTTCGTATTTGATTTCTTTATAAATATTTATGCTTAGCCATTGTATCAATCCGTAGCACAAGCCACTCTTTTTTGCTGTAACAACAATTATCTTTTCTTGTTCGATAATATTTTTGCATCCAAAAAGATTTATTTTAAAAGCAATTTCTGTATCACTTAAAATATTGGGTTTTTCCTTAAGTATAACATTTACCTTATTACCTGATATCGAGTTAAATTTAGTTAAATCAAATTTTCCTACTTTATTTATAGACACATTTTCCGACACTTCTGGACTTTCCCCAATTAAAGCTATCCTGATGTCCCCAGATTCAGGAATCATTTTTCCAGTTGATTTCATCAATCTATTATTTGCGTCTAAAATAGTGGATTGAACGTTTTCCCCAACAAATTCAGATGATAAAATTTCTGAAATTACTAAATCTACTTTTTCTGGAAGGTCTTTACCAACTACTAAGTCAGTTGATTTTTTATTGATTACCTTAATTATTTCATTATAGCCATTGGCAGCAATAATTTTTTTAGCAATGTTGGAGATGCTTTTAGAGGATTCGCAAGTTATTATCTTTTTTGCACCAGAATCTGCTGCCATCATTGATAATAAGCCCGAACCAGTTCCAATATCTAACACAATGTCATTCTTTGACACAGCAAGTTTTATTGCATCATAATAAGCATCATTTCTAGGAGTATCATTCATCATATTTATATGCCATGAGGGAACTAGTCTACTCTTCAATCTTTCTAAGTTCATTTTTAAAAGTGTATTTTCAGGCACTTTGCAAATACCTTTTTCATATATTTCTAGTGCCTTTTCTAATTGCCCATTTATTTCGAGTGTAATACCCATATTAGAGTAGGCTTCAGCATAATTAGGAATAATTTTAATTGCTTTTCTGAATGCACTAATTGCCTCTTTCAATTTACCTTGATCTTTGAGAGTCCCTCCCATGTTGTTATAGGCCTCAGCAAAATTTGGGTTAATTGAAATTGCTTTCGAGTAAGCACTCATGGCTTCTTCAAATTTGCCTTGATTATTGAGGACTATACCCCTGTTATTGTGAGCATTAGCATAATCAGGCTTTAGTGAGAGAGATTTGCTGTAAGCTTCTATGGCTCCATCTAGCTTGCCTTGATCTTGCAGAGCAATTCCCATGTTGTAATAGGCAAGAGCATAATCAGGCTTGATTGATAGGGCTTTATTGTAAGCCTCTATTGCATTATCCAGCTTACCTTGATCTTGCCGAGCAATACCCATGTTGTAATAGGCTTGAGCATAATCAGGCTTGATTGATAGAGCTTTGTTGTAAGCCTCTATTGCATTATCCAGCTTGCATTGATCTTTAAGCGAATTGCCCATGTTGTAATAGGCTTGAGCATAATCAGGCTTGATTGATAGAGCTTTATTGTAAGCCTCTATGGCATTATCCAGCTTACCTTGATTTTGCAGAGCAATACCCATGTTGTAATAGGCTTGAGCATAATCAGGCTTGATTGATAGGGCTTTATTGTAAGCCTCTATGGCATTATCCAGCTTGCCTTGATCTTGCAGAGCAATACCCATGTTATTATAGGCCTCAGCATGATTAGGTTTAATTGAGAGAGCTTTTTTATATTTCTCTATAGCCTCTTCTAGATTGCCTTGATTTCTTATAGCATTACCTATTTTGATATAGGAATCGGTATGATTAGGTTTGATTGAGAGAGCTTTTTTGTTGGTTTCTATGGCTTCTGTGTATTGTTCATTCTCTTCAAATGCTACACCCAAATTATTATACGCTTCATAGTACTGGGGATTGAGTTCTATAGCTTTTTCATAAATGGAGATTGCCTGAGTATAGTCTTCCATTTCCTTATAGACATTGCCTAGGTTATTATACGCTTCTGCATAGTCTGGTTGAATCTCAATTGCTTTTTCAAGATTAGATTTGGCCTCTTGATATTCCCTGATATCAATGAGCGCAGCGCCTAGATTATTATAAGCATGAGGATGATGCGGCCGAAGTTCAATGACCTTACGAAAATGTTCAATAGCAGCCTCTGTATGACCTTTTTCGAAAGAGATTGCTCCCATAATGTTATGGAGGACAAAAGTGTGGGGATACTCTTTAATTAATTGAGAAGAGCGAGATAACACATCATCAAACTTACCTTGATGGTATAAAGTGACAAGAGCGTTAACGACTTCTTTAGGGGCACTTTTGTGATGTATCTTTTCAAGCATAGGGATCTATATAATGGTATACCAACCCTATCTCTTCGCAATTATTATACCATTTAAGTTGAACACCATTTTTTCCACATGGCTTGATAGGTTTCTTCGAGTTCACGAACAAAACCTTTCTGATCCATGAGAGGGGAGGCTTCCATTTCTGCTCTTAAGTTATGCCGAATGCTAGAGATATATAAAAGAATTCATCAGTATCTAGAAATAAAAGAAGACGCAAAAAATGTTTTGACTTTAGTATAACCTTTTCCATTTGAAATATATCTATTTTCTAAAGCATCTAAAACACCTAGCTTTATAAAATATGATGAGCCTGAAAAGATGATTATTAAAGATAGTAGTTGGAGGCGTGTACGTGAATCGAACACGTGTTAACGGATTTGCAATCCGCTGCATCACCACTCTGCCAACACGCCATCAGTACTTCTGATTAATAACATTTGATCAAACAAATACAAGGCTTCTTCTATATAAAACTGCAATTAATTTTTTTCAAATATTCAAATTAAAAAGATAACCAATATTGATACTATTAATTACATATGTCATATATTAGTTATTGTTTAATTTATGGGGATTTGATGTTTGATTACTTCAAAGCAAGACAGCATATGGTTGATTGTCAAATTAGAACTGCAGATGTAACTAATTACGCTTTATTAAAAGCCTTTTCAAGTGTTGACCGAGAAAAGTTTGTACCTAGTGAATATGCTGCTATTGCTTACGGTGAAACGAATATTCATTTAGGAAAAGATAGGTATTTATTAGAACCTAGAGTTTTTGCTAAAATGCTGGAATTACTAAAGGTGAATTCTAATGATTTAGTTTTAGACATAGGTTGTGGATTTGGATATTCATCAGCAGTACTTTCTCAGATTTCTGAGGTTGTTATTGCTTTAGAGGAAGAATTTTTCTTTCAAAACGCTCAAAAACTTCTCTCTGAAACATCTATTGAAAATACTGTTATTTATGAAGGAAATTTATCAGATGGGATAAATTATGATGAGAAGGTTGATGCCTTAATTATTCAAGGTGGAATTGAAACTATTCCTTCTAAAATACAAGAACAAGTTAAAGATGGTGGGAGGATAGTAGCAATATTTTTAGCAGGTGCTAAGGGAGAATGCAGAATAGGTATTAAAAAAACTAATGGTATTGATTGGAATTATGGATTTGATGCTTACGCTCCTTTATTAAGTGATTTTTCTATTGAGAAAAAATTCATTTTCTAACAATATAAGAAGAGTATTAATTATAAATGATAGATGTGATACAGTTAATTAGATTTAGTATTTTCAATATTTGGTTGATAATTTTAATTTTTTTATTTTCGTTATCTTCAAATTTAAGAGCTGATTCATTAGATGAAATTCTAAAGTTAACTTTTTCATCTAATAAACAGCTCTTACTTTCAAGAATTAAACTTCAAGCTTCTAAAAGTGCAATTGATATTTCAAAGGCAGCATTAGGATTAAGTTTTTCAGCGTCTTTTAATGGTTCTAAGGGTTGGAATATTAATGAATCTTCTAATAGTGATAGTTATTCAAGTTCCTTAATAGGTAATTATAATTTACTAGATGGCAATTTATCCAAAAGTAAAGTTCTTATAGATGAAGCTTTATATAAAATAGCTAAGTTTCAATTGTATGAATTAGAACAAAAAGTATTATTAGATACAATTAATGCTTATCTAAATGTTTTACGTGATCAAAAATTTGTTGAATTAAGTAATAACAATGTAGCAGTTTTAGAGCGGCAGTTTCTAGAAATAAGTGATCGTTTTAAACTAGGAGAAGTTACTAGAACTGATGTATCTCAAGCTGAATCTGCTCTAGCTGCTGCAAAAGCTAACCTTACAGCAAAAAATGGTTCACTTAAAATTAGTAGTGAAATGTTTTTGAGTTTAGTTGGTATTAAACCTTTTAAATTAAAGAATATTATCTCTAATTTCAAATTACCGAAAACTATAGAAATTGCCAAACAAAACTCACTAAAGAAGCATAGCAAAATTATGGTTGCTGATATTGAAGAACTAATTGCAAGAATTAGAATTGACATCGCAAAAAGTCAAAAATCTCCCTTAATTAATTTTAAATCAATTTTTTCGAATGGTTACAGTAGTTCATCTGGTAATAATAACTCAGTAACATTTAGATTAGAAGGCTCTTTACCAATATTTAGTTCTGGAAAGATTGAAAATGAAATTAGTCAAGCTAAAATAAATTATAAAGCACAAAAAGAAAGTTCATTATTAGTAAAGAGACTAGTGGAACAAGACATTGCCTTAGCTTGGTCTAACGTCCTAGTTTCAAAAGCTAGTATTGAGGCTAGAAAAAGGCAAGTAGAGGCTTCAAGTTTAGCTTATGATGGTGTCTTAGTAGAAGAAAAATTAGGTACTCGAACTACTCTTGATGTGATTAATGCAGAGCAAAGTCTTCTAGATGCCAGAACCCAACTTGCTTCTGCAGAGAGGGAACTTATATATGCAAAATTTTCTTTATTAGCAGCTACTGGTGAACTTAATCTAAAAAAACTAAATATTGCGGTTCCAAAAATAAACTAATTTTCAAAAAATTTTAAATTTCAAGAATTATATGAATATTAAATTCCTTAACCTAAACTCTTTCATAGGATTTATTTAATTGTCCAATAAACAAAAAAAAGCAAATAATTCAACAAGTTCTATTAACAAAAAACAAACGAATGAGCCCCTATCTATAAGTAAGTCAGGAGCCAATAAAAAAGATTTAATTAATAAAATTGAAAAAATTGGAAATTTTGTATCAAAAGAGATGCATAAATATGAAGAGGATAATTTAGGATCAAATAGTATTTTATACTTAAAAAGTGATCAATTAGTTTCTAAAGATTTGGAAAAGGATCTGGGAACAATTGAAATCAATCTAAAAGAGCTAAAAAAAATTATAAGAGATATAGTTATAGAAGAAATTGAAAAAAAAGGCCTTAATTAGTCATTAGGTAGAATATAGATTATGGAAAAAACTTTTAAACATTCAGAAGTTGAACGGCGTTTGATAAAAAAATGGGAAGAAACAAATTCTTTTTGTGCTGGAGTTCATTCAAAAAAATCAGCAAATGCCCCTTTTTCAATAGTTATTCCTCCACCTAATGTAACTGGTAATTTACATATGGGTCATGCTTTTAATAACACCATTCAAGATATTTTAGTGCGTTGGCACAGGATGCGAGGGTATGAAACTTTATGGCAACCTGGTCAAGATCATGCAGGTATTGCAACTCAGATGGTTGTTGAAAGAGATTTAGCGAAAAACGAAAATGTTTCAAGAGAGGAAATAGGAAGAGAAAAATTTTTAGAAAAAATCTGGGAATGGAAAGCCCATAGTGGTGGTATGATAATTAAACAATTAAAAAGATTAGGGGCTTCTTGTGATTGGGATAGAAATCGTTTCACTATGGATAAAGATTTCCAAAACTCAGTTCTTACCGCATTCGTAAAGATGTATGAAATGGGATATATTTATAAAGGAGAAAGGTTAGTTAATTGGGATCCTCACTTTAAAACTGCTATCTCTGATTTAGAAGTAGAGAACATAGAGGTTGATGGCTATTTTTGGCATATTAAATATCCTTTAAAAAATAAAGAGAATTATGATTATCAGGAATTAGACGAAGATGGTAAGTTAAGTTTCAAAGATAATAGAAATTATATTTCAATTGCTACAACAAGACCAGAAACTATGCTAGGTGATGGTGCAATTGCGGTTCACCCTGACGATGAACGATATAAAAATATTATTGGTAAAGAGGTAATTATTCCTATAGCAAACCGTGCTATTCCAATAATAGCTGATCAATATCCTGATCCAAATTTTGGATCAGGTGCTGTAAAAATTACTGGAGCTCACGATTTTAACGACTATATGGTTGCAAAAAAACATAATTTAGATTTTTTCAAATTAATGGATGAATCGGCTTGCATGTGTCATGAAGATTTTATTCCAAAAAAATATAGGGGACTAGAAAGGTATAAAGCAAGAGAAACTCTTTTAAAAGAACTAGAACAAAATGGTTTTTTATTAAAGACAGAAAAGAAGAAAATTATTCAACCATTTGGTGACAGATCAAAAGTTGTAGTTGAACCTTTTTTAACAAAACAATGGTTTGTGGATACAAAAAAAATTGTTCAACCAGCAATCGATGCTGTAAAAGATGGAAGAACAAAAATTTATCCAAAAAGAGATATAAAAACTTACCTTAATTGGTTGGAAAATATTGAACCTTGGTGCATAAGTCGTCAATTATGGTGGGGTCACCAAATCCCTGTTTGGTATGACGAAGATGGGAATTATTTTTGTGCCACCTCAGAAGACAAAGCAAAAGAAATTTCTGGTAAGAAAAAATTGTCAAGAGATTCTGATGTTTTAGATACATGGTTCTCATCTGGAATCTGGCCAATTGGAACATTAGGATGGCCTAGTAAAACAAATGAACTAGAAAAATATTATCCTACAAGTGTACTTGTTACTGGGTTTGATATTTTATTTTTTTGGGTAGCTAGAATGATGATGATGCAATTAGCTTTAATAAATAATGTTCCCTTTAAAAAAGTTTATGTACACGCATTGGTAAGAGATGAAAAAGGAAAAAAAATGTCGAAATCTCTTGGTAATGTTTTAGATCCACTAGAACTTATTGATAAATATGGAGCTGATGCTGTTCGATTTACTTTATCTTCAATGGCTGCAATGGGAAGAGATTTAAAATTATCAACAGAACGGATCATTGGTTACAGAAATTTTGGTACCAAAATTTGGAATGCTGCAAGATATGCAAAATTAAACAATTGTGAGAGTTCAGAAAATTTTAATCCAGGTAGTGTAAAACATAGCATAAACAAATGGATTATTTTTCAAACTATCAATCTTAAAAAAGAAGTTGACAGTGCAATAGAGTCATTTCGTTTTAATGATGCGGCTTATCACTTATATAGTCATATTTGGTCTAAATTTTGCGATTGGTATATTGAATTTTCTAAGCCACTTTTTTCTGGTGATGATGTCAAACTTAAAATTGAAACTCAATTTACATTTGCTTGGGTATTAGATCAATGTTTAATATTATTACATCCTTTTATGCCATTCATTACTGAAGAAATTTGGCAACAGAATAAAAATCGTAAAAATTTGATTGTGCATGAAACTTGGCCCTATTTCCCTAATGTTTTTTATAGTGATGATGAATCTCAAAAAGAAATAAATTGGATAATTGATCTAATCCAAGAAATTAGGTCAGTAAGATCTGAAATAAATATTCCAGCAAGCTTGAAAATTCATCTTAAAATTGTAAGTTTAAACGAACAATTTGTTAAATGTATAGACAATAATGAAGTTTTTATTGAAAAACTTGCTAGAGTTGAAAGTATTAAGCATGAAAATTCTATACAAAGTGGATCAATAAATATTTCTATACCTGGAATAGAGTGTTTTATTCCGTTGGAAAATTTAATTGATATTTCTAAAGAAAAGTCTAGGTTAGAAAAAAACTATCAAAAACTTAAATCAGAACAATATATGTTAAATAATAAACTTAAAAATAAAAGTTTCTTAGAAAAAGCTCCAAAAGATGTAGTTGAGAAAATAAAAAAAAGAAGTTCGATTTTAGTTGAAGAAATAAATACAAAATTAAAAGCAATTGAAAGATTAAATTAATAAAGTATATTATGCCTTCTTACACTAATATAATAAAAAAATTATCTTCTGATGTACCATTTGTAGGTCCTGAAACTCAAGAAAGAAAGTTAGGGAAGAAGTTTAAATCTCGTTTGGGAGCAAATGAAAGTGTCTTTGGCCCTTCTGAGATTGTTATAAATGCAATGAAATCATGTATTGAAAAGGATATTTGGAAATATGGAGATCCAGAAAATTTTGAACTTAAGGTTGCACTTTCAAAAAAATTAAAAGTTAATATAGAAAATATAATTTTAGGTGAAGGCATTGATGCTTTGCTGGGATATTTGGTAAGACTTTTAGTAAAAAAAAATACAAAAGTTATCACCTCGTTAGGTGCATATCCTACTTTTAATTACCACGTTAAAGCATCAGGTGGGAGACTAATTTTTGTTCCTTACCAAAATGATCATGAAAACTTGGAAGCACTTCTAGAAGCTGTAAAAAAGCATCACTCTAAGTTAGTTTATTTGGCCAATCCTGATAATCCTATGGGTACTGTTCATGAAGGATCAAAAATAGATAATTTTATAAGTAATTTACCAGAAGATTGCTTGCTTTGTTTAGATGAAGCATATTCTGATTTTGCACCTAAAAAATTTATTCCAAATATTGATGTCAATAATGAAAAAGTAATTAGATTTAGAACTTTTTCAAAAGCTTATGGTTTAGCAGGCGCAAGAATAGGTTATGCTTTTGGAGAAAAAACACTTATAAAAAACTTTGACAAAATAAGAAATCATTTTGGAGTAAGTAGAGTTGCTCAATTCGGTGCATTAGCTGCACTTAAGGACCAAAAATATCTTAATAATATTATTAAGAATGTAGAGTTAGCAAAAAAATATATTTATAAAATTTCCGAAATAAATGACTTATCATATATCAAATCATACACAAATTTTGTCGCTATAGACTGTTGTAAAAATAATGAATATGCTAAAAAAGTGATGCAGAACCTAATAAGTCTTGGGGTTTTTATTAGGATGCCATCAGTCGCTCCTCTAAACAGGTGTATAAGATTAACTGTTGGGCGTGATTTAGATTTGGAACATTTCGCTTTATCTCTTAAAAGGGCTTTATAAAATTTAGCTTAAATTTATTGATTTATCATATTAAGCATATAATTGTTGGCTGCAGTTACACCACCTGATAAATGAGGTATTTTATTTAGAGATAATCCAGCCTCCAATAAGGACAAAACACCTAAAATCATATGAGGATTTAAATGACCCATATGCCCAATTCTAAAAACAGACTTACCTCCTAGCAATTCTTGAGAAGTAAAACCTAAACCAATTCCTAGGTCTGTCCCTCCTTGTTCAGAGATCCATTCCCTAGTCTTAGTAAAGTCAAAACCTTTTGAAAAAACAGTTGTTACAGCATTGGATCTTTCAGCACTTTTTTTTATATTTAGTTCTAATGAATTTTCTTCAGAACCTAAGTGTTCTATACAACACCAGACCATTCCAGATAAAATCTTATGTCTAAAAAAAACATTTTCTCTTCCTTCTTCCTCAATCATTTTTAGAGCCTCTAGTTGTCCAATTAAAAGATTTGTTGGTGGTGTACCAGAAAAGATTTCATAAAATCTCTCTGGGTTTAGTCTTGGATACCAATCCCAATATGGGGATATAAATTTATTTTTAATTCTATTATTATTTATATTTCTTTTAATTTTTTCATTAATAATACAATAACCAAGTCCAGGTGGTGTCATTAATCCCTTCTGGGATGCGGTTATTATAACATCAATTCCCCAAGGATCCATTTCTATTCTTTCACAGCCAAAAGATGCTATACAATCAACTATTAGTAGGGCGTTATGATTTGCCAAATCAATTGCATTTTTAAATTCTTTTATATTATTTTTGCTCGAACTAGATGTGTCAGTATATGTAGTGAGCACACCTTTTATTTCTTGTTTTTTGTCCCTCTTTAAAATTTCTTTTATCTTGTCAGGGTCTATTGCTTTATCAAATCCAACATCCAGATATTCAATTTTTAATTTCAACTTACTTGCTATTTTACCCCACTTATGCCCAAAATGACCATTGCAGCATAATAAAATTTTATCACCTTTACCGAATAAGTTTACTAATGTTGCTTCCCATACCCCATGACCATTGGAAATATATATAATAACACTTCCAGAGGTATTAGCGAATTTTTTAATACCATTCATTACCCCTTGGGTTGTCTCAATTATTTTCTCACCATAAATATTTGGGGAAGGCTGATTCATAGCTTGTAATACTCTTTGTGGAATATTTGAAGGACCTGGTATAGCTAGATGGTCTTTCCCAAAAGATAATTTGAATTTTTGTTTTTTTTCCATTTATAGTTTTTTTCTTAATTTAACCTGAGAATTCATAATTATTAACAAAGGTTGCTTATTTTTTATTATAAAGTTAATTATTAAATATTTACATTAATACTTATAATGAGTTTAGGTTGTTTTCCATATTAAAAAATAAATTTAATGAGTTTGATTTAGATTGGAGAAAATCCCTTGAGAATTTAGACGGATCTAAAAAGCAATTAAACTCTGCAAAAAGTCATGCTTTTTGGATTGACCATGAGTTTTTAAGAGTTTTATATCATAATCAAGCAGAGGTAGCACCTGGAGTTTATAGATCTAATCAACCTTCTCCTAAAAGAGTAAATATTTGGGCAAAAAATGGTATAAAAACTATTATAAATTTAAGGGGAGCAAGCAACCAAGGATCATATTTTTTAGAATTAAAAGAATGTAAAGATTTAGGAATAGAACTTATAGACCATCCTCTATATGCTACAAGATTAGCGAGTTCAAAAGAGTTGCTTGATTTAGGTAAAATTTTTGAAACAGTGAATTATCCTATTTTATTACATTGTAAATCGGGTGCAGATAGAGCTGGATTAGCCTCAGTTATGTATCACCTTATGGTTTTAAATACACCTTTCCCAATTGCTAGAAAGCAACTATCCATAAAATTTTTGCACCTCAAGTTCTCAAGATCTGGTATACTAGATTTTATGTTAGATACTTATGAAAAGGAAAGTAAAATCACTGATATAAGTTTTAAATCTTGGATTGAAACTAAATATGACCCTAATAAAATTACAAAAGAATTTAGGGGATAATTGGTATGAACAGTAAATTTAATGTTAACTGATAAATTAAAAAAAACCTCAAAAAAACATAAAGGCGATCCTTACTTAGTAATAAGATGGTATTGGACTAATTATTTTAGAAAATATTGGCCATTACTTTTAGTAGGGATATTATTTATGAGTCTTGAAGGTAGTATGTTAGGATTACTTTCTTATTCTATTAAATCAATGTTTGATGAGGTTTTTATTCCAAGCAATCAATCAGCTTTAATTTCTGTAGGATTTGTTATATTTTTAATTTTTTTTCTTAGATCATTTGCAGGTCTTACTCAAAGACTTATTGTAACTTGGGTAGGACAAAAAGTTGAGAAATTATTACAGCAAAACCTTTTAGAGAAACTACTTAATTTGGATCTTTCTTTTTATGATAGAGCTTCTCCTGGAATACTTATTGAAAGAATGAGAGTTGATACAAGATTGATTACAAATGCAGCTGGTACAATATTTATGACTTTAGTTAAAGATGGCATTGCACTCTTATCATTAATAGCTGTAACATTATATGTAGATTGGAAATGGACAATTATTGCTTTTATTGGGGCACCAATACTAATAATTCCAATTTTTTTCTTGCAAAAATGGATCCGTAAAATTTCTGGAGAAAATAGAAATATAGAGGCAGATTTAAGTATATCGTTAGATGAAATATTTCATGGTATCTCAATTTTAAAATTATATTCACTTCAAACTTATCGACTTAATGCATTTAAAACTCTTTTAGAAAAAGTAAGAAAAATTAAGTTAAAAATTGAGGGTGGAGTTGCCTCAACACCAGCATTAATTGATTTTATTGCTGGCATTGGATTTTTAGGGGTAATGATTTTTGGAGGATCTCAGATTGTTTCTGGCGAAAAATCAATTGGAGATTTTATGGCTTTTTTTACCGCAATGGCCCTAATTTTTGAGCCACTTCGTCGATTAAGTAATGTGGCTGGTAATTTTCAAGTAATGCTTGCAAGTGCAGAGAAAGTTCATGATTTATTTGAAGTAAAAAATCCATTATCTCTAAGTAAAAATTTTAAATATATTAATAAAAAAATTAATTTTAAAGAAGATATTTATTTTGAAAATGTGTCTTTAGTTTATGGGAATAAGCATATATTAAACAACATAAGTTTTTCAATTCCTTCTGGTCAACTAGTTGCTTTAGTTGGTAAATCTGGGGCAGGAAAAAGTTCTATTTTGAAACTTATATCAGGTATTTTAAGACCTACTAGTGGTAGAATTTTAATTGGTGGCATAGATATTTCTTATATTGACCCAATAGAATTAAGATCTAAAATTTCTATTATAGTACAAGAAAATCAATTATTTGATGAAACAATTTATGAAAATGTAAAAATAGGTAGACTAGATGCAACAAAAGAAGAAATTTTGTTTGCATGTACGTTAGCTTATGTAAATGAATTTTCTGATAAATTACCTGAAAAGCTTTTTACAAAAGTAGGACCAAGAGGATCTAGTCTATCTGGTGGACAAAGACAAAGAGTTAATATAGCTAGGGCATTAATTAGAAATTGTCCAATATTTTTACTAGATGAACCAACTACTGCTTTAGACTCAAAATCAGAAGGATTGTTACAAAAAGCTTTTAAAGAAGTAACAAAGAATAAAACTACACTTTTTATATCTCATAGGATATCTAGCATCAAAAATGCTAATAAAATTTTAGTTCTTGAGGGTGGTAAAATTGTTGAGGAAGGTATGCACAATAATTTAATTAAAAATAAAAAACTATATTATGATCTTTATAATTTACAGCTAATAGAAGGAAAATTAAATTGAAACCTCAAATGGAACAATTTGTAGACAAAACGAGAAAGTTGTTAAAAGTTTGTGGTAAGGATGCAAAAAAATTTCTACAAGGCATTATAACAAATGATATTCAAGATTCGATTTCAGCCATTATATACACTGGGTTACTTACTCCACAAGGTAAATACTTATTCGATTTTTTTATTTTTGGTTTAGATGAAGAAAATTTCATAATTGATATAGATGTTGATAGTTATGATGATTTTATTAAAAAAATAAACTTATATAAGTTAAGATCAAATGTGTTAGTCAATGAATTTGAATCATCAGTTATTCTTGGTTTTGGGGAAAGTATTAAAGGCAGTTATTTTGATCCTAGGAATAAAAAACTTGGTTGGAGAAAAATTGCATGTAAGGATTTAATTAATGATAATCTGGAGGATAATAAAAAATTTTTTAAAGACTATGAAATAAAAAGAATTGATTTATGCATTCCAAAGCGTAGATATGAACTTAAAAGTAATGAAACTTACATACTTGAAACTGGTTTTGATAAAATAAATGGAGTAAGTTTTTCTAAAGGTTGTTTTATTGGTCAGGAAGTAACTGCCAAAATGAGGCATAAAACAACTTTAAAAAATGGCTTAGTGAAATTGCAAACTTTTAAGATACCATTAAAACCAAATACTCAAATAACAAATGAAAAAGGACAATTAGCAGGTCATGTCTCTTCTAGCATAAATAAAAAAGGTCTTGGTATAATTAAGTTCATTTATGCAAAAGGGAAACTATTTTGTGGAGAAAATGAACTAAAGATTTTATAGATAATTTAAGATTTTAAATTAAAATCATTTTAGAAAATTCTTCAAATATTTTATCACTTGAGGCTAGTATTGAGCCATCAAAAATAGGATTGCCTTCTTTTTTTAATGAACAAATAATTCCACCAGATTCTTTTACAATTATTATTCCAGCTGCCATATCCCAGCTATTTAATCCCCTCTCCCAGTACCCATCAAATCTACCTGCAGCGACATAAGCTAAATCTAAGGCAGCTGAACCATTTCGGCGTAAACCAGAACATTTTGGCATAATGGTTTCTATTTCTTTAAGCGTTAAAGATAAATCTGGTTTATTTGCAAAAGGAATTCCAGTGGAAAATAACATCTCAATCATTTGATTTCTACCAGATACCCTTAATCTTTTATCATTTAACCATGCACCATTTCCTTTTTCAGCATAGAAACATTCGTCTTTGATAGGGTCATAAATTACACCTGTAGTAATTTCATCTTTATGTTCTAAGGCAATAGAAATAGCCCAATGAGGTACTCCATGAAGAAAATTACTAGTTCCATCCAGTGGATCTACTATCCATCTTCTAGTTGGATCTTTGCCAATAACTTCTTCACTTTCTTCTCCTACCCAACCATAGTAGGGGCGAGCTTTTTCTAATTCATATCTAATTATACTTTCTGCTTTTAAGTCAGCTTTGGATACAAAATCACCTGGGGATTTAGTTGATGCTTGTAAGTGTTCAACTTCAGCAAAATCTTTTAATAAACTCTTAGCTGCTTTTCTGGCTGCTTGTATCATTACAGTTATTGTTGCACTCTGATTAGGCACTTTTATCCTCTTTATTCTTTAAGATTATGCCCGTTCTACATATTCTAAGGTTTCAGTTGAAACTACTATTTCTTCATCTTGTTGAATAAATGGTGGTACAGAAATCCTAAATCCATTTTCTAAAGTAGCTGGTTTAAAACTATTAGATGCAGTTTGTCCTTTAACAGTTGGTTCAGTTTCTTTAATTTTGCATATAACTTTTTCAGGTAAAGTGACACTAAGTGGTTCATCTTCAAAATACTCAATTTGTACTATCATACCTTCAACTAAAAAGGGTCTTCTATCTGATATTATTTCGGTAGGTAAATCAATTTGATCAAAAGTCTTTTGATCCATAAAAAAAAGTGAGTTATCACTTTCGTATAAAAATTGCTGCTCTTTTTGCTCTAATCTAACTTTTTCTACTTTATCTGCAGATCTAAATCGTTCATTCAACTTTGAACCATTTCGCAAGTTTTTTAGTTCTACTTGTGCGAAAGCACCACCTTTGCCAGGTTTGACGTGTGAAATTTTAACAACAACCCACAATCCATCGTTATGTTCAAGAATATTTCCCGGTCTAATTTCATTACCATTTATTTTAACCATGATTTATTCCTTATTTTTTATTCTTTTATAAAAAATTTTCATATTCATCAAGATTTACTTATTAAAATTTAAACAAATTATTTTTATCCTTGATTTTAAAAATAGTGTGATTTCTAATTGCTTTAGGAATATTGATAAATGATTAGAAAAGAAAAAAATAGTTCTATTAATAGGGAGATAACTTTTCCTATTAAAATTGATGGGCATACTATTACTGCTAGTCCAGGAGACTCTGTAGCTTCTGCATTGTATTACAGTAAAAAGCACTTAACTATAAAAACCAAACTCTATCACAAAAGTGATCTTATTTTCTCAAAAAAAATGAATGAACTTTTTTCAATAACTCCAGAATATGAAATAGATTTGGGGTTTGACGAAATATTAGATCAAGAAGCCTATCCAGGTCTAGAAATAAACTCAAATAATTTATTTAATAATCTCAGTGCAAAATTTTTAAATAAATTTTCTAAAATGAATTCTAGTCCACTAAATAAATTTCTTAGCACCTTTTTTTTAAAAAAAAAAAATGAACGATTGGATTTGAGAATTATAGAAAGTGTTGAATTTATTTCTTCACAAGTATTGATTGTTGGTAGTGGGGTTTCTGGATTGCTTGCAGCTTCAATTTTAGTAAATGCTGGTATGAAAGTGATTTTATTAGAAAGAGATTTTATTCTAGGGGGTTTTTTTGATTTTTCTAATCAAAACCAAAATAGTTGGGTAAAAAAATTAATTAGTAATTTAATCAAGAGTAAAAATTGTAAAATTTTAAAAAATACAAAATTAGTCCATGCAGATGGTAAAAATAACTTTTTTGCAATAAGAAAATTTTATTATAAGAATAAAACTAATTCTCTTAAGCATAAATACAAATTATTAAAAATTGTTGTTAAAAATATGATTATAGCAACTGGTTTAATAGAAAGATCACTTCCAAACGTAGATACTAAAAAAACAAATATAATAGTGGCTAGCAAAGTCCATCAATTAATTTATCGTTTTGGTTTAAAAGTGCCAAATGGAGTTATTGTATATACAAATAATAATTTTGGTTGGGATACTGCATTTAAACTTTTGTCCTTAGGAATTGAAATACAAGCTATAATAGATACAAGAAAAAACTGTAACATTCCTATATCATGCCCTGTTTTTAGGGGTGCAAAAATAGTCGAGGTTTATGGTAATTTATTTTTAAAATCAATAAAAATTTTAGATAATAATGGGAATATTATTAATATGAAAACTACTTATTTAATAATTTCAGGTGGATTTGATTTAAATTTAGGATCTATAACAAAAGCAATTGATAGCTTAAAGTGGTGTCCAAAAAACTTAACTTTTATCCCTAATAAATACACTGTAAATATAGATATTTTGAGTGATTTTAATAATATCTACTGTATAAATTCTTTAATAAAAAATACTGTTAATATTACATCTAAAATTTTAAGAGATAATAAACTTAAAATTAAAGATTATAAATTTCCAATTTTTGAAAAACAGAAACTAAGTAGTGAATTACTACAATATTTTGATCCTAATAAAAATTTAAGATTTTATTTTTTTCATAATCTTAAAGAACTAATTTCTTCAAGGTTCACATTGAAACAATTTAGTAGAAGGGAAGAAAATAATGAATTAGATAATTTGAAATTTAATGCTATAAAATTATTTTCTAATGATAAGCTTATTCAAAATGATATAAAAAATAATCTGTTTATTGATAATAAAAAAAATAAAATTAAATTGTCATTTTTAAAAAAAGAAGATTCACCAATAAATCATTCTTATAATCGATTGAAAAGTCCTTATAGATTACTAAAATGCAATGAATTTTATGGTGAAATTGGAAGAGAGAATGGCTATTATAATGGCTGGCTAATTCCAAAGTTTTTTTATAAAAATAAAAATGTACAAGATGAGAGTATATGTGTTGACAATGAATTATCAATGACTAATACAGTTGGCATTACTGATCAATCTGATCTTGCCAAAATTTCAATTGTTGGAAAAGATACCATAAAGGTTCTCAAAACCATAATAAACTTAAGTGAAATAAATTTTATCAAAAATAGGTTTTTTTCATTTAGTTTAGTAAAAGATAATAATTTATTTTTTGATAGTCTATTAGTTTTGGTTATAAGTAGTGAGTACGTTTTAATTCTGGTACATTCACAAATTGAAAATGAACTTTATGATTACATATCTTCAAAATTAGTTAAAAATCAAATTGAAATAAAATGTGAGGTCTATTTAGAAAGCGATATATTTCAAGTTTTTTCATTAGTAGGTTCCTTTGCACATAAATTTCTAATAAATAAATTTAAAATTTTTGCATCTAACGGTTCTTTAAAATTAGAAAACAGAATTTTTAAATTTAAATATTTTGATCAGGATTTATTTGTTCTATTTCAAAAAATAAACTCTGATTTTTACGCTGATATAATAATTAATTCAAGTGTCTCAATACAATTTCTTAAAGATTTATATCCTGAATTAGAAGATATGAATGGTGGTTTTATAGGAAGAGAATCATATAAAAAAATAAAATTAGATAGTGGAGTTATTTCATGGAATAATTTTAAAAAAGCAGATTTAAAACTACCAATCTCAATTAATACCTTTGAAACTTTCAAAAAACAAAAATTTGGAGAATTAGGTTATAAAATATATTCAAATGAATTTATATATTCAAACATGCTTTGTTTGATACCAATAGGATTAACACAAAACGTAGTTAAAGGTTCAAAAGTATATAATTTTAAAAATGGAAAACAGATGTCTTTATTAGGAGAAGTGATATTTTGTTTTTATTCAAGAAAGATTAAAAAAATGATATCTTTTATTTTTTTACCAGATAATACTTCAAAATTTGATTTAGTTATAGTTGAGAATATTTCAAAAAATTATCAAACATTATGTAAAGTTAAAAAATATAATGAACTATTTTCAATAATTGAATAATTAAAATACTGTAGGTTAGAAATTTGAAAACTAAGCAAATTTTAAAAGCAAATGAAATTTGGATCTTAAATTATAAAAGATTAAGTTTGGAGCAGAAACTTTATAAGCTATTTATAAAGTATGATATTAAATATCCTAAAATAGGTTTTTATGCAAATTGCGGATCTGGTAAAGTTTTAAATTCTGAAAGTAGGAATTTAATATTCATAAATGTAAATTTATTGAAAAATTATAAATTTTTACAAGAAATTCATAAAATTGGGACTATTCGTAATTTTTCATCAGGCACAGATATAATTACTATTAACATTAGAAAAGATTATAAAATCTTTAAAATTTTAGGTTTTGAACCTAATTTAATTGAAGATCAAGCATGTAAGCTAATTTTAATTGACTCCAAAAATGCATATTTTTTAAAAAAAGATAATCTTGGCTATTTTGTTTTACCTCAAAGTTATGGTGATTATTTTCTACAACTAATTAATAGTTTTTCAAATAATCTAAAGTTATCTTCAACTTCTGAAATAGAATTAGAAAATTATTATGATTTTTTAATTAAAAGAAATTCCTAATTTTTCTAATTGTTTTTTTGATTCATCAAGAGATTTCCACACCAAAATAATTAATTCATCAATTTCTCTTTTATTAATAATTAGGGGAGGTGATATTATCATTTTATCACCTACTGCACGCATAATTAACCCATTTTTTAAGGAAATTTCTCTTGTTATCATACCGGCATTACCTTCAGGCAGTTGAAAAGGTGATCGCCTTGATTTATCAGGGGTAAGCTCTAATGCACCCATCATCCCCTTTATTCTAGCTTCACCAATTAGTGGATGGTCATTTAATAGAAGCCATTTTTCTTTAAGATATTTCGATGTATTTTTTCGAACTGTTTCTATTATTTTTTCTTCCTCCAATATTCTAATATTTTCTAATGCAACTGCTGCAGCTACAGGATGTGCGGAATAAGTATATCCGTGGCTAAACTCACCACCATCTTGTTCTAAGGTTTCTTTAATTCTATCAGAAACAATCGAGCCTCCAATTGGTTGGTAGCCAGACGACAGACCTTTTGCAATTGTCATAATATCAGGTTTGATCTTCAGATTTTCACATCCAAACCAAAAACCTAACCTACCAAAACCACAAATGACTTCATCTGCTATTAGTAATATATCATGCTCTTGACATATACGTTGAATTTCAGGCCAATATGAATGAGGTGGTATTATAACACCTCCAGCACCTTGAATAGGTTCTCCAATAAATGCAGCAACATTTTCTGAACCTAATTTATTTATTTTTTTTTCTAATTCTAAAGCTCTTTTCTTCCCAAAATCTTCAGGATCTTCATTGCCTCCTTCGCCGTACCAATAAGGCTGGTTTATATGTTCTATATAAGGTATTGGTAATCCACCCTGAGAATGCATTGCAGACATTCCACCTAGACTTCCTGCTCCCATAGATGAACCATGATAAGCGTTTTTTCTAGATATAATTATTTTTTTGGATGGCTTTCCTAGACTTGCCCAATAGTGTCTAACAAGTCTTATGTTAGTTTCATTTGCTTCAGATCCAGAACTACTAAAAAAAATTGTATTCAAATCTTTAGAGGCTAAGGAAGCAATTTTTGCAGAAAGCTCTATTGCAGGAGGATGACTAGATTGGAAAAAAGTATTATAGTAAGGTAATTCTTCCATTTGTTTTTTTGCTGCTAAGGCTAATTCTTTTCTTCCATAGCCAATATTTACACACCAAAGACCAGACATAGCGTCTAAAAATCTATTCCCATCATTATCATAAATAAAAACCCCATCAGCGCGAGTTATTATTCTTGGTTTCTGTGATTTCAACTCTTTATGATCCGTAAATGGGTGCAAATGATGTTTAAGATCAAGTCGTTGCAAAAACGAAGTTGGTTTATTATTAATTTTTGAGCTAATTACATCCATGATGAAAAAATATTATTATATAATGTGGTACCGAGGGTAGGGATTGAACCTACGACCAAGAGTTCCACAAACTCCTGCTCTACCACTGAGCTACCTCGGCATACAAAAAAAATACAAAAAAAAATAAATAATTACAAGTGATCTATAGAATAAAAAAGTTTTAAGAGATAATTAATTAATTTTTTTGATATATCAAAAATTTTACTTTTATTAGAAATATAATTTTGCTATTCAATTAAAGTGAGTTCTGGCCTCCCAGTTAAGAAATATCCTAGTGGCCTTACATTCTCGAAAGGGAACTGGCTCTGTTTAGGACTGTGGTCTATAATATACCGGTGCCCACCTGGTAAAACAGGCTCTCGAGGATTATTTTTAACGCTTGTGTTGGATCTCACATAAAATTATTGATAATTCTTGCAGGTTAATCTGATCTCTTTATCTATAGCAGCAAAAAAAAAGAAATTAAGAAAAACTTTAAAAAATGAAAGGGAAAGAACCTTTCTTAAAAATGGGGGTTTTTTTTCCGAAATTATATCTAATCATTTTAAAAATTGGTTTGAAAATCAAAAAAACATCAAAATTTTAGCATTTTATTATCCTATAAATACAGAAGTTAATCCTTTACCTATTTTACATTTATTAAAAAAAAGAACTTTGAATTATTGTTTGCCTGTTGTTGAAAATTCAAATTCACCACTTACTTTCAGAGAATGGAGGGATGATACTAAATTAATTATATCTAATTTTGGAGCTAGAATACCTAGTGAAGGAAACTTGTTAATTCCAGATTTGATTTTAATTCCATTATTAGCTTATGATGATTATGGTTCAAGGTTAGGATACGGAGGAGGATTTTATGATAGAACAATTTTTAGCTTTAAAAAAAATACAGAAAAAAAAATATTTACCTTAGGTTTAGCCTTTAGTTGTCAAAAATATTTTGGAAAACTACCTACAGAAAAAAATGATGAAAAAATTGACTCTGTTCTAACAGAAGAAGGTTTTCAATTCTTTTAAAATTTTAACTAAGCTTAATTAGTTGTATAAATGTTTTCAAAGCTTTATAAAAAATTATGCGATTATTATTTTTAGGAGATATTGTTGGTAAGACTGCTAGGATTTCAATAGCTAAAAATTTAGTAGATATCAAAAAACAATTATCTCTAGACTTTGTTTTAGTTAATGCTGAAAATGCTACATCAGGATTGGGTCTTTCTGTTCCTCATGCAAAATTACTTTTTGAGGCTGGTGTAAATTGTATTTCCTTAGGAGACCATGCTTTTGATCAAAATGAAATGATGAATTTTGCAGAAAGAGAAAATAGGATAATAAGACCAATTAATTATGCTAAATCTGCGCCTGGATCAGGTTTTAGATTGTTCAATTTAGAGGGTAAGAAAATCTTAATTCTTCAAGTGCTAGGTCAAGTATTTATGAAAAAACCATTTTCAGATCCTTTCGAAGCAGTTGAATCATACTTAAGAAAGTTTAGTTTAAAAGCTAATGTAGATGTGATAATTATAGATTTTCATGCAGAAGCTACTTCTGAAAAAAATGCACTAGCATTAAATTTTGATGGGAGAGTTTCGGTTATTGCTGGTACACATACTCATATTCCTACATCAGATACGCGTATTTTACCCAATGGAACTGCTTATCAAACAGATTTAGGTATGTGTGGAGATTATCAAAGTGTTATAGGTATGGAAAAAACAGAACCTATTAGAAGGTTTATTACAGGTATGACAAAAGAAAGATTTCGACCAGCTGACGGAGAAGCGACTTTATCAGGTATAGTTGTTGATATTAATAATGATGGATTAGCAAATAAAATATTACCATTTAGGTACAAAGGATTGTTAAACCAAAGTGGGATGGAATAAGACAAATAAATGATCATATTTGAAAATTTTGAAGTAACTTTTTCTTTAATATTACTTGCTATCATGATTATATTTTTTGTTACTGAAATAATACCTATTGAGGTTACAGCTTTGAGTACAGCTGTCCTTATGGTCATATTGGGAATTCTTCCTAGCAACGAATTTTTAAATATTCTTTCTAATCCTGCCCCAATGGACAATAATT
>JBJLFR010000010.1:0-79773 GCA_045565285.1 Paracoccaceae bacterium
TCATCAACAGAACCAGGCATAAAATGATCTTTATCAGTAATACCTATTCTCCAGTCACCAACATTCTCATTAGTTTCTTCAATTTCTTCAAATTGAACATCAATGAATTTGGACCAATTGTTAAGTGCTTTCTCATAAGAATCTTTAAATGCCTGAGTTGGTTCAATAAGACCATCACCTTCTAATTCTGCATAAGTACCATAATGAATAGAATTATTATCTAAAAATGAATATTGGATTTTTTCTCCATCTTTTAAAACCCAATGATAATCAACGTTTTTTTGATACTCTTCTCTTCCGGTATTAGGTAAATTAGGTTTTTCTAATTTGATGTCTGTTAGCCAGGGAGGACTACCTACATCCATATTAATTACATAATTATCAGGATGATTATTTTCTAAAATATCTTTAAAATGAATTTCTCTTGTTGTAATAGGATCATCATTTGAGTCTAAAGCAGTTATATATATGCTATTATAATTTACACCTTCAATACTAGTTAGATCTTCAAGTTTATATCCAGTACCATTTTTTTCCTGAACCCTTCCTGTATCTTTATTATAGAAAAAATCTTCTTTCAAAGCTAATTTATAATTTTCGTTATCTTCAATAATTTGTAGAAAAGCATGATCCGTTTCAGTAAAAGTAAAATCATTATTTTCAGGATCATTTAATTTAAAAAACCCAAATCTATTTGCGGTACTATTTATTAAAGAAAATTCACCTATAATTTCTTCATGATAAAGTTCTCTAAAATTTACTGGATTAGCTATTATATTCGGTAATGAATTATCAGGGATGGAATCAATGTTATTAGTCTGTTCGTTAACATTTTTAAAAAGAGCCATTTGTTCAGAAACTGAAATTATATCAGTAGAACCTAAACCAGTATTGAAATCATCATTTCCAGGAGAAAAACCCTTTGGGCCAATATTTAAAAACAAATCTCCATTTATCTGATGTTCATGACCTTCCTCAGAGACATTCCATCCCCAAATACCCACTGAAGGATCCTGATCTAACCAACCTTTAGTATTTAAATGATACTCATTTTTAATTTTAAGCTTATTATCAACTATAGAGTAAATACCATTAGAATTTATAAAATTAACGGTATCAAATATCTCAGGAGAATTTGGGGTAACAGTACCTATTGTTATACCGTATTCACCTTCATTTACTTGTTCAACTGGAGTAAAAGTAACCCCTTCGTCAACATCTTTGATGTTAAAACTCAAAAATTCATTATAAAATAAACCATCACCTCTTACTAAGGGAATATTAACGTCTGTATTATCACCAGGAAGATTAAGATTATAATAGGAATAATTTAACCCATTTATATTACCATTATTTACTGAAAATTGAGCATTAACAACAGATTTAGTTTCAAAATCAAGATTCCATCCATCATTTAGCGAAACTATATTATTTTCTATAGAAAATGCATTTAAAAGTGAAGACCAACCTGAAGAAAATGAATAAACTTCAGCATCATTTTGACCTAAAATATTAGCAATAGGTATATTAGTTAAGCCTTCTCTACTTTCTAGATTATTTAATATAATTGACAATATATACCTATATAAATCAAAATTAAAAAAATTTATTCCAAAGTTTAATTTAACTCATTAATAAATCTATTTAAAGAACTAATTTAAGTTCTCTTAAAATAGCTAATTGATACTAATAAAATTATCCATATATCATTTGTGATTAATTTATAAATAATTCACAAAAAATTATTATTCAAAGGTTGTAAACTTTTATTTTAAATGATAATTGAGCTTTGAAATTTCAACTTATTTCAAAATAGTAATATTATTAAATGAAAAGAGCTAACCGTTCTAAAACATACCTTATACTATTATTTATTTTAAGTACAACCCATCTCTTAAACGATTTAATGCAGTCATTAATTCCTGCTTCTTATCCATTGCTTAAAGCAAAGTACTCCTTAGATTTTTTTCAAATTGGTTTAATATCTTTAACTTTTCAAATTGCTGGTGCTTTATTACAGCCAGTAGTTGGAATGATCACTGACAAAAAAGCTGCCCCTTACTCTCCAGTAGTTGGAATGGTTTTTACCTTCTCTGGTTTAATTAGTTTAGCATTTGCACAAAATTATCAAACAATTCTTATCTCAGTTGTTTTGATAGGTATTGGATCATCAATATTTCATCCAGAAGCAACACGAATGGCTCGTTATGCTGCAGGAAATCGTCAGGGACTTGCTCAAGGTATTTTTCAAGTTGGTGGTCAAACAGGAGGTTCATTAGGGCCAATTTTTGCTGCAATTGTTTTAGTTCCTTTGGGATTATCTTCACTTGCATTATTTGCATCATTTGCACTATTGGCAATGATGCTTTTAGTTTGGATTGGGAGCAAACAACATGAAATAAGTCTTGAATTTTCAAAAAATCAGGAAATTAAAAAAAATAAAAATGAAATAAGAGTTTTTTCACCAATTATAATTTTTTTTAGTTTATCAATTTTGATTTTTTTAATGTTTACTAAGAATTTTTATACTGAAAGCTTTCGTTCCTTTTATACTTTTTATCTTATAGAACATTTTGGATTATCGATTGCACAATCACAACTGATGTTATTTGTTTTTCTTTTTTCAGCAGCATTAGGAGTATTAATAGGTGGTATAGTAGGTGACAAAATAGGTCGCTATTGGATTATTATGATTTCTACACTGGGACCATTACCATTAACTATAATTTTACCTTATGCAGATTTATTTTGGACAGGCATACTTACGATATTGATCAATGTTATTATGGCAAGTGCATTTGCATCAATATTAATTTATGCAATCGATTTATTGCCAAATAGAATTGGATTGATAGGTGGTTTATTTTATGGTTTAAATTTTGGACTAGGTGGTATTGCTGCTGGTTTTCTAGGTTTGCTAACAGAAGAATATGGTATAGAAACTACTTACTTAATATGTTCTTTTATGCCTCTTGCAGGGCTAATTGTTTGGTTTCTTCCTCGTCAGGAGAATTCTTGAATAGAATTATTTAATTAGTGACTATAAAATTAAAAGTTTAACATTATTTATAATCAATAATAGTTATAATTAACTGTATTTATTACATAAAATAAAAGAGGTCTAATTAAAAAAAATCAAGTTGACCTCTTTTTTTATCTATAATTTCTCTTTTAATCCCAGAATTTTTATATCCACCAGAGGCTGAATGAGAAGGTTAGAAGTTATAGCAATTGTTCTACTGTCTTCGACAAAATAACCTATCTAGTATATTACTACTGTTATAAGTACTTTATTAAGATACTAGTTTTTTTTGTTTTATGTTTTATTTCATATCCTATCCTATATTTGAAATCATCACCTCTTTGATTTGCAACTAAAATAAAAATGAAATTGTAAGATTTGACTATTTAATTTTGATACTAATGCTCTTAGTAAATCAATTTACAGATTGGCCCTTTTTTTGCAACTAATTGTTATTTTATTAATATAAAATAGCTATTTCTATGGACAAGATTAAAGAAGAATTACCGCTAAAAAATGAATATCATGAGGCCTATAACAAGAAGGAAGTTTTTCCCAAAGAATCTGGATACTTAAATCATGATATTCTAAATAAGGTTCCAAAGAATAAAAAAACTCAAAAGGTTTTTGGTTCTCTAAATAAATTACAAAAATCTAATTCATCCAAAAGTCCACCAAAGGAAACCATAAATCAATTTTTAAATCTTTATAATAAAGGAAAGCTGTCTGCTTTAATTGATCAAGCTGAGGTTCTTATAAAGCAATATCCCAAATCTTTTATGATCTGGAATATAATGGGAGCGGTAAAACAAAGATTAGGACAGGTTGAAGATGCCTCTTTCGCCTTCAAGAAGGTAACATCGTTAAATCCAACATACGCAGGTGGTTACAATAATCTTGGTATTATCTTACAAGAACAAGGGAAAATTAAAGAGGCGATGGAGGCTTACAAAAAAGCAATTTATATTAAGCCAAATTATGCAGAGGTATATAGTAACATAGGTAATATTTTAAAAGAGCAATCGAAGTTAGATGAGGCTATAGAGATTTATAAAAAAGCTTTATTACTGAAGCCAGATTATGCAGAGGCCTATAATTACATGGGTATTGCTCTTGAAGAGCAAGGTAAGTTAGATGAAGCGATTGAGGCTTACAACAAAGCAATTTCCTTTGAGCCTCATTATGCTGACGCATATTTAAATTTAGGTCTCGTACTTCATGATCAAGGAAAATTAGATGAGGCAATAGAGGTATATAATAAGGCTCTATCATTTAAGCCGGATTATGCTTTAGCTCATAATAATATAGGGCTTGCTCTCAAAGAAAAAGGAAACCTAAATAGAGCGCTTGAGGCTTATAAAAAAGCAATTTCTTATCAGCCTGATTTCGCTGACGCTTATTTAAACTTAGGTCTCGTTTTCCAAGATCAAGGTAAGTTAAATGAGGCCCTAGATGCTTACAAAAAAGCACTATCATTGAAACCAAATTATGCATTGGCCTACAGCAGTATGGGCAAGACACTTCAAGACCAAGGAAACCTAAATAGTGCAATAGAGGTTTATAAGACGGCACTCTCAATTAAGCCTAACGATGCAGATACTCATAAAAACTTGAGTTTTTCACTTCTGAATAGTGGAAGACTTAAGGAAGGCTTTGAAGAATATGAATGGCGTTTCAAAATTTCCAATAGTTTAATTAAGAATAGAAACTTTTCAAAGCCTTTGTGGGATGGAAAAAAAAGTTTGAAAGGTAAGAAAATTTTACTTTGGAGTGAGCAGGGTATTGGAGATACTATAAATTGGTGCTCTTTGTTATCATTTGTTAACTCACAAGTGGATCACTGTATTTTGGAATGTCCGGAAAAACTTGTTCCGTTATTAACTCGATCATTTCCAAAAGTAGAGATCAAGTCTGATTGCATGGGTTTTGATAAAGAAAGTTTTGATTTTCATATCCCAATGGGAAGCCTTTACAAACATTTTTTATTTAAGTTTTCTCAAGAATACAAACCTTATAATTTTCTTATTCCCGATCCGCATAGGGTCAAGTTTTGGAAAGAACGACTTAAATCTCTGGGAAACGGTCCTTATGTTGGTATAAGCTGGAAAAGCTCAGAAATGTCGCCTAACCGTTTACCTAATTATGCTTCTATATCTGAGTGGTCTCCTATACTTACACTTTCTGACATAACCTTTATAAATCTTCAATATCAAGATTTTGTGGATGATTTAAACAATATCAAAAATAAATTGGGTGTAATGGTTCATAACTTTAATGATTTGGATCATTTCAATAATTTAGACGATGTAGTTGCTCTATGTGCTGCACTTGATGTTATTGTATCTATTAAAAATATAGTCCCTACAATCTCAGCAGGAGTTGGGACCTTAACTAAACTTGCTAATTGGCGACAAAGCCCATGGAATAACGTTTTACTTAATCCTCTCAGCCCTTCGGTTAAAATATTTGAAAGAGATACATGGGAGCCTTGGGAAAATATCTTTAGATCAATTTCCAAAGAAATTATAGAAATAAAAAATAGTTCAAAACATAATGGATAAAAATAAATTTAAACTAAGTAAAAGTATTTAACTTCAGTGACTTATTAATATTTATAAAAGTAGGTTAATAAGTTGAATAGAAAGGTGCCTAAAATGATTTTTTTTCGAAATTAATATCTAATAAGAGATTACTTTAGAGGTTTAATATAATGATTAAAAAAGATTTTATTGTGGTGATCCCAGCTAGAATTAGTTCTGGTAGATTAGCCAGAAAACCTCTCGCGGATATTTGTGGTAAACCAATGATTTTACATACTTATGAACGTGCTCTTGAGGCAACCGATCCTGAGAATATATTCATTGCTACTGATACAGAAGAAATAATGAGAGTATGCCAAAAAGTAGGAGCTAATTCTGTTTTAACATCTAAATCATGTAAAACTGGGACCGATCGTATTGCGGAGCTATCGAAAATTATCAAGGCCAAATCTTATATTAACCTTCAGGGTGATGAACCTCTAATGGATCCAAAAAATATAGAAAAAATGATCGCTTCTAGTATTAAACATCCTGATAAAATCATAAATGGTTGGGCCAAGATACAAACTAAAAAGGAATACTTTTCTAGGACAATTCCTAAAGTAGTTTTAAAAAATAATGATAGTTTAATGTATATGAGTAGATCCCCAATTCCAGGTAATAAAAAAAATGAGTTTATAAATGCTAAAAAACAAATATGTGTTTATAGTTTTCCATATTCAGCTCTTGAGTTCATGATAAAAAATCCTTTTAAAGCGCCTGTGGAGGATATTGAAGACATTGAAATACTAAGATTTCTTGAACAAGGATGGTACATCAAGATGATTGAGTTGTATGGTAATTCAATAGCAGTTGATACTCCAAGTGATTTGCAAAGAGTACGAAAAAAAATGACTCAAATAATTACCAGACAAAATAAAACTTACCAAACAATGGAAAGCATTAATAACCAAGCCCTTGAGTTGGAAAATGTATAAAATTTCTTCTGTATTAAATATCAAAAAAATATTTAAATTTAATCAAAATATCTGATAGTAAATATTTTGTTATCTTAAGTTTTTTTCTTTTACTTTAAATAATTTAGTACCATCTTGGGAAGAAATTATTGAATTTACTCTTAAATCAGTTCCTTTCCAAATCGCTAATGCTAGAAGAAAGCCTTTGGTCATTTTTGTCCAATGTTTTTCATTTGATTTATGTATTACAATATCATCAACATTTGCAACCTTTTCTCCATTATGTTCAGACCAAAATAATGCGGAACCAGCAAGTGGTACATATGCCTCTTCAGCTAAATGCCAATGCATTTGATAATTAAGATTTGCTCCCCAATAACCTATCATTATTCTGAGGTTATTCATATTATACGGGCCATTTGGTCCTATTAAATCAAACCATCCATACCTATTTATGAAGTCAGCACCAACTTCATTTTCAGAATAGGTAATATTCCATTTCAACTCATGATTTGCTTCAACTATGCTGTCTAAAATATTCTTAGTATTTGAAAATTTGGATGTATTAATTTTTGTAATAAGTTTTTGCACAGGCTGTATTTGTGGTAGAATTGGAATGTATTTTAAATCTTTGGAAATTTTACCACAAAATCCTATTATATCGCCTCTTGAGTTACAGAAATCTATAACATTATCTTTCAAATTTATTAGATTTTCTGATATTTCCAAAAAAAACCTTTTATTTAAAAAAAAGTACAAATACAAAAGCTGTATAAATAAGTCTAATAGTTTCCACCTTTTAAAACACAATCATCAAAAAAATTAAAAGCTTTGTTAGAACCAATTAAAAAAAACCAGGCTACATCGTCATTTTCATCCATCTGATAAAATTTTCTGCCTGCTCTCATCTCATTTTCAATTTCTTGTGTGGCTTCATCAGAATAATTAAAAATATTGCTTATTAACCAACCATTTTCATAAACTGGTTGGTCATCTTTACATGGTTGATTATTATCAATTCTAAATTTAAAAAAGTCTAATTTTTTTTTTAGTATAGTCATCATAGTATGTCTCTAATGTATATTCATCTTAAGATCTGTAAATTTGTAATATAATTTCATCAGTGTAAACTGCAGCAATACATCCTTTAGTTCCATCATCATAGCTTATTAAGTTAACTTTCCAGTGATCTTTTTCATAAATTGTAATTACTTCAGCACTTACAGAAGACATTGAAATGAAAAAAAAGAAAAAATAAAAGTCATAAAATAATTAAATTTCAAAATAATTTTTTTCATATAAATCTCCTATGGTTATTTAGTAATTCTAAAATACTATTTTTAAAAATTATAATTTATTAAGAGAGGTTAACTCAAAAATTCTAAGTTAACCTCTTTTTATATTTTTAAATTTTTCTTAATCATAATTAATTAAAAGAAACCATCTGGACTTTCAGCATATGATACTAAAACATTTTTTGTTTGTTGATAATGATTTAGCATCATTTTGTGAGTTTCCCTACCAATACCAGAATTCTTATATCCACCAAAAGCTGCATGAGCAGGGTAGGAGTGGTAGCAGTTCACCCAAACACGACCAGCCTCAATTGCTCTTCCCATTCTATAACAAATATTTGCATCTCTTGACCATACACCAGCTCCTAATCCATATAATGTATCATTAGCAATAGATACAGCTTCAGCTTCGTCTCTAAAAGTCGCTACTGATACAACAGGACCAAAGATTTCTTCTTGAAAAATTCGCATTGAATTATTTCCTTTAAAAGCAGTAGGTTCAACATAGTAACCACCTGAAAAATTCCCAGTCATCTCTCTTTTTTCGCCACCAAAAAGAATTTCAGCTCCTTCTTGTTTGCCAATATCAAGATACGACATTATTTTTTCAAATTGTTCATTAGATGCTTGAGCACCAACTTGAGTATTTAAATCAAATGGTGAGCCACAATTTAATGCTTTTACTCTTTCCCTCACCATTTCCATAAAGGGTTCATAAATATCTTCATGAATTATTGCTCGCGAAGGACAGGTGCAAACTTCACCTTGATTAAAATAGGCATGAAGAAAACCTTCGACACATCTTGAAATATAATCTTCAGAACCTTCCATAATATCTTTGAAATAGATATTTGGACTTTTACCACCAAGTTCAAGTGTTACAGGTATTAAGTTTTCAGATGCATATTGAAGTATTAATCTTCCTGTCGTTGTTTCTCCAGTAAAACCAACTTTATTTACTCTCTTACTTGAAGCTAATGGTTTCCCAGCTTCTACACCATATCCATGTACAATATTTGCAACTCCTGCTGGAAGGAGATCTCCAATAGTCTCCATTAGAACGTTTATTGAAAATGGCGTTTGTTCTGCTGGTTTTAATACTACCGCATTTCCAGCTGCTAGAGCAGGTGCAAGTTTCCATGCAGCCATTAAAATAGGGAAATTCCAAGGAATAATTTGTCCAACCACTCCTAAAGGTTCAGGATAATGATAAGCCATCATTCCAAGTGCCGAATTTCCACCTCCAGATTGCATTCCATCTATATTTCCAATTGTACCCTCTTGAGCTCTTATTGCACCAGCGAAATAACGGAAATGATCTACTGTTAATGGGATATCTGCGGCAAATCCTTCTCTGATTGGTTTTCCATTATCTAATGTTTCAGCTAATGCAAGTTTTTCAATATTTTCCTCTATGCGGTCAGCAATTTTTAATAATATATTTGCTCTTTCTGCAGGACCAGTTTTTCCCCATGCTGGAGCAGCTTTATGTGCAGCATCTAAAGCAAAATCTATGTCCTCAGCATTTGAACGTGGAACTTCACATATTACTTTACCAGATGTAGGGGAAATATTTTCGAAATATTTTCCTGACTTTGGTTTTTGCCATTCTCCACCAATAAAATTCTCATAACGTGAATTTGGCTTTAGTTTTGATCCCTCATCACCAGGATAAATAAAAGGTATTGTTTGATCCATAATTCCCTCCATTCATTATAATCAGACAAAAAGTAGTTACTTCAGATTATAAAGCTTATAAAAAGAGTCAAGATAACTTAGACAAACTTATAAAAAGGAAGTTTATGAATTATATAACCTTTGATCTTGATAGTTATAAATTTTATATTAAGATTACCAAAAGTTATTGGTTTTAAATAAAAAATATCAACAAATGAAAAAAATTATTGTTATTGGTGCTGGTATTGTAGGTGTATCAACTGCAATTTGGCTTCAGAGAAGTGGTTGCAAAGTTATTCTTGTAGATAAAAATGGGCCTGCATCCGGTGCATCTCACGGGAATGCGGGAATTTTGGCTGCAAGTTCAATTATCCCAATTCCCAATCCTTCGCTTATAAAAAAACTACCTTTTTTTTTATTTAGTAAAAATTCACCATTATTTTATAAACTTTCTTATATCCCTTTTATGTTTCCTTTTTTGGTAAATTACTTGTCCAAAAGTAATTTACGAGAAGTAAATAAATATGCAGAACGCATGACCCCTTTAATTTATGATACTGTTGATCAACATAAATTGTTAGCAAAAGGTACAGGTGCAGAGAAATTTATTTCATATCAAGATTATTGTTTTGGTTATGAAACAGAAAAGAATTTTTTTGATGACAAAAATGTTTGGGAGTTAAGAAAAAAACTTGAATTACCATTTGAAGTTTTTAGTGGTAATGAATTTTCTAAATTTGATCCTTTTTTCAATGGTTTATTTGATATTGTTGTAAGATGTAAAAAACATGGAAAAATAAATGATCCAGGATTATATGTAAAAACTTTGTGTGAACACTTTATATCACAAGGTGGTGAATTAGTCTTAGAAGAAGTAAAAAATATTTTGCCATTAAATTTTAATGAGGTGCAAATTAAAATTGAAGGTGATAATTTAGTATCTAATAAAGTAGTAGTAGCAACTGGTGCGTGGTCAAAAAAGCTTTTAACAAAATTTAATATGAAAATACCTTTAGAAAGTGAGAGAGGATACCATATCGAATATATAAATCCAGATTCTTACCCTATGGCTCCTATGATGTTAACTTCTAAAAAATTTGTCATTACACCAATGAATGGTCGAATAAGGGCTGCAGGCCTTGTTGAATTTGCAGGATTAAAAACACTTAAGAGAAAACAGCCAATCAATTTATTAAAAAATAAGATAAAGAAATTATTCCCTAATTTAAAATTTGAGGATAAATCTGAATGGCTTGGTCATAGACCTGCATTAGTAGATTCATTACCTATGTTAGGTTTTTTAGACAATAAACAACAGATTTGTGTTGCTTTTGGCCATCAACATTTAGGGTTGACAGCTGGTGCTAAAACAGGCCGAATAGTATCAGATCTGATTATGGGAAAAGATATTGAATTTTATATTAAAAACTACAGTGCAGATCGATTTATGAGTTAAATAAATTAGGAGGAGAAAATGAAGAACTTTAAGATATTTATATATTCATTTATATTTATAAATCTTTCTTTATTCGGAATCGTTCATGCCGAAAAATGGGATATGCCAATGGCTTATTCTGCAACAAATTTTCATTCTGAGTACGGTGTAGTATTTGCTGATAAAGTTAAAGAATATACAAATGGAGAACTTGAAATTACTGTTCATCCAGGAGGCTCTTTATTTAAAGGTGGAGAAATAAAAAGAGCGGTACAAACAGGCCAAGCACCAATCGGTGAAAGATTTATGTCTGCTCATGCAAACGAAGCTCCACTGTTGGGTTGGGATAACCTTCCTTTTCTAGCAACAACTTATGATGATAATAATAAACTATGGTCGGTTGCTAAAGATAAAGTTAATAAACAGCTTTCTGAATTAAATCTTGTAGCACTTTATACTTGTCCTTGGCCTGGGCAAGGATTTTATTTTAAGAAAGAAGTCAAATCTAGTTCAGATACTCAGGGAGTAAAATTTCGTTCTTATAATGCAGCAACTGCTACATTTGCAAAAGAATTAGGTATGTTACCAGTTCAGGTTGAAGCAGCAGAACTGAGTCAAGCATTAGCAACTGGTGTTGCTGAAGCATTTATATCATCTGGTTCTACAGGCTATGACCGAAAAGTTTGGGAACACTTAACTCACTATTATAAAGTTAATGCATGGTTGCCAAGAAATTATGTAATTATTAATAAAGGGATATATGAAGGCCTTTCTGATAATATAAGAAATGCGTTACATAAAGCTGCAGATGAAACTGGAGCTGCATGTTCTGCAAAATCTGCAGAATTAGCAAATTGGTATTTTGAACAATTAGAATCTAATGGTATGACAGTTACAGATGCTGGCCCTGATTTTTTAAAAGAATTAAAAGCCATTGGTGCTAAAATGCAATCTGAGTGGTTAAATACTGTTGGTTCTGAAGGTCAAGCCATAGTTGATGCTTATAATAAGATGTAATCAAAATAGCCTAACCCTACTTCATTTGGGGTTAGGTATACATTATGAATGATTGGTCAAATTTTATTGGTTTGCCACTTTGGTTTTGGCTTTTTATTTTGCCATCTTTAGTTTGTTTATTTTGTTTATTTTTTCAAAATAAGCTAGAATATTTCTTTCTACCAATTTGGAAAATATTAGATTTTATTTATCACTTATCTGGTATTATTGCGGCAATAAGCATGTGTTTGATATTGCTTATTATAATTGCACAAATGGTCACAAGGTGGACAGGAATTATTTTTGAAGGTTCCACAGAATTTGCAGGATATGCAATGGCATCAACTTCTTTTTTTGCTTTAGCATATGCTTTAGGTAAAGGTTCTCATATAAGAGTATCAATTTTTTTAAATTTAAATTCCTTTACAAAAAAATGGCTGGATGTTTTTGCTTTATTTATTGCTTCTATAATTGCTACTTTTTTTGCTAGATATGCAATAAAAACAAATTTTATGTCTGAAATTTTAAATGATAGAACTCAAGGACAAGATCAAATTCCTGAGGCAATTATTTACAGTTTAAAAATGTTTATCACGTTTCCTTCAGATTGGATTATACTTTGGTCGAATTATGAAGGGAAATGGGTATTTACACCAGTTTGGATTCCACAATTACCTATGTCTATTGGAACTATTTTACTTGCAATTTGTTTATGGGATCATCTTTTAAGACTTCTTGTTACAAAAAAATCAGCAATAAAATCAAACATTGTTAAATGACTGAGATTCTAGCAACTATTATATTTCTTTTTTCCTTATTTTTCTTATTAGGAAGTTCAGTTTGGGTTGGTCTATCTTTAATTGGAGTAGCCTGGATAGGTATAGAATTATTTACATCTCGCCCAGCAGGAGATGCTATGATTACAACTATTTGGACAGGAGCATCAAGTTGGACTCTTACAGCATTACCACTCTTTATTTGGATGAGGAGAAATATTATATAGAACTAGATTATCTGAGGATATGTTTAAAGGACTTTCACCATGGATGAGTCGTCTACCTGGGGGTCTTCTTCACACTAATATAGCTGGTTGTACATTATTTGCTGCAGTATCAGGTTCTTCTGCAGCAACCTTAACCACAGTAGGAAAAATGTCTATTCCAGAACTTAGAAAAAGAGGTTACCCAGAATATATGATAATTGGAACACTTGCTGGAGCAGCTACTCTTGGATTGATGATACCACCTTCCTTAACTTTAATTGTTTATGGTGTATCTATTAATGAATCCATTACAAAATTATTCATGGCAGGTGTAATACCTGGACTTATTTTATCATTATTGTTCATGCTTTATATAATCTTTTGGTATTATTATTTTCCAAAAGAAAGACCTCCTGCAGAAAAATCAATTGGTATAAAACAAATGATTGCTGAAAGTAAATTTCTTATTCCGATATTGGCTTTAGTTATAATAGTTATTGGTTCTATGTACTTTGGTTGGGCGACAGCTACCGAAGCTGCTGCAGTTGGTGTTGTAGGAGCTCTTACATTAGCATTTTCTCAAGGTTCATTAACTTGGGAAGCTTTTTCAAGTAGTCTTATGGGGGCGACTAGAACATCAGCTATGATAGCATTAATTTTAATGGGTGCAGCTTTTTTATCTTTATCAATGGGGTTTACGGGATTACCAAGAGCTTTAGCAAACTATATTGATACTCTAAATTTATCACCTATTGTCTTAATAGCCTCTCTAACTATTTTCTATATAATTTTAGGAATGTTTCTTGATGGTATTTCATCAGTTGTATTAACTATGGCAATTGTTGAGCCAATGATAAGGCAAGCTGGAATTGATGTTATTTGGTTTGGTATTTTTGTTGTTGTTGTAGTGGAAATGGCACAAGTAACTCCACCAATTGGTTTTAATTTATTTGTATTACAAGGGATGACTAAACATGAAATTTCTTACATTGCAAAAACAGCAATTCCAATGGTTGCACTAATGGTTTTAATGGTCATTATCTTAGTAATTTGGCCAGAACTAGCTACTTGGCTTCCAGAAACAATAAGACAACGTGGAAGTTAACCATTGAATAAACTGGCGATTTTACAGTTAGACACAAATTTTAAAAGAATAGCTGGGGATATTTGTAGTAAAAAAACCTTTTTAAGGAATGTAAATATCATTAAAATAAAAAATGCAGTAGTATCTGAAATTATAACTAAAAATCCTAAGGAACAACATTATTTAAACTTCAAGAAAAAAATATTAACAAGAAATGAAAAAGTAATAACTACTTCTTGTGGTTTTACTTTTTATTGGCAAGATTATTTTAACAACCTAACGAAATCTGATGTAATAACCTCTTCTCTATGCTGTTTAGATAACAATAGAAAAATATATAAAGATAATGAAATTCTAATATTCACATTTGATGAAGAAATATTAAAATCTTTATTAGTTTCTAAATTAAAAACACCATTTAAAGGTCATATTTTAGGTTTAAGAAAATACAACCTTCTGTACAAAATAATTTCTAATAATGAAAAGAATTTTGAATTTGAACAAATCTGTTATGAATTAAAACAATTACTATGGGAAACTATAAAAAATCTTAAAATTAAATTAATAATTTTAGAGTGTACAAATTTATCACCTTATAAAAACATTTTTAGAACCATCTTCAGTGGTGAAATAATTGATTTGTTAGTGTTGATTGAAAAAAAAATACCTGGTACTATTAAAAAAGAACTTTTATAAGGTTATGTATAATTACCTCTTATATAATCTGGATGATATGTTTTACTAATCCATTTTTTTATAAATTCTAAATTTTCAACTTTTAAACAAATCATCTGAACAGTTTTTAATTCTTTAACAAAGTTTGTTGGAAATCCTTCGATTATTCCAGAGCTGAACCACCCAAATAATCTCCAAATTGCAATTTCTGCAATTGATAATTCATTTGGATCTTTAAAAGAATTATCATTTAAAAGCATATTCTCTAATAATTGCATTTTTTTCATAATAATATCATCAAAAAATTCTTTTCTTTTACTATGGATTATTTTAGTTTCAATATTTTTTCGATAATTAGAAAAAAGTACTGTCATATCCGTACACATATCAATAATTTGATCTATTTTTGCAGCTAGAAAATCATTATATTTGGGGTACAAACCTGATAGTTTCCCACAATATCTAGATATAGCACCAGTTTGAGTAAGAGAATAGTCATTGATTATTAAAACTGGGATTTGTCTAAAGGGAAGGTAAAAATTTGATTTTGTAAAACCATTTTTTTTTGCTGACAAAAAGTCTTCTCTAGAAATTCTGACATCTTCAAAATTTATAGACCCATATGTTAAAGACAATCTTGGAACTTCTGCCCTCCAAAACGGAGTATCAACATATATAATCTTTAATTTCATTGATCGATTCTCCTAAATATTTCAATTATTTATCAATAAATAGTAATTCAACTGTGGTTTTAAGATTTATAACATCTCCAACAATGTATTGATAGCCTGTAGCTTTAAAATCACTTCTTTTCAACTCTGCATAAATATCAAAATGTAAATTTTTTTTGACTTTATCTTTTAAAACTGAAGGATTATTCAGCTTAGCCTTAAAAGTAACATTTTTGGTAATACCTCTTATAGTCAGAGATCCTTTAATATTAAATTGATTATCTTTGGCAATAACCTTTTTACTTTCAAAATAGATATAAGGATATTTCTCAGCATATAATACAGTTTCTCCAAGCATAGCAGTTGTAGCTAGATCAAAACCGGCAGAACTTGAATTCAAATCAAATTTTAATTTAAGCTTGGATTGAGTAGGTTTTTTAAAGTTCAATACAAATATGCTATCTTTTAAAGCAAAAAAACCTTCCATTGGAATAATACCAACAAAATAGTTAAATCTAATTTTCTCTGCATTAAGTATGAATTGATCACTCGCATAACTTATTTTTACTGAAACCGATATCAATAATGATAAAAGCAAAGGCAAAATAAAAAAAATTTTATTTTTTATTAAATCATCCATTCGGGTATAGGTAATTTATTTTTTTTAAGAAACTCTTTATTCCAGATTTTAGATTCATATCTCTGACCAGAATCACATAATATAGTACAAATAGTATGTCCTTTACCCATTTGTTTTGCCAATTCAACGGCACCTACTAAATTTATTGCTGAAGATCCACCTAAATATAGCCCCTCATATTTTAATAAATTTTGTAATTCAATAATTGCTGTTTCATCTGAGATTCTAAAACTATAATCGGGTTTAAAATTTTCTAAATTTTTAGTAACTCTTCCTTGACCAATGCCTTCAGTAATAGAATTACCATCAGATTCCATTCTATTGATTTTATAGTAATTATAAAGTGCTGATCCACAAGGATCTGATAATCCAATTTGTATTTTTGGATTTTTTTTCTTTAAATACTTGGTAACACCAGCAATTGTTCCTCCAGATCCTATAGCACAAATAAACCCATCTACTTTTCCGCATGTTTGTTCCCAAATTTCCGGACCAGTTGTTTTGAAATGGGCATTTAAATTCGAAGTATTATCAAATTGATTAGCCCAAAATACAGTTTTATTTTTTTCTTTTATAGCTAAATCTTCAGACAACTTTTTCGAATATCTTACATAATTATTTGGATTTTTATAGGGTGCTGCAGGAACTAAAATTAATTCTGCACCTAATATTTCTAGTAGTTGTTTTTTTTCATTACTTTGAGTTTCAGGCATTACAATTATAGTCTTACAACCAATTGAATTACCTAATTGTGTCAAACTTATCCCAGTATTACCTGCTGTTCCTTCAACTATAATCCCATCTTTTTTTAATTTTTTATTTTTTATAGCATCGTTTAAGATCCCCAAAGCTGCTCGATCTTTAACTGATCCGCCAGGATTCAAAAACTCTGCTTTACCAAGAATTTCACAACCTGTTAGATCAGATAAATAATTGATCCTAATTAATGGAGTATTTCCAATTAGAGTAGAAAAATTTGGATTAATTTTGTTTTTTATTTTTTAATTCCTTTTGTTAAAAGATAATCTTGTCTTAATGAGTTATTTTCAAAATATTGAGATATAGTATTTAAAATCTCAGTTCTCAACAAATTAAGTCTTTCTGGATCAGAAGATAATTTTTCAACTAATTTTGACAGTGGTCCTGCTCCTTTTTCAAACATACCTAGTAGATGAGAAATACTTAAACCTGGAGAGATTATTTTATCTCTATCAAACTTAATTTCATCTACTGTGTTTTTTAACCTTTTGATGACTATATCTACATTACCCCATAAGTGTGGAGGAGAAAAATCTGAAGATAATGGAGGATTATATTTTGAAATTATTTGAAAAAATTGACCCATAAATAACTCTGGTGGCCAAGTAGAAAAAGCAATTGTTCCTCCTGGTTTTAGAACTCTTAATATTTCAAAAAGTGCTTTTTCAGGATTTGGAGCAAACATATGCCCAAATTGACTTAAAACGACATCAAAAAAAGCATCATCGTAGGGTAATTTTTCAACATCAGCTTCAGTAAATTTTACATTAAGTTTAAATAATTTATTATTTTCTTCCGCTCTTTCTAAAAGTTCAGGTGTTAAATCTGACCCAAATACATCAGCACCAGTTCTTGCAGCAGTTAATGCTACAACACCGGTACCACAAGCAACATCAAGAATTTTTTGATTTTTATTAATATTTGCAAATTTAATCAGTCTTGGAGCAGCTGTTCCTGTTAGATTTTCAAGTGGTGCAAATCCAGACCAAACTTTTTTTGCTTTATTTTTTATTTCTTCCAAATTATTCATTTTTTACTCCTAAAAAAAATAAAGAACAAAATCAACACTTTGTTTTATGCATTAACATTTCTTGCTTTCTAATTGGCATTTGGTCAATTAAGTTAAATATTTCGTAAAGAATTTTTTTTTCTAAAGAGAAAGTTTTTACTTCTCCATCATAACCAATTAACCAAAATCCAAAATTTTTTAAAAAAAGTGGTTTTTTATATTGTTTATTTTTATAATCTTCAAAAAAAACTATATTAATGTTTCTTTCTTCTATTTTACATTTATAAGAAATTAACCAATTATCTATATAACTTATTTTCTCTTCATTACCTGATTTTAAATTGATAACCAGTAATCTTTTAGTCCATTTGTAAGTTTCTAAATCAATCTTGTTCATTTTTTTTTCTAAACCATTCGATTTAACATATGATAAACCAAAAAGAATGAGTGTGATCGACAAAATATTTATCATAGTTGGATATTAATTAATCATTTAATAAAAAATTTTAATATAACAAAAGACTTTGTGAATTTTTGCGACATAATGTATCATTAAATACCTAACATAAGTATATATATCATATTAATGTCCTTAAATACTATAAAAATTTATTTTGATGGAAATTGCGGTCTATGCAGCAAGGAAATTAATTATTATAAGAAAATAGATAAAAAAAATATTTTTAAATGGGTGGATATATATACTTACGATACTGTCCTAAAAAAATATGGGATTATAAAATCTGAAGCATTAATGGAGCTTCATGCATTGGATGAAAATGGTAAGATGTATAAAGGTGTAGATAGCTTTATATTAATCTGGAAGAATTTATCTTTCTTTTGGTCAATTTTAGGTATCCTAGTTTCTTTTTACCCTATATATATAATTGCTAAATTTGCTTATAGAAAATTTGCTATTCAAAGATTTAACAAACTTGGTTACTGTGATATAAAAACTAACTAATTTTAGAGTAAGTTTAACATTTTTTCATAATAGTGAATAAAATTTTGGTAAAAAAAAATTCTCCTTTTAAAATTGATGTTGAAGCTGGAAAAAAATATTTCTGGTGTAAATGTGGTAAAAGTTCCAATCAACCTTTTTGTGATGGCAGTCACAAAGATACAGATATTAGCCCAGTTTCTTTTTTAGCAGAAAAATCAGAAACTAAATTCTTTTGTGGTTGTAAGATAACAAATTCTCAACCCTTTTGCGATGGATCACATAATACTTTAAATGTAGATTTAATTTCTTGTACTGAAAGTAGTAAATTATTTGATGTCAATATAAGACCAGATGATAAATTAATTAAAGTCGATATAAACGAAACATTACTCACAGCTTCTCTTAGAAATAATGTCCCTCATCTAAGTGCTTGTGGTGGCGTTGGTAAGTGTTCTACTTGCAGAGTAGAAGTAATTGATGGTCTAGACAATTGCTCAAAAAGATCACTTCTTGAAGAAAAATTGGCGCAAAAACTTAAATTCCCAGATCAAATTAGATTAGCTTGCCAAACAAAAATTTTGGGTAATATTTCTTACAGACGTCTTCTACTTGATAAAAGAGATTTAAACCATAATAGCCAAGAAAATCACAAAAAATTAGAGTCTGTTGGAACAATTCGGAATTTATCAATAATGTTTTGCGATATTAAAGGATTTACACCTTTTTCAGAAAGTTTATCTGCTTATGATGTAATATTTATATTAAATCGATATTTCTCTATTATGAGAGAGGTAATTATTAAAAATGGTGGAGAAATTAATAATTATATTGGTGATGCAATTCTAGCAATTTTTGGCCTTAACGAAACACGTCAACAAACATTAAGAGCAACAAATGCTGCTTTAGAAATGATTCACCGTATGGATGAATTTAAAAAATATCTCATAAAAGCATATGGTAGCGACTTTGATATTAGAGTTGGTATTCATTATGGTGAAGTTATCGTCGGAACTGTTGGTTATGGAGAAGATAAAAAATTAACAGTGATAGGAGATGCTGTAAATATTGCCAGTAGAATTGAGGCGATTAATAAGGATGCAGGAACACGATTACTAGTATCTGATGATGCCTACAATGAAATAAAAGAGAACGTAGATGTTCGAAATTTCCTTAGATTAAAATTGAGAGGAACAAGTAACTTAATAACTTTGCATGAAATTCAAAGCGTAAAAGAGAACTCCCTTATAGACCATGATAATATCAAAGAAATTAGATATAATAATTTGCTATGGACAAGGACACTTCCGATAAGTGAACTTGAAGAAGGAGAAAAAAAGAAATTTCTTTCCAAAGACAAAGAAATTCTTTTAATAAAACAGAATGGCATTTATGCAATTGAAAACTTTTGTCCTCATATGAATTTACCTTTAGATGTAGGACAACTTACTGAAAATGGAACTATTCTATGTCCGTATCATAATAGTGAATTTTGCTTTAAATCAGGGGAAGCAAAAAAGTGGGTAGGATTAAAAGCTCAAGATGCTCAAAAAGAATGTGAACCTCTTAAAATAATTCCCACATTATCAAAAGACAGTTATATTTGGATTAAGAAAGATCAAAATATTTAATATTTTTATATAATGTCATTATTATCAAAATAGTTTATCTCTTGAAAATCTTCATTATTTATTACTTTTAAATATTCCTGCTGTATTTTGGAGATTGATAATTTAGATAGATCAAAATCATGAAAAAAATATAAATAAATTAATCTGTTTTCTAATTTTTTTCTAGAATTTAAGGAAAGCTTTTCTAGTTCATCACACCCAACAGCGATTTTAATTTTATCACTAAATTCTTTTTTATCTATATTCACATTCAAACCCAATAATTTAAAACATGAAATTTTTGTTAACCCTATTATATATCAATAGTAAATATATTTAAGAAAATTTTTTAAACTACTATCTATCTATCTATTGTAAATTATTATTAAGGAATAAAATGAGATATAAGTTAGGGGCATTTTTATTAATTGCAGGAATAGTATTTACTTTTTTTGATGGGATATACTATTTAATGATTAAAAAAGAATATAATTTTACCATGGTAGGTGAAGTATGGTATTATATTCATCCTTATAGTCTTCAGATAATTCAACCAATAGTAGAAAGATATATAATGGTTTTTTTATGGGATCCTTTATTGCTAACAATGCTCCAGTTGCCTTTTGGATTATTTATTTTATTTCTTGGCCTTTTACTATTATTGAGCAGGACTATTATAAAGCCTAGAAAAACAGAAAATTAAGAATTTACACAAATATTTTAAAAATTGGTACATATGATAAATATATTTTTTAAAATATTTAAGATTCCATTTAAATTTATTTATATATTTATTCGGTTTTTTCCTTTCCCACTTAGAATATTATTATACATTTCTATTATAGTGACAATTTATCTTCTTTTTGATATTTAAAAATTAAGTTATTAATATGCCTTGAAGGATTTTTGATCATGACCGATACACCAAAAATAGCAGAAAAAGCAGATTCTCCATTAGCTTTTTCTTTACCATTATTATTTTGCCCTTTGTTAATGCTTGGTTGGATTTATGGTGGAATTATGCTCATTTTTGTACCAATATTTGGATATGTTATTATTTCAATTATTGATCTCTTTATTGGTGAAAACAAAAAAGATCAGATTTTAAATAACGGAAATATTAATAATTACAAAATTATTTTGTTCGCATGGCCATTTATTCAATTTTTTTTACTATTTGGCTCAATCATTGTTATATGTTTTTTTGATCATTTATCTTTAATTGAAGCTATTGTTTTAATGTTGGTTCAAGGAATGATTACTGGTGCCGTTGGTATTACGTTTGCCCACGAATTAATGCATCAAAAAACTAAGTTTGAAAGATTTCTTTCTGATTTGCTAATGGGAATGGCCTTTTATGGTCATTTTAGAACAGAACACGTTTATGTTCACCATAGATTTGTTGGCACAAAAAAAGATGCTGTTACAGCTCGATATAATGAAAGTTTCTATACATTCTTTGTTAGAGTTGTTCCAGAATGTTTTAAATCAGCATGGAAAGTTGAAACCTTAAGACTGAAAGGAAAAAATAATAGCATATTTAATTCATCAAATCCTTTTTATATATATGTAACATTAGCATTATTTTTCCTATTATTATCTTTTTTAATTGGTGGTTTTTGGGGTATATGTTTATTTTTAATACAAGCAATAGTTGCTATTTTGCATTTAGAAGTTGTTAATTACATAGAACATTATGGTTTAAGTAGGCAAAAAGTTGATGATGAAAAATATGAACCTACCAAACCATTTCATAGCTGGAATGCAAATCATGCAGCAAGTAATTTTTTGTTAATAAATCTTCAAAAACATTCAGATCATCATGCTAGACCTAATAAAACTTACCCTTTATTAAGTGCCTATGATCAAAATTCTGCTCCACAATTACCTTTTGGTTATCCCATAATGGTAGTATTAAGTCTATTACCATTTTTATGGAGGAACGTTATGAACCCCAGAGTTAAGGAATGGAGAGAACAGTTTTATCCAGAAATAAAAGAGTGGAATGAATTAAACTAATTTTAATTTTTCTTCTAAATGAATAGATATCATTTGATCAAAAATTATATCAAATTAAATTATCGTTTACTAAAAATGTAGGCAAAACAAATATACAAAATTTATAAGGTTATTTAGTATTACCTTCACAATATTTTAAATTTAATTTACTTATGGATCTATATTTATATATTTGATAATTATTATTATTTTGATTTTTAAAGGTTAATATTTTTATTAGATCCAGTAGTTTCACCTTCCAAATATCAATTACGTAATGTAGTTTTATTTATTAAACAAACATACTTTTTTTAATACTCTTATTGCATAGATATTTGCTTCATTAAAATTTCTAATGATTAAGGAAATGGAACTTTATGTTTTAGAATTTGATATAAATTGGCTCTTTTTTGAGTATCGATACAAATATATTTACTTCAGAAAGTTTGCAGGAGGAAATGAACTATTGTTCATTTTTTTTATTATTCATCTTATATAAAAAATTTTAAAGCTTATATCAAACATATTCTCTTAATATATTGTCAATACGAATGAATATTAAATAAGTATAATTGTTTCTCATAGAAAACTAAAATGTCAGTTTATTTTTCATCCTTTAATGTAATCAATTACTTAATTACTAAAAAAATATTTTTATTACATTTATTTTTTTTATTCACTATTTTTATGTCCCCAAATATAGTTTTAACTCATACATATCTCAAAAAAATTGGTAAGGATATAGAATATCCTTGGGGAATGGATTTTATTGATCAAAATAACATCCTAGTAACTAAAAAAACCGGTCAAATTGTAAAAATAAATTTAAAAACTGAAGTTTTTGAAGAGATTAAAGGACTACCAAAAATTTTTTTTAAAGGCCAAGGAGGTCTTTTAGATATCACTGTTCAAAAAAATGATACTAAAAATAAAACTATTTATTTTTGTAATACTATAGAAAAGGGAGGAAAATTAGGAACAGTCATTCAAAAGGGGGTTTTGGATTTCAATAATAACAAAATTTATAATTTATCAGTTATTTTTGAATCTAATCATTATTCAAAAAGTAGCAGACATTTTGGTTGTCGTTTAATCTTAAAAAATAATAAGCTATATGCTTCATTAGGTGATAGAGGCAAAAGATATACTGCTCAAAATTTAAATGATGATTCAGGATCTATTATTGAAATAGATTTAAGTAAACTTAAAACAAGTGAAAAATCTTATCAAATTCATTCTATAGGCCATAGGAATCCTCAAGGATTAACTATTAATCCTTTTAACAACCAAATTTGGAGTCATGAACATGGTCCAAGAGGTGGTGATGAAATTAATATCATTAAAAAAGGTAGAAATTATGGATGGCCTATTATCACTTCTGGTGAAGAATATTTTGGAGGTAAAATAGGAGAAGGTACTTATTCACCTGATTATGAAAACCCTGTATGGACATGGATACCCTCTATCGCACCATCAGGTATGATATTTTATAATTCAGAAATGTTTGAAAATTTCAAAGGACATATTCTAGTTGGATCTTTGAAATTTAAATCACTTTATCTTGTTAAAATAATGGATAATTTACCTTATTCCGAAGAAATTATTTTTCAAAATAAAATTGGAAGAATTAGAGATGTAGATGTGGGAGCAGATGGAAGCATTTATCTATTGACTGATTCCAAAAAAGGGGGTCTTTTCAAGTTCTTTAAAAGAGATATTGATTAGGATTAATTTTGAAACAAAGCAATGCTGTAATCTTTTTCGATAAAAAGACCCCACCTCATATTTTTACTCTAATTATACTTTCTGGCCTTGGGGCATTAAGTATGAGCATATTTTTGTCTAGTATATTAGAAATGTCAATTTTTTTTAATAAAAGCTACGCTCTAATGCAACTTTCAATATCATTATATTTAGTAACTACAGCTTTTTTTCAAATAATTGCAGGACCCTTGTCAGATAGATACGGAAGAAGATTAATAACATTATTTTCTGTAATATTATTTATTTTAGCGTCTATAGGATGTTATTTATCAACTAATTTTGAATTTTTTATTTTTTTTAGAATATTACAAGCTTCTGTAGCTGCTGGATTTTTAATGAGTAGAGTAATTATAAGAGACATTACTTCTGAATCTGATGCTGCTTCTATGATCGGATATGTGACTATGGGAATGTCTATAATACCTTTAATTGCTCCTGGAATAGGCGGATTAATACATATGTATTTGGGCTGGTCGAGCATTTTTCTTATAATGGCATTTCTAGGCATTATTTTATTATTTATTACTTTTCATGATTTAGGAGAAACAAAAATTGTAAAAATAAAAAAAAATAAAAAAAATTTTAATTTATATATTGAATTGTTTAAAAAACCAAAATTTTGGGGTTATTCACTAACTGTTGCATTTTCTGCCGGTACTTTTTTTTCGTTTTTAGGTGGGGCACCTTATGTTGCTACCAAAGTATACAACTTAAATAGTGTGATATCTGGATTAGTAATGGGTTTTCCAGCTGCAGGTTATTTTTTTGGTAATTATTTATCAGGTAAATATTCAAAAAATTTTGGAATAGATTATATGGTCTTACGAGGGATATGGTTTGTGATTTTTGGAATGTTTTCTTGTCTTATAATTACAGTTTTATACAAAGATACTCCTTACTTTTTTTTTGGTTTATGTTTTTTTGTTGGATTAGGTAATGGTTTAATTATACCAAATGCAAGTGCCGGTATATTATCTGTAAATGAAAACTTATCTGGTACAGCAGGAGGGTTAGGAAATGCAATTATGATTAGTACTGGAGCTATTTTGGCAGCACTAGCAAGCTATTTATTAGAAAATCAAAATAGTTCTTTTTATCTAGTATCATTGATGCTTTTTTCAGGTAGTTTGAGTTATATTTCTCATTATGTATTAGTTTTAAAAAATAAAACCGAAAATCCATAGATCTATATAATTGAAGTATTTAATAAATAAAATGAATTTAAAAAATAAAAAAATTATTTTTATTGTTAATCCAAATTCAGGAAAACTTTCGACTAAAAATAAAATTAAAATTATTTCAAGGTGTCTACCCACAAATCCAGACATTATATTTCCAAAAACCCCAGATGAAACATCTCATCTTAGTGCTCAAGCATTTAAAAAAAAACATATTGTAGTTGCTTGTGGCGGTGATGGAACAGTTAATCTAGTTGCAAATCAAGCAATTATTCATGATGGAACGATGTCAATATTACCATTTGGAAGAGGAAATGATTTTGCAAAATTTATTGGTATTAATGATGATAAACAATTTATAGATATGTTAGAGAAACCTAGTATTTACAAAAGTGAATATCTAGAGTTATTTTTTAAAAATTCGTATAAGATTTGTCTAACATCAGTCGGTGTTGGTCTTTTAAGTGAGGCAGCTTACCGAGCAAGCAAAATACCTTTATTACAAGGAAGTTTATTATATACAATTGCAGCATTATCTTGTTTTATTAATCTCAAATCTCATTCTTATATTGTAAATTTTAATAAAAAAATTGAATTAAATGAAAAATTAACTATTTTAGTTGTTGCATCTACACCTTTTGCAGGTGGAGGAATGCATATTGCTCCTGAGGCACAAAAAATAAAAAATAAAATCAACCTTTTATATGCAAAAAAAGTTTCAAGAATTGAAGCAATTGGATTACTTAGTAAAGTAATGTCCGGAAATCATTTGGGACATCAAAAAGTAAATAACTCTCATATAAAACAATGTAAAATTACAACAAAGGAAACCGATTTTTGGGCTCCCTTAGTTTATGGAGATGGGGAATATATAGGAAATTTACCTGTTGAAATTAAAAAAGGAAAAAAATATTTGAAATTATTAGTACCAAACAATCAAACTATTGGTTAAATGCAAATTTAGCCTCAATAGGTTTAAGTTGTGTTTTTCTAAGTATAAAATCAGAAGCTCTGTGAGCAATCATCTGAATAGGTGCATTTAAATTAGCACTTATAATTTTTGGTAATATAGATCCATCTACTATTCTTAAATTTTCAACACCATATACTCTTAATTCTTCATCTACTACACTGTCCTCAGAATTTCCCATTTTACAAGTACCACATGGATGATAATCAGTTTCAGTCAAACCTCTAATTACCTCCTCTTTATTGTTTTTATCAATGCCTTCAGAAATACCTGTTATTTCATTTCCTCTGAATTCTTCAAACGATTTTTGATTGATTAACTCTCTTGCTTTATCAATACCCTGTGACATTTGAGTAAAGTCCTCCAAGTTGTTCATATAATTAAAAATAATGTCAGGTTTACCAAATAAATTTTTCTTATTTAATTTCAAATAACCAGAACTTTTTGGTCGAAGAAGATCAATATGAAGAACAAAACCTTTTCTAATTTTTAATTCTCCATTAATAAAATCAAATCCTGCTGGTGCAAAATGGTACTGTAGATTTGGATAATCAACTTTGTCGTTACCAAAAATTAATCCTCCAGCCTCCCAAATATTTGTACAAGCCATGCCTGTACGAGTAGTAATCCATTGCATACCTGTAATTAGTTTTCTTAAATTATTATTCATTCCATATATTGGAAAATTTTTTTTACAATCATATTTCAAAATAACTGTAGGATGATCTTGTAAATTTTTTCCTACACCTACTAAGTTTATTTCACTTTTTATTCCATTTTCTTTTAATTCTTCAGCTGCTCCAATACCAGAAAGCATCAATAATTTTGGGGTATTTATCGATCCACATGATAAAATTATTTCATTTGATGCGTAAATTGTTTCAAAGCTGTTTTGATATAATATATCTAGAGAAACTGCTTTCTTTGATTTTAAATTAATCTTGGTTACATTCGCACTAGTAATAATATCAAGGTTTTCCCTTTTTTTAGCATTAGTAAGATGTGCATCAGCTGCACTCCATCTTTTACCTTTGTAACGAGTTGCATCTAATCTAGAAACACCACAAGGATTAAAACCATTTAGATCATCTGATCTGCCTTGACCAGAAGTCACTCCTGCTTCCAAAAAAGCTTCAAATAATGGGGATTGAAGTGACCCACTTGAAACTTTCAAAGGACCATTTCCCCCTCTATAAAAATCTTCACCCTCTGAATATGTTTCACCCGCTTTAAAATATGGTAAACAGTTTTTATAAGACCAATTTTTTATTTTTAAGTCTTTTTCCCAACTATCATAATCAAGAGGATGACCTCTCATGTAAACCATAGAATTTATTGAAGATGATCCTCCTAAAACTTTTCCTCTGGGTGTAAAAACAGATCTTTCCTTAAGAGCTGGTTCTTTACTAGTATCATAATTCCAATTAATTTCAGGATTTAAGTATGCTTTATAAACAGCAGCTGGAATATGTATCATTAAATTATTATTTACAGGCCCAGCTTCTAAAAGAAGTACTTTATTATTTATATTTTCACTAAGTTTGCTAGCTAAAACACATCCAGCAGATCCAGCTCCAACAATAATATAATTGTATTCTTTTTTTAAAATACTCATGAAAAAAATTAAATTTTAATAAAATATAATCAATATTTGATAACCTAAATTATCTTACTATATAAGACAATATAAGTTTTATTATATTTAAAAAAATCATATTTAAAATGAAATTTGTTAAAATTTATTCAATTATTTTTCAATTAATACAATTTACATTACTTCCCATATTAATATGGCAAGGAAAAAGTGTAAGAAAAAAAGTTTTGAAATTACCTGAAGCCACTGGTAAAAGATTTGGCACTATAGGAATAGGAAAAAATATAAAAATTTTATTCATTGGTGATTCATCAGCTTCCGGTGTTGGTGTTAACAATATTGAACAATCTTTATCTGGTGGGGTAATTAAAAATTTAAAAAATAAGTATAAATGTACCTGGAAAATAATTGCTAAATCTGGTGTAAATACCAATCAATTAATTGATTTGATTACAATTGAAAAAGATGAACCATTTTCAATTGTAATCATTTCTGTTGGTATGAACGATATTACATCAGTAAGTACTTTAAAATTATGGAGTAAAAATTTAAAACAATTAGAAAGTATTTTATTAAAAAAATTTTCTATTAACTATTTTATTTACTCAGGCATGCCTCCAGTACATAAATTATATATTTTACCAATTCCACTTAGGTATTTTTTGTCATTAAAAGCTTTACTTTTTGATAATTATTTAAGAATTAAATGTAAAAATTTATATAATTTTGAGTATATCAATATTAATAAATTATCGTCAAAAAAAAATATAGTAGCAACTGATGGGTTTCATCCAAATGAAAATTTTTATACAATTTGGTCAAATAAAATTGTACAAAAAATTAAGTTAATATAAAAAATATGGAAAGAAATTTTAATAAATCATTAACTAAAATATTTCTACTATCTATGTTTTTTTTTATACTGTTACTCAAAACAACAATTGCTGAAACCTTTACTTTTTCCTTATCTGCTAAGGGAATAAAGTTTGGTTCTTTTTATATGATCGCTAAAGAAAGTGGTAATCAGTATCAAATTACATCAAATTTTGAAAGTAGTGGTATCTTGGGTGCTTTTACTAAAATTAATGTATCAAGTGGTGTATACGGTCGAATTCAAAATATAAATAATAATATTTATTACCCAATTGAAGTTCTATCTAAATGGAAAAGTTTACTTAAACAAAAACAATCTAAAATAAAATACAAAAATAAAAAAATTGTTCATTATGAAGTCTTGCCTTACCCTAGGAAAAATAAATATGCATTGAAAATCAATCAATTAAACAATACTATTGATCCTTTAACAGTAACTTATTTACTTTTAAAAAAGAGAAAAAAAATCAACATTTGCAAAGGTGAAAAATTAGTTTCAGAAGGTCAAACAATTATGAAAATAGTTTTTTTAAAAAAAGAAATCCTACAAAATAAAATTACTTGTGATGGAGAGTTTCAATTTTTAAAAGGGTTTGATCCAAAAAAGTATAAAAAGAAAAAATATAAATTTTCAGTAATTTACAAAAATAATAATAATCGCAATCAAAGATTGAATGTTACAGATTTTATTTTCAATACTAGGATTGGTGAAATTATAGCAACAAGATTATCTAAATAATTATGATATTAAAAGATGCTAACGTTACTTTAGAATATGAAAGGGTAGGATCAGGTCCTCTAGTGGTTTTGTTTCACTCTACTGCCAGTTCACTTAAACAATGGAATTCATTAATCAATATGTTAAAAAGTGACTTTGAAATTATTGCTGTAAATTTAATTGGATATGGCCTTACAAATAAGTGGACTGAAAATAATAAACAACAAAATCTAATAGACCATGTAAAACTTGTTGAACCTTTAATAAGAAATTATAAGGGTAAAGTAAATTTTATAGGCCATTCATTTGGTGGTTCAGTTGCAATAAGAGCTGCTTTAGAATATAAAAAAAAACTTAATAATCTTATTTTATTAGAACCAAATGCTTTTTTTATTTTAGACAAAAAACAACATTCGTCATCTTACAATATTGCTCATTCTTTTGGAAAAAAAATATATGAAGCACAAAAGAAATCAAATTGGAATAATTTTGCAAAAATTTTTTTAGAATTTTGGGTTGGAATTGGATCCTGGGAAAAAATGACACCTAAACAACAACATAATTTTTTACTTGTTATCCCCAATATTTACTATGAAGCACAGTCTATATTTAATGAAAAAATGGATTTAAAAGAATTAAATAATTTCCAAAAAAATATTTTTTTTATTAATGCAAAAAATACTAACTTTATATCCAAAGAAATAAAGAGGGTGTTTATTTCCATTTTACCCGAAATTATTCATACTGAAATAGAAGAGGGTGACCATATGGCTCCAATAAAATATCCTGAAATAATAAATCCTTTGATTTATCAACACTTAAAAAATTGAAATAGTTAAAATGAATTTTACATCAATTAGTTATAAATATTTTTTAATTTACCTTTTATTGATATTCGTTTGTTATCTTTTTTTTTCAAAAAATTTAATTGCAGAAGTAAAAATTATAAAAAATAATATTGAGAGATGTTTTTTTACTAATGCCAAACCAAATCATGCAATTGGACAATTTCCAACTAAAGGAAACCCGAATAGTTTTAAAAAACAAAATTTAAAATTTTGTACTACTTTATATCCATTTATTAATAATAATTTCTCTTATAAAGCTAAAACGGTTGGAATTACTCTCTCTGGAATTCCAATAAGACCTAACACAGCTGATTGGTACGATCCTCATTCACCAAAAGGCCATAGTAAAAAAAGTACATCAGGTTGGAATTTAGAAGGAATTACTCCTTATAAAAAAAAGTTAGGTATAGATAGAAACAATGGTCATGTTGATAAAAATGGATTATATCATTATCATGGAGTTAATAAACACTTATTAAATTTGAAACAAAATTCTTTAATAGGATATGCTGCTGATGGGCATGAAATCCATTACCTAGGTTCAAATATAAAATCTTCATGGAAACTTAAAAATGGTAAAAGACCCACAATGCCTTTTGGAAGTTATGATGGGAGTTTTTTTCAAGATTACGAATTTAAAGAGGGTAGTGGAGATTTAGATGAATGCAATTTTGGTAAAATAGATAATAAAAAAGTATACTTTGCAACAAATGAATTTCCATTTTTTCCAAGATGTCTTTGGGGAAATCCAAGTAAATATTTTTTGAGATGAATTAAATTATTAATTTATTTTTTAACTTATAGAGTGAATTTAATGAATAATTTTCTTTATATCACTGGTGCTGGTGTTAGTGCTGAAAGTGGTATTCCTACTTTTAGGGATACTGATGGATTTTGGACGGTGGGAAGCGTTAACTATACACCTCAAGAAATGGCAACGAGGAATATGTATGAAAATAACCCTAGTGAATTTCTTTTATGGTATTTTAAAAGATTTATTTCATTAAAAAATATAAAACCTAATAAAACACACTACTGGCTATCTAATAAATGTTTAATAACTCAAAATATTGATGGATTGGATAGAAAAGCAGGTAACAAAAATTATATTGGAATACATGGAAATATTGATAAATTAGTGGTTTTTGATAATCAAGATAAAATTCAAGAACCAAAGAATGCTAATTGGGATGAAATTGATAGAGAATATTTATATAATGACTTGAAACTTAAAAAAATTCTATTAGAAAAATTTAAAATACCTTTAAAAAATTCAGAGTATACACCTGAAAAAGGTGTTTCATTAAAACCACTAGTTTTACTTTTTGATGAAATTTATAATGAAAATTATAGATTTAATGAAGCGTTAACTTGGATGGAAAATTGTACAAAAATGATATTCATGGGTACATCTTTTAGTGTCAATATTACTAATATTGCATTAGAAATTGCTATTGAAAAAAATCTACCAATTGAAATAGTTGACCCTAATCCAATTGAAATTAATTATCCTAATATTGTGTATCATAAAATTAAGGCTTCAGATTACTGTAATATTTGAATTGTAAAAAATTATATGAAACTTATAAAATTACATCATATAGGATTATCCCACGATTTGAAAAATTTTTAACAGTAATCTTTGCTTTTTTTTCAAATTTAATTTCTGCTTCACGAAATAAATTTTGACACTCTATAAATGATTTTTCATCTTTGTATTCCCACATGTTTCCTAACCTAAAAACTCCTTCTTTATTCCATATCTGGCTTACGGTTTGTCTGATTGCACCTGCTTTTTTAAACTTTGGAAGCATTTCTTGAATAATTTCTTGCCATTCTTCAGCTCCAACTCTCATATCACTCTTCGTGGTAAAATCTGATGTAATATAACTCATTAGCTTAGATTCATTCATATAATTTTCCTTTCAAAATGAATTTCTGTAATTGTAGATATCAGCATAAATAATACAAAACATGTTTCAAGATTGAATAAAAAATAAAATATATTATCAAACTATATATTAAATCAGTTTAAACTTCTTATTGATCTTAATCTGAAAGATCATCTTTTTCTTTATATACTTCATTAGATAGATTTCTATTTAATATTTCTTTCATTAAATATATCTTAGTTAAACTGTATCTGAAAATTTTGTTAATTTACTATTATTACTTGAATTACCCATTATAATTATAATTCCTGCAATAATAATCGCAATAATTCCAATCAACCCATAAAAATTTGGTAAAATTCCCCAAAAAAACCAACTAAAAAAACCAGCGGAAATTAAATATGTATATTCATAAATAGCTGCATATGTTGGTTTCGATATTTGATAAGCCATTATAATAAAATAAATTGCTACTGAAGATAAAAAACCAAGAAAACACATTATTATCCAAAAATTTAAATTTTGATTTTGCCAAGGCCTATAAATGAATGGTGCTTTATCAAATATAATTGAATTTACAGGATAAAATGTAAAAAACAATGAAAGCAATAAACCAATCAAACCAATAGAAAACAAAAAACAAAAAAGGATTGAAAGTGGTTCTTCTTCTTGCAGATACTTATTTGTTATAATTGCTCCTACCGCATAAGTTGCGCCTGCTAAAATAGGAAAAAAATGGTAAATTGTAGGTTTGAAATTTACTCCTATAATTAAATAAACACCTATTATACCGAGAGAAAATGCAAAAATTTGTCTAATAGAGATATTTTCTTTAAAAAATAAAAAAGAGAATACTAAAACAAAAATTGGTGAAGTAAATAATCCAGCTCCTGCCTCTGCAATCGGCATCATTGGTATAACTGAAAAATATAATATCATAGAAATGACATTAAAAAATGTTCGACAAATAATTGCTAACCAATTTTTAATAATCAATTTTTTTTTGCTAAAATAAGCAAATATAAAAACTATTATTATAGCACTTAATGATCTTGAAAAATGAAATTGTCCAACACTTACTTTATCAGAAACTAATAAAGTTAAATTATCTGCTAAACCAAATATAGACAGCCCTAAAGTTAACAAAATACCACTTTTTGTAAGAGGAGAAAAAGAGTTTAAGAACATAAAATAAAACAGACTTAACTAATGAATAATATATTAAGCAACACAAAGTATACTTCATTTTTTTTTAGACTACAAATTTCTACTTTTAATTAAAATTTGAGGATCAGGTAATTTTTTTCTAAAAGCTTTATAGAGTATTTCTGGTTCTTTTAAACCGCCCTTAGATAATATATTTTTTTCAAAACTTTCTGCCGTTTTTTTATTAAAAATATCACCAGTTTTTTTAAAAGCTGAATATGCATCTTCATCCATCATTTCTGACCAGATGTAACTATAATATGCCGAGGCATAGCCACCTCCACTAAAAATATGTTGGAATTGAGCTAAATTATGTCTTGGGTATATAGCTTTAGTTAGACCAATCTTATTAAGATATGTTTTTTCTAGTTTAATCGGATCACTAATAGGTTTTTCAGAGTGTAATTTTATATCTATAATAGCTGAGGCTAAATATTCTGTGGTATCAAAACCAGAATTAAAAGTTCTTGATAAAATAACATTTTCCAATAGCTTTGAAGGAATATTTTTTTTGGTTTTATAATGAGATGTAAACTTGTTTAAAATCTCTTTACTTTCTAACCAATGCTCAAACCACTGACTAGGTAGTTCTACAAAATCTCTTGATACAGAAGTACCTGACAGCATTTCAAAATTAACATCAGATAATAATTGATGAAGAGCATGACCAAATTCATGAAATAACGTTTTTGCTTCATCAAAAGTCAAAAGACAAGGCATCCCCTTTAGAGGTTTGCTAAAATTACAAACATTAAGAACAATCGGATTTAGTCTTTGTTCATTAATTTTACTTTGACTTTTAAAAGTTGAACACCATGCACCAGATCTTTTTCCTTTGCGTGAGTAGTAATCACCAATAAATAAACCAATGCGCTCATTATTTTTTAAAACTTCAAAAACTTTACAATCCGGATGATAAGCAGTCATATCCAATTTTCTTAGTTTTAAATTAAAAAGTTTATCACACGAATAAGAAATAGCTTCGATTAACTTATCTAACTGGAAATATGATTTAACATCATCCTCATTAAATTTGAATTGTTTTTCACGTTTTTTTTCAGCATAATATCTCCAATCCCAAGGTTTTAAATTACCAGAATACCCATCAGCTTTAAGTAATTTATTTAATTCTTTAATATCTTTTTTTACTTTTTGCTTAGAGGGACCCCAGATATTAAAAAGAAATTTATGAACATTATCAGGATCTTTGGCCATTTCAGTCTCTAAACGATAATGAGAAAAAGATTTATAACCTAATAAAAGTGCTAATTTTTGTCTTAAAAGAATAGTTTTTTTTATAATTTCTGGGTTTCCAGAATGAAGACCTCTAGATTTCCAACTTTTTAAAACTTTTTTTCTTAATTTTCTATTTTCTGAAAATTTTAAAAAAGGAAGTAGTAGTGCCTCAGTTAAATTAATTGCGTAACCTTTTTTACCACTTACTATTGCTAAATTTTTTAAATCATTTATTAAAAATTTAGGAAGTCCTATTGTATCTTTCTTTTTTAAAAAAAGAAGCCAATTTTTTTCGTCTTTTATAATATTTTGAGAAAAATTTACTCCTAATAAAACTAATTCTTTTACAATTTTTTTATACTCTGTTTTATCCTTATATTTTAAATTTATACCAGAACGCAAAAATCCCCTTTTTAAAAGAAATAAAACTCTGTTTTGTTCAATACTGAATTCAGTATTATTTTTACTGATAGGTATTTTATTTATTCTATCATAGAGTTTTTTATTTTGATAAATATTAGAATAATGATCAGAAATTATTGGTAATAACTTTTTTCTAATCGCTTCTCTTTCTTTGGTAAGTCCAGTTGCACATAATGAATAGAATATAGATAGTATTTCAGAAAGTTTATTTCCTGAATTTAAAAATGGAATTATTGTATTTTTAAAGGTTGGTTTGTTTTTAATAGAACAAATTTTACTGATAGTTAATTTTTGTTCATTTGTTAGAAAAGGGATAGCTTGTTCGAAATGAGTATTTTCAATAATATCAAAAGGAGGAATTTTAAAATTATTAGACAATTCTTTAAGTAATGGATTATTCATATCAGGAACTCTTAATTAAGGGTAAACTTCTAAAGCATTGAAATCAAAACATTTTCCAGAGTCTTTTGAGCTTAAATCCTCTAATACTTTAGTTATTTTTAAAGCAGAATATTCTCCCGTAAATAATTTTTCATTAGACACATTTTTTTGAAATGGTTTTGACAGTTTACTATCAACAGTTCCTGGATGTAACCCAACAATAATACTTTTCTTATACTTCCTTCCAAGTTCTATACTAAAATTTTTAATAATCATATTTAGTGCTGATTTTGAAGCTCTATAGCTATGCCAACCACCTATTTTATTATCTGATATACTACCCACGCGAGCTGAAAACGCAGCTAAAATTGTTTTTTTTTCTCGTGATATTGTATTGGAAAAATGTTTAAAGATTAATGCTGGAGCTATAGCATTAATGTTAAATAATGTTTGAAATTTTTCAAAGGATATTTCTCTAATTGATTTTTCTGGAAAAAAAAGATCATTATGTAATAGTCCTGTTGCTATGATTAAGATATCAATTGTTTTTTCATTAAAATATTTTGTTACTATATTTTCAATTGATACCTCATCTAAAATATTTATGTGATCCATAGTTAAATTTGAAACATGTTTATTTTTATACCCACGTGAAAATGCGTAAACATGATTTTCAAAATTTTCCTTATAAATATTTACAAGGGCAGTACCAATTGTACCTGAAGCACCAATAATAACAACATTTCTTGACATTTACTAAATCCAGAAAAAATTTAAAATACGATAATCATAGACTTATAGATATATATATTTAAAATAATCAATTTCAATTTTAAAATATAGAGGATTTTTTAATGAAAAGTTTTATTGATTTATTAGATGAAGCAAATGCAAAAATAAAAACTATAACGGTTGAAGAACTCAAAAAAATAATGAACGAGGCTCAGGTCTTAATAGTTGATGTTCAATCAAAAGATGTTGTTGATAAATCAGGAATGATCCCAAAAGCAATTCATGCAAATAGGGGATTCCTTGAGTTTTATGCTGATCAAAGAGAAGATAATCCCTTTAAAAAAAAGGAAATGAATAATAATAAAAAAATTATAGTTTATTGTGGGGCAGGTGGCCAAGGTGCACTAGCTACCAAAACCCTACAAGATATGGGATTTAAAGATGTAAGTAATCTGGAAGGTGGATCAGATGCTTGGGTAAAAGCCGGCAATATTTTGACCAAGTAATAATTGATTTATATATTTTTATTATTCCATACAAGAGCTTTTATTGCGGATGCAACATCTGTATCTTCAATACTTTGTGCTCCCCTATTAATTCTTAATTTGTGGGCTTTTTCTAGAACTTGACAATGTGTGTATCCAAATGGAGGATCAAATTTATAACTAGCTAATTCAATTAACAAACCTAATGGCTCATGAAAATAAATGGAATCCATAAATCCTCTGTCTTTTATTCCCGTATTGGGATATTTTTTATTTTTTAACCTTTCTTCGGCAATTCTTATAACACTTTGACTAACCCAAAATGCAATATGGTGAACTGATCCTTGATAAGGATCTATTTTTTTTTTATTTGGTTTTTTACCTTCATTAGTAAAAACTGTTATTGTTCTACCGTCTCCACAATCAAAATATAAATGATTTATTGATAAATCATCTAAATTAGGTTGTTCAAATATTAATTTCATGCCTAGAATTTCTTGCCAAAAATTAATGGAAGTCTTACTATCTGCACCATTAAGAGTTATATGATGAATACCTTGTGTTTGTAACAGTACTGACATAAGTAAAAATTTAATAATATAAATAGTTGAATAGACATTCTAATATACCTTATATAAATATTAATAAAATTAATTAAAAGAGTATAATTTGAATAAAACTGAAGGTTATAATTTTAATGGTTGATTACTCAAATAAAGTATGTGAAGCATGTTCTGCAGATGCACCAAAAGCAACACAATCAGAAATTGAGGATTTTTTAAAAAATAATAGGGAATGGTATTTAGCAAGTGATATAGACTTCCCTCAATTGAGAAGAGAGTTTAAATTCAATAATTTTTTAAATGCTCAAAAATTTACAAACATAATTGGGGATTTAGCAGAAGAAGAGGGACATCATCCAAGTATTTTATTGGAATATGGTAAAGTAACAATTAGCTGGTGGAGCCATAAGATACAATCTCTTCATGTTAATGACTTTATTTTATCTTCTAAAACTGAATATATTTATAATTCTAAATTTAAATAATTTTTTTATGATGATATAATGAAACAAAAAAATGTTTTAGGAACTGATTTAGAAGTATGTAACGAGAATCCAATGACTGGTTTTTTTAGAGATGGTTGTTGCAACACCAATCAAATGGATGCTGGAAGCCATACAGTTTGTGTAATATTAACAAAAGAATTTTTAGAATTCTCGAAATCTAAAGGAAATGATTTATCAACTCCTAGGCCAGAATTTGATTTTCCCGGTCTTAGTCCTGGCGATGGTTGGTGTTTATGCGCTGCAAGATGGTTAGAAGCCGAAAATGAAGGTTGTGCACCAAGAGTAAAATTATTATCCACTAATGAAAAGGCATTAGAAATTATTAAATTTGAAAAATTAAAATCATATCAAATTGATTTAAATTAAATAAAAAAAAATTTTAAAATTTTTAAAATTTTTAAAGGTTCATTTATGTATTATTCAAATAATGATGATAAAGTACCTTTGGGTATTGTAACTTGTATTATAGAAATTCTAACTTTAACTGCCATAGCCACTATAGTTAAATTTGTTTCTCCAAATATATCAGTTATTACTATATTATTTTTTAGATATATTTTTTGTTTACCATTACTTTTAATCGTAGGTTTATCACAGAGAGGCAAAAAATTTTTGCAAATAAATAAAAAGAAAACCCTAATTGCAAGAATAATTATTGGAATAACTGGACTTACATCATATTTCATTGCAATTTCACTAATTGGAATTGGTAAAACTATAGCTCTTGGACAACTAATGACTATCTTCATTACAATTTTAGCTCCTTTTATGCTTTCTGAAAGAGTAGAAATGAAACGTTGGTTTGCTGTAGTATTTGGTTTGATAGGTTCAATAATAATAATAAACCCCGAAAAATCAGGCTGGTTCAATTTTGGAATTTTTTGGGGTTTAAATTCTGCATTTTTTGCAGCTTTATTAAATATTTATCTTCGTAAGCTTGGAAATTCTGATAAACCCATCAGCACTGCTTTATGGTATAATATATCTGGAGCATTAATATTCACGTTAGTTTTTACTATTTCAAAAGAGGAATTACCACACAATTTCAATACTTGGTTAATTTTAATTTCTTGTGGTATATTATCTAGTATTCAACAATTTTTATTAGCTTTTAGTAGATCTTTAGCACCTGCAATTATTTTGGCACCTTTCCAATATTTATCAATTCCATTTGCATTTTTTGTAGGAATATATTTTTTTAATGAAGATCTAGGATTAAATTTTATTATGGGGACTATAATTATTATCTCAGCTACTTTTTACTTAAGTATAAAAAAAATATAAATTAATCTGAATTGTTTTTATTTTTTTCATATTTTCAAGGTCTATTACTTGGTTTATCACTAATAATAGCAATCGGAGCACAAAATCTATTTGTTTTTAACCAAGGTCTAATTGGCAAACATATTTTTTTAGTTTGTTTATTTTGTTCTATTTCAGATACATTTCTGATTTTAATAGGATATTTAGGTATTTATATAATAATAAATGATAATATTTTTTTACAAAATCTAATTATATTTCTTGGTTTTATATGGTTATTAATTTATGGAATACTTAAAATAAGATATGGATTATTAATTGATAAAAATAATTTTAATATTTATTTCACAGAAATTTCTAATAGAAGTTTAACTAAAACCTTGTTTGCACTAGCTGGGATAACTTGGTTTAATCCACATGTGTATTTGGATACTGTTTTTTTAATAGGAAGTATTTCTAATTCAATTGAACAACAAAAACAAATTCCCTTTTTAATAGGTTGTATGAGTTCGAGTTTTTTATTCTTCTTTTTGATAGGGTATTTGGGATTTAAAATTGGACCATTAATAAAAACTCCAATCATGTGGAAAAAAATAAATATTTTATTTGGAATTATAATGATAATTTTAGCTTTTTATATTATTTTTAAATATTTCATTAATTAATAATTCATTTATTAAATAACATATCTTGTTTAGCTTTATTTTTATAAATTATAAAAATAGAAAGTCCGAGGACACAAGTATTTAATATATGCCAAATGAAATGTGTGCCTATAGGAAAAAGAAAACATAAATCTTGATCTATAGTTCTAAAAAATATGGAAATAGATAAAATTATAGAACAAATAAATAAATTTTTACTAATAAAAAAATTAATTGTTCTTAAGTAAATTGAATATCCTAAAAACAAAAAAATGTAAGAAAAATAAAATGCCGAACCATTCATGTATCCAAAGAAGAATTGAATAGTTGATATTACAAAAAAACTAAATGGAATAAATGCGATTGTTCCCAATATTGATAATAATCTAGAAAGATTTAAAAATCTAATATTTGCTCCATATAAGTAAGTAAAACCAAATATTAAAATAGAAATAGTATCTAAAATAGCCCCTAAGATATTAGCATAAGTATGGAAAATGAAAGAACAAATACCAATTAATATTAATTCAATTGAAAGAAATTGACATAATTTATCTTTAAATGTTTTTGTTAAAAAAATTAGCCCTGCGATAATATAACAAAAATTAGTAATTGAGTTAATTGGCTCACCAAAAAAAAACTCCGAGTTTCTTTCACAGTAAATATTTATTGTTTGAAAAAAGTCCATTTTATGGTTTATAAGAGATTTATAGTAAATTAATAAATATTCTCTATCTTGAAAAGATAAAATTAGAAATTAATTTATTACTTATCAACATGAGATAGTTTAATGGATTTTGAATTCTTAATAAAAACGACTGAGAGACTTCTGTTAATTTCAATTGCAATTGCCACTGTGTGTGCAACAGCTATTGAAATTTCAACATTAGTAATAGATAGAGAAGTAGAGCTTGCTGATTTGTTATTATTATTTATTTATACCGAAGTACTTGGGATGGTAGGTGTTTTTTATCGTAGTGGAAGCATCCCAATAACTTTACCTCTTTTTATTGCAATTACAGCATTAAGTAGAATGATTATTTTACAAGGTAAGGGTTCTGATCCTCAAAACTTATTATACGAAGCAGGAGCTATATTAATGTTAGCTATAGCAGTATTAATTATTAGACAAAGTTCAATTTCTTCATTTGCATCAACAAAAGTTTCTAAAGATAATAATAATGAGAATTACGGAAAATAAAAATTTTACTCAAATTTTTTGATTTCACAAAAAGCACTCATCGACTTAACTCCTACGCCATCAAGTCTTGATACATATAAATATTTACTATCTAGAATTAATCTATTAATGCCATCTGATGCTAGCCAATTATATTCGCTATCTTTCCTTAAAAATTCTAAATTGGAGGCTCCATAAAAATATCTATCAGTTAGTATTACAGATTCTTCTTTTACAATTACTTCAAACGTAAAAGTATCAAATTTTGTTATAACAGTTCTTAAAACCTGTATATGATTTAAAATATTACAAGAAAAAGTAGTGGATACTGGATGTTCATCAGCTATTGTAAATTTAGAAATCAAGACAAAAAGGGGGATAAAAAAAATATTTAATTTAAACATAACTCATATATTATTTTTTCAATTTAAAAGACAAGTATATAACGACTTAATTTATCAATTAAATAGTAATTTTATATGAATAATTTATTTTGTAATTGGAAAAAATGGAAAAAAAAACCAAAATTGATACATTTGGTGCAATTGCATTAATCTCTTTTTCTTTATTACTTGGCATAAATCATGTTGTAATAAAAATTGTAAACTTAGGCTTAAATCCAATATTTTTTGCTGGAATTAGATCTTTTATTGCATTTTTCTTTATAGTTTTATGGATGAAATTGATGAAAAAACCTATTGTTTTTCATAGAGAAAATCTAGTTATAAGTTTATTAGCTGGGTTAATTTTTGCATTAGAGTTTTTATTCTTATTTTTAGCATTAGATTTCACAAGTATTTCCAGAAATTCTATAATTTACTACTCAATGCCATTATGGCTTACCATTTTACTTTATTTAATAAAAAATAATGAAAAAATATCAATTATAAATTTAGCAGGACTAATTTTAGCTTTTTTAGGTGTTATAATATCGATCACTAATTCTAATACAAATTTAATTTTTAATTATGCATATTTAATAGGAGATCTTTTAGCATTTTTAGCAGCATTATTTTGGGCATTACTTATTATAATTGCTAAAAGTTCAAATTTTAGCAAAGAAACACCAGAAATGCAGCTACTATGGATGGTCATGGTTTCAGGACCAATTTTGACCATTTTTTCATTTTTTGTTGAAGATCCCATTCGTGATTTTCAAGTAATTCATATTTGGGGTGTTCTTTTTCAATCTATTATTGTTGTAGCTGGGGGATTTTTATTTTGGTTATGGTTATTATCAAAATACCCTGCTTCAGGTGTGGCAAGTTTTTCCTTTTTAACACCAATATTTACAATTTTCTTTGGATGGATAATTTTAAGTGAAATCATGACCACTAATTTTTTAGTTGCTGCTTTTTTTGTTATTATAGGGCTAATTTTAATTAATAGATAAGAATTTTAGAAGAAATTAATAATTTTTATCTACTGTTTTCGAACATAAATAAGGATTTGTTTCCAAACTACTACATATAATCATAGCTGCATCATTTCTAATTTTGCTACATCCAAAATTCAATAAGGTTATCAAAATTATAATTATAATTTTTTTCTTCATTATATTGCCTTTTGGTTAAGTTATAACCAATTTTTAAATTTATGTATAGATATCTTTTTTTAAACATGATTTCCACATTCCCGTTCTAAAAAATCGTTGAAATCTCCTAATATTTTTTGGTTTTTTTTGGTTTTTAAAAATATGATCCCAATCAGTTTCAACTACGTCTCCAACATAGATATTTCCTAGTGAGTCATAAGCAATAGAATGAGGTGAAACAAACATTCCTGGTGCCAGACCAGGCTTTCCTTCATTACCAATTCTGTATAACAAATCATTTTTAGAGTTAAAAATACTAAGATAAGGACCTAGATTTGGAAAATTCTTGTTTACTTCAAGATAAGATGCTAATTCACTAACTATTATATCTGGATTAAAACCTGGTGTTATTGCTAAACCACTTGGTCTATGCATATTGACAATCTGTTTTTCAAATTTACCATTTGAATTAAAAATCTGAACTCTTGAATTTTCTCTATCTGCTACATAAATAAATCCATTTTTATCACAACATACATTATGAGGTAAGTTAAATTCACCTGGAGATGCCCCCGGTTTTCCCCAAGACTTTATATGTTTTCCATTTTGATCAAAAATATGAATTGCTGCATTCCCATAACCATCTGAAACTATAATGTTTCCTTCAGGTGACAAAGCTGAGTGAGTACACTTACAAAATGGTTTTCCACTCATAAAACCAGAATTAGTATCAGGAATTCCAATTTGTAGAAGTAATTTTCCATCTAAAGTAAATTTTCTAACTGTATGGTCACCATTATCAGTTAGGTAAATATTTTGGTCAAAACCAATATGTGAACCATGAGGGTTTTTAAAAATTCCATGCCCCCATGTTCTCAATAATTCACCTTTTTGATTAAGTACAATAATAGGGTTTTTGCTTCTATTAAATAAATAAATATTATCTTTATTATCAACAGAAATTCCTGCAACATCCCCTAATTCTATAAAATTAGGTAAATTAGGTTTAAAAGTATCAGGTTTGAATTTATAATTACTATACAACTAAAATCCGATCTAATTTTTTTTGTTTTTATAAAACATAAAAATCTTAAAAATAAAATATATATATATGTAAATGAAAATAATAATTAGATTTTATAATATTTGCATGTTTTAATAAACTATATTGATTTTTACTAATCATTACTATGGAGAAAAGATTGTTTGGTTTATCTGTAGCTATAGCTACACCCTTTGATAAAAATGGTAAGATTGAGCTTGGTGAATTTGGAAATCATGTATTTAATCTTTTAAATTCGAATGTTAATTCGATTACTTTTTTTGGTACCACAGGTGAGGGACCATCAATAAGTTTCGATGAAAAAATAAATAGCCTTGATTATTTATTAAAGAGAAATTTAAAATTAGAGCATGTTATTGTATCAATTATAGTTTCAAGTTTTGAAACTGCGAAATTTGAAGTTGAAAAATATAATGAACTCGGAATTAGAAATTTTTTGATAGCACCACCCTTTTTTTTTAAAGAACCTTATCAAATAGCACTAGAAAATTGGTTCGCAAGTGTATTTTCTAGTTCAGGAAATAAGAATAAATTTTTTTTATATAATATTCCACAAATTACAAAAATAAAAATTACATATGAATTAGTAAAAAAATTACGAAAAAGATTTGGCACTAATCGAATAGTTGGAGTTAAAGATAGTTCTGGAGATATGGAGCAAACATATAAATTTTTAAAATTGAAAGATATTATAATTACAGTTGGAGATGAAAGGTTAATTGCCCTAGCAATGAAATCTGGAGGTGCAGGTTCTATCTGTGGATTATCGAATATATATCCTGAAATATTATTAGATATAATTCACAATAAAAAAGATAATCCAAAAATTTTAAGAATAGTAAAGCAAATATTAAAATATCCTGTAGTACCAGCAATAAAATCTTTAATTTCAATTAAGACAAAAAATAAAATTTGGTTAAATGTAAGACCACCCTTAAATAATTTGTCTGATAAATCGGTAGAAAATTTGAAAAAAATTTTTTAAATCTTAATAAGAAAATATTCATTTATATTGAATTAAATCTTAAAAACTGCAATCCTAGTTTTATTTTAAGGAGAAAATACAAATGAAATATTTTACATCAAATTTATTAATTAAATTTATAATGCTAATTACTTTAAGTTTTCTAAGTTTTGTTACATCGGTGTTCGCGGATGGACATGTAACATTAAGAATGTCCACGCCTGCTTCTGCCACTGACCAGAGAAGTATTGCTTTGGAAAAAATATTTGCTCCAGCTGTGTCTGAGTTTGCAAAATATGAACCCCATTATAATGCATCGTTAATTAAACAAAATTCAGAGCTTGAAGCAATTGCTTCAGGTGATCTTGAAATGTCTATTACTTCTGCCCAAGAATTAACTCAATTCTTTCCTGAGTTTTCAATACTTGCTACAGGTTATGTTCATCAAGATGCAGCGCATCAGGTAAGGGTTTTTAATGATTCACTGATGGACCCTTTTAAGGCTAAGGTTGAAAAAGAACTTGGCGTTAAACTTCTAAGTATTATGTATTTAGGAAGAAGACATGTAAACCTTCGTCAATGTAAGGATGAAGTTAATGTTCAAACACCTTCAGATTTGGCAGGAATTAATCTTAGAATGCCAGGTACGGATGCATGGCAATTTTTAGGAAAAGCTTTAGGAGCTAACCCTACTCCAATGGCTTTTACAGAAGTTTATACTGCTCTACAAACAAAATCTGTGGATGGTCAAGATAATCCTCTTCCAACAGTTGTAGATGCAAAATTTTATGAAGTGACTTGTCAAATTGCACTTACATCTCATTTAGTTGATCTTAATTATGTTGCATTTTCTAAAGCAGTTTGGGATAAATTAGATGCTAATCAGCAAGCAACTGTTGAGAAAGCAGCCATCGATGCCGCTGAAAGTGCTCGTCAAATACAACTTCAAAAAGAGAATGATTTGGTTTCATTTTTGAAAGAGCAAGGCTTAGAAATTTATGAACCGAATCTTGCTGCATTTAGAAGCCACGTTCAAAAAATGTATCTTGAAACTGATGCATCTGATCCGTGGCCAGATGGAGTATTAGATAAGATTAATTCATTAGGTAATTAAAATATAGTTAAGCACAAAATTCTATGAGAAATATTCAAAATAGAATTATTCAAGCTTTTGAACTTGTGGCGGCCATAATGATGGCCGCTATGTTTGCAACGTTTATTCTCCAAGTAACAATTAGATATTCTGCACGTAAAGAATGGATAAGAGATATTTTTTCCTATTATGGATCCGACTCTATATGGTTGGACACTTGATTTCTGTCTTTTAATGTGGATTTGGATGGTTTTTTGGGGAAATGGACTAATTGTTCGACAACGTGATCACGTAATTTTTGATATGTTATATACTAGTGTATCTCCAATTTTACGTAAATGGCTGGCAATTTTAAGTGCTTTAATAATATCATTTACATTACTAATTGTTATTGAGCCCACTTGGAGTAAATTTTTTATCCTTAGATTAAAAAAAACTGCTACGCTTTCTAATGTTTTTGGTGATTGGATAAGGGTTAGAGATATTTATTTAATATTTTTTATTTTTTGTATAGCAGTTTCATTCAGATATCTTTATAGGGCTTTTTTTATATTTAAAAACGGCGCAGAATTTGACTTAATTTATTCAAATAATGATGGAATTGATTCATCAAATGAGAATAAAAATGTCTTATGAGTTTTTTATATGTTTAATAATTTTGTTTAGCTTATCTGCAATAGGAACCCCTATAGCATATGCAATTTTTGTAAGTTCTTGCGCTTATTTATGGGTTGGTGGTCAGGGAATAGGTTTAGCAGGAAAAATAATATTAGATGGATTATATAGTAGTTTTATATTACTCGCAGTTCCTTTATTTATAGTGGCAGCTAATATAATGAATGCTTGGTACCATTAGTGATCGTCTTTTAAGGTTTTGCGTAGCCGTAGTTGGTAGATTTAAAGGTGGATTAGGTCATGTAAATGTAGTTGCTAGCATAATTTTTTCTGGTATGTCTGGTTCAGCAGTAGCAGATGCAGCTGGTATTGGAAAAATCATAATAAATATGATGGTGAAATCAGGGCATTATACAAGAGGATATGCTGCTGCTATTACAGCAGCATCCGCAACAATTGGTCCAATAATACCTCCATCTATACCAATGGTTTTGTATGCTTTAGTATCTAATAGTTCAATAGGCTACCTTTTTCTTGGGGGAATAATTCCAGGAATAATGATGGGGGCAGTTCTAATGGCTATGAATAGTTTTATAGCTATTAGAAGGGGTTATGAGCCTGAAGAATCTGTTCCTATAATGAAACTTCCAGGTATTACTTTTAATGCATTTCCTGCATTATTAATGCCTATTATTTTATTATATTGTATATATGGAGGAGTGACAACTCCTACTGAGGCAGCAGCAGTTGCTGCCTTTTACGCTCTTCTATTAGCTTCTATATTTTATAGAGCACTATCATTTTCAAATTTTTATAAAATTTTAGTTGAATCAGCTCGTTCATCTTCTGCAGTGGGGTTAGTAATTGGAGGAGCTTTGATTTTAAATTATATTGTAGCATCAGAAAACATACCTCATATTATTGCCGGCTATCTTGTTGGATTAGATGTTTCTCCACTATTTTTCCTTATTTGTGTAAATATTTTAATATTATTATTAGGTTGTATACTTGACGCAACTACTCTTATATTAGTAATTATCCCACTTTTTTTACCTTCATGTAGGGAGTTAGGAATAGATTTTGTTCACTTTGGAGTAGTTTCTGTAGTTAATTGTATGATTGGTTTAATTACTCCACCATACGGAGTTTTATTATTTGTAATAAATGCTGTATCCCGAATTCCATTAGGAGAAATTATTAAAGAAGTAATACCTTTTTTATTAGTATTAATAGTTGCCCTTTTTGTTATGGTTTCTTTCCCTGATTTAGTATTGTGGTTACCAAGGAAATTTGGATATGAAGGATAATTGCAGTAAAAAAAAAAAAATTAAAATAATAAAATAAAAAAAAAAAATGATACAGATATGAACTCTATCCTTGTAGTTGGTTTAGTAACAGTAGACTTAATTTACTATTTAAATAAATTACCAGATAAAGGTATTAAATATGTTTCAGAAAAACAAATTCTATCTACAGGAGGCAATGCAAGTAATGCTTCTATTGCTATATCAAGATTGGGTGGATCAGTAACATTCATTAGCACAATAGGAAATGATTTTTTTGGGAATTACATTTTAAATGAACTTAAAAGGGAAAATATTGATACTAACAATATAATAAAAAAAAATAATATTAATACGTCAAATTCATGTATAACTATAGATGATAAAGGCGAAAGACAAATAGTTAATTTTCGATCAAAAGAATTAGATTTCACTGATAATCATTTTATTAAAAAAAATATTTTTGATGCTTATCTAACAGATGGTAGATTAGAAAATGCAAGTATTTTTATTTTAAAAGAAGCAAAAAAAAATAATAAACCTGGTATTCTGGATGCAGAAAACCCAGTAAACGAAAATGCAGTAAAAGAAGCTTCTCATATTGCATTTTCTTTACAAGGATTAGAATCTTTTACAAATACCTCATCAATAAAGGATTCCTTAAAATTAGTAAAAAATATCTCTAATAATTTTTCTTGTGTTACTGATGGAGAAAATGGTGTTTTTTTTCTAGATGAAGATGAATTAATTCAACTAAAGCCCCCCAAAATTGATGTTATTGATACACTTGGGGCAGGGGATGCATGGCATGGTGCATTTACATTAGCAATTTCATTAAGAAAACCACTATTAGACGCATGTAAATATGCAAATATAGTAGCGTCAAAAAAATGTGAAAATTTAGGAGGTATAAAAGGATCACCTTATAAATTTGATAATGATTTTATTTAATATAAATTGTATAATGTTTTTTCTAAACTTATAAATTTTAAGAATTAATAGTTATTTGAGTATTAGATGAGAGGAATTGTTCCTAGTTTAAATACACCTTTTACAAAAAAAGGTGATATAGATTTTGAATCATTAGCAAAATTAGTGAAACATACTATTAATAGTGGATGTGGTGGTATGCTTGGACTAGCAGTAGCTGGGGAAAATCAATTTATTTCATTTTCAGAAAAAATTGAATATATCAAATTAGTAAGTAATATTAATAAAGAAAATTTACCATTTATTGTAAGTATTAGTAATTTAGAATATGAATTAAGTATTAAATTGTCCAAAATTGCCAAAAAAAATAAAGCGTTAGGGATCTGCATTCAAATCAATCAAAATGATAAATTTTCTGAAAATTTAAAATTACTAAAAGAAATAGCTAATGTTGGTCCAGAAATTATAATGATTCAAGATCTAGATTGGAATAGTAATGGTCTTAGCCAAAATTACATACTAGAATTATTTGATCAAATAAAAAAATTTTGCTGGCTGAAAATTGAAACTACTAATGCAAGTACAAAATATACAAAAATTAAAAAAATAACCAATAATAAGTTAAATGTTTGTGGTGGATGGGCAGTAACTCAGTTAATTGATGCCTTAAATAGAAATGTTGATGCATTTATTCCCACTGGTTTAGAATTTTTATATGTTAAAATTTATAACCTTTATAAAAATGGTTATGCTTATGAAGCAAGAACTTTATTTAATGAGATTTTGCCAATAATTAATTTTTCAAACCAAAATATTGATATAAGTATTAAATTTTTTAAAAAAGTTCGTGTCCAAGAAAAAATATTTTCAAGTAATTTTTGTAGAAATAAAAAAGCTAAATTTGATATTTTTCAAAAAAAAGAGGCTAAAGAAATGTTGAATTTAATTACAAAGTTAAATCAAAGATATATATAAAAAAAGTAATAATTAATAAAAGTAATTTAAGGTTTTTATTATGAATTTTTGACTTTATCTAGGGAATTATACTGAGAGTAAATTTTATAATATTTATTAAAACCGACAGTTTCTCTTATTTCTTTAAAGTTTAATAAAAACTCATCGGTTGATTTATTTTCTTTAAGTTGTTGCAATACATTTTTCATTGCATACATCGATGCGGCTAATAGTGTTAATGGATGAAAAGCAATATTGTACCCTATTGCTTTCATTTCATCTAATGAAAGAATTGGAGTAAGCCCTCCTTCTAACATATTAATAATTTTTTTTTCCAGGAACTTCCTTACATATGACTTTCATTTCATCCAAATTTTTTGGAGCCTCTATAAATATAACATCTGCTCCTAAATTAAAATACTTTTGCCCTCTATCTATAGCTTCATTTAGACCATGAGTATGATTAGCGTCAGTACGAGCAATAATAACAATATCACCTATTTCTTCCCTTACTTCGGAAACAGCTTTTATTCTATCATAGGATTCTTCTCTACTTATTATCTCTTTTCCTGGAGTATGACCACAGCGTTTTGGTAAAACCTGATCTTCAATAATTATCCCTGCACAACCTAATTTTATAAATTCAGTAGCGGTTCTTCTAACATTCATTATATTACCGTATCCATTATCGGCATCTACCACTAAGGGTATAGAAATAGACTCTTTTACATTTTTAGCTTGATCATAAACCTCAGAATAAGAAATAAGTCCTAAATCAGGCATGCATAATCTTGTAGCAGCTACTGAGAACCCAGATAAAACTGTTAACTCAAATCCTGAATTTTCAACTATTTTAGCAGAAAGCGCATCAAAACAACATGGAGCTGAAATAAATTTATTATCTTTTAAAAGCTTTCTAAGTTTTTTGGCTGAATTATTTATATTTTTCATATAAAATCTTTCAAAAAAAAATTATAAATGGTTCTATTTTTTAATTACTCATTTTTCCGATTCTTATACTATAATCAACAGCCAAAGCGTATTCTGGATCATCATCACTATCAATCATAAGCTGACCTGTTCTAGAAAGTAAGTAGTGACAATCTTTACTTAAATGTCTAAGTTTAATTTCTCTTCCTGATTTTTGATAACGTTCTGCAATATCTTCTATTGCTTTTAGAGCAGACTGATCAACTACTTTTGAATTATTAAAATCAAGAATAACAACGTTAGGATCTTTTTCTGGTTTGAATAATTCTAAAAAACTTTCAACTGAGCCAAAAAATAATGGTCCATCAATTTCATAAACTTTTGCACCTTTTTCAGTTGTAGAATCTCTTCCAATCGCATGTATTCTACTTGCAGAATTCCAGGCAAAAACTAACGCCGATACTATCACACCTACAACTACAGCAACTGCTAGATCTTCAGCAACTGTTACTACGGTAACTAATATTATAACAAGTGCATCGGTTTTAGGTACTTTAGTTAATAGCCTTATAGAATTCCATGCGAAAGTTCCGATTACAACCATAAACATAACTCCTACTAATGCAGCAATTGGAATTAACTCAATTAAAAAAGAACCATACAATATAAAAAATAACAAAAAAAGAGCTGCAATAGAGGCAGAAAGTCTAGTTCTTCCTCCAGATTTAACATTTATCATAGACTGACCAATCATTGCACAACCTCCCATTCCACCAAAAAAACCTGTCACTGTATTGGCAGCACCTTGTGCAATGCATTCTTTGCTAGCACCTCCACGTTTGCCTGTAATTTCTCCAACAAGATTTAAAGTAAGTAAGCTTTCAATTAAACCAATTGTTGCCAATATAATAGCATATGGTCCTATTATTAATAATGTATCAATTTCTAAAGGTACAATTGGAATATGAAAACTTGGTAAATTACCAGAAATACTTGCCAAATCACCAACTACTGGAACTCCTACATCAAAATATATTACAAAAGTAGATATTATAATTATCGCAGACAATGGACCAGGTATAGTTTTTGTGACCTTCGGAGTAGCCCAAATAATAAACATTGTAACAGCTACTAAAAGTATAGAAAAAGACATCATATCACCAGTCATCCAATGAAGTTCACCCATTTTATCCATTGTCTGAAATTGTCTAATTTGAGCCAACCCAATTACTATTGCCAAACCATTTACAAAACCTAACATTACCGATTGTGGAACTATTCTTATAAATTTTCCTAATTTAAAAATTCCCGATAATATTTGTAATATTCCCATCAAAATTATTGTTGCAAAAAGATATTCGACTCCATAATCTTCAACTAATGAAATCATTACTACAGCAAGAGCTCCTGTGGCGCCTGAAATCATACCTGGACGTCCACCAAATAACGCTGTAATTATTCCAACAATAAATGCTGCATATAATCCAAATAAAGGAGGTACTCCAGCAACGAATGCAAATGCTACTGCTTCAGGAACTAGTGCAATAGCAACAGTTAATCCTGCAAGTATTTCAATTCTAAAAAAAGAAAAGGAATATTTACTATCCTTGAGATTTGAATTATTGAAATTAAAATTTTTGACAAATGTTGAAAAATTGGATCTTAACAATAAAAAATTCCTTTGATTATATTTTTATTTTTTTGCTTTATATTTCGATAAAAAACATTCTTAATAATTTCTAAATAGTAAGTTATAGGTGAAATTGCAAATGATTAAAAAAGTAGAAAAAAGTTTTAACAAGCAAATGTTTATGAAAACAATCGGAGCTTATCTCGGTAAAACTAGTAGTGGATATTGCGAAATAATATTACCAGTTAGTAACAATATTTCTCAGCAACATGGTCTAGTTCATGGAGGAATATTATCAACCTTAGCAGATAATTCATCTGCATTTGCAGCTTTTTCGTTAATGAAAGAACCTTATCAACCATTGACTATTGAATTTAAAATTAATTTTCTAACTCAAAATATTTGTCAGAGTTTAATAGCAAAAGGAATGGTTTTAAGGGCAGGAAAAATTATAACCCATGTAAAATCAGAAATTTTCTCAGTTTTTGAAAAGAGAGAAGATCTAATTGCATACTCTACTGCAACTATTAAATCTTCAAAATCAATTAAAGAATTATCTATTTAATTTTTATATTAGTATTTAATAAAATGTAGAAATATTCTTAATATTATTACTTTATCCTTGACATTATTTTGTTTATGAAACAAATGATATTTTAATATTATTTAATTCGGGTTTTTTAATGTTTGCAGTTTTTAAAACGGGTGGTAAGCAATATAAAGTAAAATCAGGTGATATATTATCTGTAGAAAAACTTGTTGCTGATCTTGGTGATAAAGTAAGATTTAATCAAATTCTTGCTTTAGGAGGCAATTCACCCTCTATTGGAACTCCTTTAGTAAGTGGTGCATGTGTTGAAGCAGAAATATTAAATCAGACAAAAGGTAAAAAAGTTATTCATTTTGTTAAACGCAGAAGAAAACATTCTTCACAAAGGAAAAAAGGTCATCGACAAGATTTAACAATACTAAAAGTATTAGAAATTAAATCTGATCAAAAAATAGACGAAACAAGTAATTTTGAAATTCTAGGTAAAATTTTAAAACAAGTTAAATCTTCTTCAAATATTAAAGAAACATTCAATCAAAAAAATACAACACCAAAATCTGTAAAAAAATCTGAAGTAAAACCTGCTAGTACAAAAAATGCTGAAGTAAAACCTGCTAGTACAAAAAATGCTGAAGTAAAACCTGCTAGTACAAAAAAGGCTGAAGTAAAACCAGCTCGTACTAAAACTGTCCAAAAAAATAATAGTACAAAAACGAAAATTGAGAAATCTACAACTGGAAAAAAATCAGTAAAAGCTTCCAAATAATTAAAGGAATATGTTATGGCTCATAAAAAAGCAGGCGGTTCATCCAGAAATGGTCGAGATTCAGCTGGTAGACGTTTAGGTGTTAAAAAATTTGGTGGTGAAAGTGTAATATCTGGCAATATTATAGTCCGTCAGCGTGGCACCAAATGGTGGCCTGGTAACAATGTTGGTATCGGTAAAGATCATACAATTTTTGCGACTTCTGATGGAAAAGTAAAGTTTCACAAAGGCCTTAAAGGCAGAACATTTATATCAATTATTTAGAGATAAAACTGCAATACCCTTTGCTAATAATTGAGCCTGGCAATGTTGGTTGATAATTATACATTAAGCTTATTTTTATTTTCAGTATCCATGGTGGCAACTCCTGGACCTGCAAATATAATTTTACTTAATGCTGGCTCACAATTTGGTTTTAAACAATCCCTACCTTTTGTATTTGGAATTATTTTATCAAAGCAAATAATTATATGGCCAATTGGATTAGGAATATTAACTATTTTTGATTTTTTTCCAAATTTTATTGATTTAATTAAAATAATATCCTCTAGTTACATTATTTGGCTAGCATGGAAATTATCCAAATTTAAAATAACAAATGGGAAAAGCTTAATGAAAGCACCTTCTTTCATTTATGGGCTTCCAGTGCATCCAACAAATCCCAAAGCTTGGGCAATGGTAACTGTAAGTTTTTCAAATTTTACAAATCCCGATCATAGTTTAATTATTTCAACCTTAATAGTAGCTATTATTTTTATTATAGTTCAACTTTTTTTTCATAATCTTTGGTGTTTTTTTGGTGACCAGCTTAAGAAAAAATTCCAACACACTAAATATGAAATTTGGCTAATGAGGTTTTTATCGCTTTTAATGTTAAGCAGTTTAATATTATTATTTTTAAACTAAAGAAATAATTTTTATAGATATAGTTTTTTTAAAATGAAATTTCTCGACTTAGTAAAAGTTTATATAAAATCTGGAAATGGTGGATCTGGTGCATTAAGTTTCAGAAGGGAAAAATATATTGAAAAAGGGGGACCAGATGGAGGTAATGGTGGAAAGGGGGGCTCAGTATGGGGAATACCTGATAGTAATTTAAATACTTTAATAGATTTTAAATATAAACAACATCATTTTGCAAAAAATGGGAGACCAGGACAAGGTAAGAAAAAAACGGGTGAATCTGCTGAAGATATTTTTTTAAAACTACCTTTAGGTACAGAAATATTTGACGAAAACCAAAAGATACTTTTGGGAGAAATAAACAATATTAATGATAAAGTATTATTACTTCCTGGTGGAACTGGTGGTTTAGGAAACCATAATTTTAAATCATCAACTAATCGCTCACCTAGAAAATTTACATCGGGGGGCAAAGGTTTAGAAAAAACAATATATCTTAAATTAAAATTAATTGCCGATGTGGGAATGATTGGACTTCCTAATGCAGGAAAATCAACTTTACTTTCTAAAACATCTAATGCTAAGCCTAAAATTGCAAATTATCCTTTCACTACATTAATTCCAAAGCTTGGTATTATTTCAATTTATAATTCACAATTAACCATTGCAGATATACCAGGATTAATTAAAGATGCTTATAAAGGAAAAGGAGCAGGAATTAGATTTTTAGGTCATATTGAAAAATGTAAAGCTCTTATACATCTTATTGATGTAACATCTTCAAAGATTATAAATGATTATAAAATAGTACTAAATGAATTAGAAAAGTATAATAAAGAATTATTAAATCGACCTCGAATTACTGTACTTAATAAAGTTGATTTAGTTGATAAAAATACTTTAAATAAAAAAATAAAATTATTAGCTAAATTTGAAATTAAATTACATACTATTTCAGCAATAAATATGACTGGTTTAGAATATTTGAAAAAAGATATTTTCAAAAAAATAGTTAATGAAAAAATAGAAAAAGAAAAAGAGAATAAGTTGGAAAAAAAATGGAATCCAATAGATTAAATTTTAATAATATAAATTGTTCACAAATTTTAAAAGCAAAAACAATAGTTATTAAAATTGGATCATCTATTTTAATTGATCCTAAAAGGAATATATTAAAGAATAAATGGTTAAATTCATTGTTAGATGAAATTTCTATTTTAAAAAAAAGTGGCAAAAATATTATAATTGTTTCTTCAGGATCTATTGCTTTAGGTAAATCTGTTTTAAAATTAACTTCAAGTAACTTGAGATTAGATGATAGCCAGGCCTATGCAGCAATAGGACAAATAAAATTGGCTCAATCCTACGATTTGATATTAAAAAAACACAATATTCATACAGCACAAGTATTATTAACATCTGATGATAGTCAAAATAGAAGACGGTATTTAAATATAAGGTCTACATTTAAATCATTATTAAAAAAGGAAGTTATTCCTATAGTAAACGAAAATGATACTGTAGCTACCGAAGAAATAAAATTTGGTGATAATGATAGACTTGCAGCACAAGTGGCACTAATTACTGAAGCAAATCTTTTAATCTTATTATCAGACATAGATGGCTTATATGAAAAAGATCCAAATATTAATCCTGACACAAAACATTTACCTTTAATTAAAGAGGTTACTAAAAATATGTTAAGCATGGCCAGTCATACAACTTCTGAGAATTCAAGAGGTGGCATGGTTACTAAATTAGAGGCTGCAAAAATATCTATGAATGGTGGATGTGAAATGATTATTGCAAATGGACTATATAATTTTCCAATAAGTAAATTTTCTTGTGGAGATGGTAAATATACAAGATTTCTTCCCAAAGACGATGTTAAAACCTTAAGAAAGCAATGGATTCTTTCTATAAAAACTAAAGGTAAACTACTTATAGATCAGGGAGCGATAAAAGCTTTAATAAATCATAAATCTTTATTACCTGCGGGTGTTATTAAATCATTTGGAAATTTTGAAAGAGGTGATGCAGTTGAAATCATCTCAAATGATAATGAAAAGATTGGACAAGGTTTATCTGGTTACTCAAATTTTGAAGTTCAAAAGATAAAGGGTTGTAAAACAAATGAAATTAAAGAAAAATTAGGACATCCAGGAAGGGTAGCACTAATTCATACTGATGATTTAGTATTAATTTAGGAAAAGAAATATGTTAAATAATATTGAAATCTTAGTAAAAGAACTTGGGAAAAGGGGTAAAAAAGCTAGTCTTTTGATGTCAAAGATCTCAACAGATAAAAAAAATAAAGCATTAAAAAATATTTCAACAATTATCAATAAAAACCAAACTTTTATTCTTAAAGAAAATAAAAAAGATTTAAAAAATGCAATCCAAAAAAATCTAAACTCAGCTAAAATTGATCGATTATCTTTAAATGAACAAAGTATTAAAGATATTCAATCTAGTTTACATGATATAATTAATTTTGAAGATCCCATTAACAAAACTTTAGATTACCGGGAAAGACCTTCAGGAATTAAAATTAAGAAAATATCAACTTCAATTGGAGTTCTAGGAATAATTTATGAAAGTAGGCCAAATGTAACTATTGATGCAGCTGCATTATGTATAAAATCAAGCAATTCAGCTATTTTAAGACCAGGTTCAGAGAGTTATCTATCATGTTCAGCTTTATATAGTTGTGTAAATGAAGGATTAGTTAAAACAGGATTACCAAAAAATTTAATTCAAATAGTTCCTACCACAAATCGAATTGCAGTTAATAAATTGATACAAATGACCGATTATATTGACGTTATAATCCCAAGAGGGGGAAAGAACCTTGTGAAGTTAATTCAAGAAAATGCAAAAGTGCCAGTATTTGCTCACTTGGAAGGTATAGTTCATACTTATATCCACGAAGATGCTAATCCAGCTATGGTTGAAAATCTTATCTTTAATTCAAAACTAAGAAGACCTGGGATCTGTGGTGCATTAGAGTGTTTGTTAATTGATAAAACTTTTTTTAAGAATAATGGAATAAAATTAATTAACAAATTATTAAGTAATGGAATTGAAATACGCGGAGATACCACTGTTGGCAAAATAAAAGGAGTAAAGTTAGCTGATCACAAGGATTGGGGAAGGGAGTTTCTAGATAAAATACTAGCAGTTAAGGTTACAGAAAATTTCAAAATAGCCGTTGATCATATCAATAAATATAATTCCAATCATACAGATTCAATTATTACGAATAGTAAAAATGTTGCTAAAAAATTCTTTTCTTCAATTGATAGTGCAATATTAATGCATAATGTTTCAACACAATTTGCTGATGGTGGAGAATTTGGAATGGGTGCAGAGATTGGTATAGGTACAGGTAAACTGCATGCTAGGGGTCCAATTGGAGCTCATGAACTAACTAGTTACAAATATATAGTTGAAGGAAATGGTATTTTGAGGAAATAAAAAATCTACCTTTTCCAAGATCTTACTGGTCCACAATCAATATGAACAAATCCAGATCTAGAATAACTACCAACTCCTCCACTCATACAAGCTTTTGCAGCACCCGCTATTTGAGATACGGATCTATTATCTAACCTTAGATCTGCTGCCATTCCTTTTATATGGTAAGAGTTTCTAGCCACACCACTATTTGAATAGGATAACATTTTATTTGTTGTAATAGTTCTATAGCCAGAGAGTAGTTGCATAGTTTCAGATGTATCTAGAAGTGCTTGAGTGGCCGAAATAATATCAATGTTAGCAACATCATAAGTAATTGTCTTATTCTGACGCCAATCTCTCATGAAGTAACTTACTTCTTTAAGTGCTTCAGTAACATATGAGCCTTCTATCCAATAAACTAAATTAATTTTTTCAGATGTTTTATTATTTTTTAGTTTTATTAATCTTATATCACCAGCATTTCTTAGTAATCCAGGGGTATTAGAATAAATAGGAGCGGCTACAGCAACTAACGCTCCACTAAATATTGTGCAAAATTTTCTTCGTGACACCATATGTGCAATACCATATAATTAAATTAATAAAATAAATCTTGCAGAATCCCTGCCAAATTTATAAATATTACTAATTTTAACCTGTTTAATTTTATTACTGTACAATAACTCATTGAATCTTAGTGGTTTTTTTTTTAATGTCAACTTCAAATAATGAATAAATACTTTCATTATTATTTATATTTATAAACGACAAATATTAAATCTTGTTAAATTTTATATTTATGCCATTTATTAAATGACTGATTTTTATTTTTTTTTAATTTAATAGGAATAAACGTACATGAAAAAAATTATTTTTAAATTAAGCTTTATATATATATTCATTTTTTTGTTATGTTCAAAAATATATTCTAATGAAAAAGAGTTTATAGTAAATGAAATTAGAAATTTAATTGAATTTAATCAAGATATAGATGATTCAATTAAATCTTTTTATACTAATTCTTTTTATGAACCATATTGGCAAAATAATAAAACGAAAATTAATGACTTATTAAATGTTTTATCTAATACTTATAGAGAAGGCATACCAACTAATAGATATGAATTGAATATTATTAAAAATTTAAATTCTTCTATTGAGTTATCTGATCTGGCTAAACTTGATGTTATGCTTACAGAAAAATTTTTATTACATTCAAGAGATTTAAGCATAGGTATTATTAATCCACTTGAACTATCAACTTTTATTGCAATCGAAAGAGAAGCCCCAATAGCAGAAAAATTTTTAAGTAAATTAGATGCACAAATAAATATTAAAAATTATTTTGAAGGTCTAAGACCAAATAATGGTGATTACTTAAAATTAATAGCAGAACTAGCAAAGTTAAATATCTTAAAAAATAAAAGTATTAATGAGATAATAGTTCCCAATGATATTACTTTGGAGGTAGGGATGTCACATCCAAATGTTATATCATTAAGAAAACGTCTATTGGAATTGAAGGTTCTTGAAGATTATTCAAAATCTGAAACATTTGATAAAGATTTATTAAAATCAGTAATTCTTTTTCAAGAAAACAGTGGTTTAATTCCTGATGGAGTAATCGGAAAGAAAACTTTTCAAGCATTGAATTTATCAACAGAAACAAAATTAATGCAAGTTCTTGTTAATTTAGAGCGACTAAGATGGTTAAATTTTGACTTTGGAAATCAATATATTTTAATTAATCAAGCAAATTATGAAGCTAAATATGTCAATGGTGACAATACTTTATGGAAATCAAAAGTTGTAATTGGATTACCAGATTATCAAACTGCTGAATTTTTTGACCAAATGACTCATATTATTGCGAATCCAACTTGGCATGTACCAAAAAGTATTGCTGTTGATGAATATTTACCAAAAATTCTACAAGATCCAGAATTTTTAATTAATAATGAAATGTTATTATATGTAAGAGGTACTAGGAAAATTATCGATGCAAATCTAATAGATATGAGTGTTTTTACTGTTGATAATTTTCCGTTTGAAATTAAACAAAACCCAGGCAATCTAAATGCACTTGGTCAAGTGAAATTTATGTTTCCTAATAAACATAGCATCTATATGCATGATACCCCTATGAAAAGTTTATTTTCTAAGGATTTAAGAGCATTTAGTCATGGTTGTGTAAGGTTAGCTCGTCCTTTTGAATTTGCAAATGCATTATTGTCTGGCAATGAGACAATAAACAATCCTAATTTTTATTCTGCATTAAATAGTTCAGAAGAAACAAGGTTTAATCTTGAAAATTATATACCTGTCTATATGTCATATAGGACTGTCATATTTGATGATTTTGGGACTATAAACTATAGACCTGATATTTATGGAAGAGATGCTTTAATTTATTTATCCTTATTTTCATTTACACTTGATCACAATACTTAAAAAATTATAGTCTTTTAATTATGAGGAAAAAATGATTTCTTTAGCTGAAATTGCAAAGGCTTTAGATTGTGATTTTTATGGCAACGGAAACTTAATTTTTTCGTCACCATCAGAACCTATATCTGCAGATGCACATCAAATAGCCATCGCCATCGATCAAAAATTCCAAACCCAATTATATAATACTAAAGCCAAGGGGGCAATAATAAATAGTAATTTTGATTGGGAAACTACAAACCTTGAAGGTGTGATTGTAACCAATAAAACTAATTTGATTTTATCAAAATTAACAAATCTATTCAATAAACTAGGTAACGAAGAGAGATCTATTAATGATAATACATTTATAGATAGCTCTTCAAAAATTGGTCTTAATCCTAATATAGGGTCCTATGTAATTATAAAAGAAAATTCTGAATTGGGTGATAATATAGATATAGGGAATTTTGTAGAAATAGGTAAAAATGTAGTAATTGGAAACAATTGTTTTATTAAATCAGGAACAAAAATTTCTGATAATACAATTATTGGAAATAGACTCATATGCCATCAAAATGTAGTAGTTGGTTCTGATGGTTTTTCATTTCATACTCAAAATGAAGAGAATATTTTAGAAAGATTGAAAAAAGAAGATTCATCTTCTAGTGAAGGATTCTTAAGAGTTTCATCTGTTGGATCTGTAAAAATTGGTGACGACGTAGAAATAGGAGCTAACTCTTGTATTGATAAAGGAACTATTAAAAATACAATAATTAAATCTGGTACTAAACTTGATAATTTAGTTCATATAGCTCATAACGTGGAAATTGGAACTAATTGTTTAATTTGTGGCCAAGTTGGAATTGCTGGTAGTACTTTAGTAGGAGACAATGTAATTATGGGTGGCCAAGTAGGTATCGCTGATAATTTAAAAATAGGAAATAATTCTATATTGGCTGGGAAAACTGGCGTATCTGCAAACGTACTTCCAAGAAAATTTATGATGGGTAATCCTGCTATGGAAATGAAAAAAAATATTGCTTCATATATGGCTATAAGAAGACTTCCAAAACTGAAAATAAAAATTAATCAACTAAGTAAATTAATTGATGAAATTTCTTCTAAGATTAATAAAAAATAATTAAATTAATAATCAGGTAATTTTTTTAAATGTCAGATAGTATCAAAAATAAGATAATCAAAATTTTATCAGAACAAACCTTATTAGAAACTAGTGAAATAAAAGATAATTTATCCCTTGAGGATTTAGGTATTGATTCATTAGCTTTAGTTGAAATAGTTTTTTCTATAGAAGAAACATTTAATATTACTATTCCATTTAATGCAAATGATCCTACGAATTCAACATTTGATATCAGCAATGTAAATTCAATCATTAAAGCTGTTGAGAGTTTAATTCATTCTTCATCAGGAAGTGCATAAATATGAATCGTGTAGTAATCACTGGAGCAGGTGCTGTAAGCTCGTTAGGTATGGATTTACCTACTATTTTTAATTCTTTATCAGAAGGAAAAAATGGAATAAGCCCAATTAATTTTCTAAATGCTGAAAGATTATCAGTTAGGATTGGTGGTCAGATTCATAGCTTTAATCCAGATGATTATTTTTCTAAACAAGAAAAATCAATTTATGATAAATTTACACAATTTGCACTTATTGCTACTAAACAAGCTGTTTTATCTTCTGGAATAGAATTTAAGGAAAAAGACTCTTCAGAAATAGGTGTTATTTTAGGTACTGCTGGTGGTGGTCTTCAAACTCAAGATGAAAACTATAGACAAGTATATGAAGAAGGTAAGAATAGAGTGCATCCTTTAATCGTTCCCAAGTTAATGAATAATGCGGCTGCTAGTAATGTTTCAATAAAATTTAATGCCCAAGGGCCCTGTTTCACAATAGCATCAGCATGTTCTTCTTCTAATCATGCAATGGGACAAGCATTATACTTAATTCGATCTGGTGTTATAAAAACAGCCATAACAGGAGGATCTGAAAGTATGCTTTGTTTTGGTGGAATTAAAGCCTGGGAAGGACTACGAATTATGTCAAAAGAAGCATGTCGTCCTTTTTGTAAAACTAGAGATGGGATGGTTCAAGGAGAAGGTGCTGCAATTTTTATATTTGAAAATTATGATAATGCTAAAAAACGAGGTGCTAATATTTTAGCTGAAGTCGCAGGATTCTCAATGACATCTGATGCAAAAGATATAGTTAACCCGAGCATAAAAGGTGCTGCAAGAGCAATATTTGGTGCCTTAAAAGACGCAAAATTTAACCCAGAAGACGTTGGTTATATTAATGCACATGGTACTGGAACTTTAGCAAATGATAAAACTGAATGTGCAGCAATTAAGGAAGTTTTCAAAAATCATACAAAAAAATTGATGATATCTTCAACTAAATCAATGCACGGACATTTAATTGGAGGTACTGGAGCAGTTGAATTGTTAGCTTGTTTATTAGCATTAAAAAATAAAATCATTGCTCCGACTATTAACTTCTTAAAAAAAGATCCTGATTGCGATTTAGATGTTGTACCAAATACAGCTAGACAAAAAAATGTGCGATGTGTTCTTTCTAATTCTTTTGCATTTGGTGGTTTAAATGCAGTTTTAGCATTAAAAAAATGTCCATAATTATTTTGAGGTTATATTATCATAAAGTGTCTCAAAATTTTCTAAATCGATATCAACTATAAATTTATTGTTAGGATTTCTAATGTCAATCATAACCATTGATAGATTTGCACCTTTTATTAATAAATCAATACCTTGTTTTGTTAAACCAAACTGAGATGTACATCCTATCTGATCACAGAATAAAAATTGTTCCGTAAAGGGTTCATTAGTATCCACAACAAAAGTAATTCCATTTGGTAAAATAGGAATACTGGATTCAAAAGGAACAAAAATTGTAATCAATGAATCCGCTACCGTATCAGCATTATCTTTTATTTTTTCTATAATAAATCTAGCAGCCCTATTACCTTCTACGTTTAATGCGAACTGTACCCCAACACATTTACTTTTTACTTTCTCACATATTTGCAACCAATTTCCATATTCAGCCCTTATTTCTTCGTTAGAATTCAACAAATTATTATTTTTATCAGTTTGGGAAAAAACAGGAATATTTAATAAATAATAGAATAAAAAGAAGAAAGAAAATACAATAAATTGAATTTTAAAATTATATATTTTTAATGACATTATATTGAGATAATTATTTAATTTATTTTAGCTAGTTTAATTTTAGTAATTTTATTTTTTTCTTTAGATAGTATCTCAAATCGAAAACCGTAAAAATTAAAAACTTGACCTTCACTAGGAATTAATTGGGCTTCGTGAATTACTAAACCAGCTATGGTATTTGCTTCATTATCCGGAAGTGACCAATCATATGCTCTATTTAAATCTCTTATACTCATTCCACCATCAACCAAAAGCTTTCCATCAGATGTATCAATCATCTGATCAACCTCTATATCATGCTCGTCAGAAATTTCTCCAACAATTTCTTCGATTATATCTTCTAAAGTAATTAAGCCTCTTAAATCACCATATTCATCTACGACTAATGCAAAATGAGCTTTTCTCTTTAAAAATTGTCTCATTTGGAGATCAAGAGTAGTTGTTTCTGGTATAAAATAAGGTTTCATAGCAACTTTTAAAATATCAAATTTTTGAATATCAAATCTTTTAGATCCAATTGATGATAAAATACTTGTTTTCCTCAGCAAATCTTTGGCATGAAGAATACCTACAACATTTTCTTGATTATTTTTAAAAATTGGTATTCTTGTATATGGAGATTTAAGACATTTTTCTAAAACTTTTTTTGGTGGATCATCTGCATCGACCATTTCAATTTGACTTCTATGTAACATAACTTCTTCTACCATTCGTTCTGGAAGGTCTAATACACCAAGCAATCTATCTCTTGCATCTTTTTTAACAGTACCTTCTGAATGATGAAGTGCTATTGCCCCTGCAATCTCATCAGAAGCAAGAATTTGTTTGCTTGGATCAATTTTTACTCCTATTAGCAAAAGTAACAACTGTACAAATTTTCTGACAAAAATAATTATTGGAGAAAATATGTATATTAAAAATAAAACTAAAGGAGCAACTCTTCTTGCTGCAGTTTCAGGATTGTTAATAGCATAAGTTTTAGGCAAAAGTTCAGAAAATACTAAAATTAATATAGTCATACTAAAAGTTGCTATAAAAATACCTTTATCACCAAAAAACTTTACGAAATAAGCAGTTGCTAAGGAAGTAGCAAGGATATTAACAATATTATTTCCTAATAAAATTGTTCCTATTAAACTTTCATTATCATTTGTTATATCTAAAGCTTTCTTTGCACCATTTGAACCTCTATCACTCATACTTCTGAGTTTAGGGCGACTTGAAGCTGTAAGGGCGGTTTCAGAACCCGAAAAAAATGCTGATAATATTAATAGTAATATAACAACTATTGGGCTACCCCAAGTTGCTAGTTTGAAATACGTTTCCAAATTATTTTCAATCATTAAATTAACCTTTTTGATTTGTAAATGGATGAAATTTCATCACTAATGCCTTTTTTTTATCTTCTAAAACGTGCGTATATATTTGAGTGGTAGCAATGTCTGAATGCCCTAAAAGGCTTTGAATAACTCTGAGATCTGCTCCATTTGATAAAAGATGAGTTGCAAATGCATGTCTAATTACATGAGGTGAAATTTTTTTATTGATAAGACCAGAATGGATTGTAATTTTTTTTAAAATATTGAAAAATTGAACTCTACTTATATGTCCTAAATTTGAATTAGCAGGAAATAAGTATTTTTTTGACTTTTCTTTAATTTCCATTTTTTTTCGAAATAATAACCAGTTTATAATAGCTTTTTTAGCAGAACTTGATATAGGTACTATTCTTTCTTTTTTTCCCTTTCCTTTAATTAAAATAACTTCTGAATTCTCATTTATTGTGTTTAAAGGTAAAGAAACAAGTTCACTTACTCTCAATCCAGTTCCGTAAATAAGTTCAAGTAATGTATTATTTCTTATATTGTTGATATCTTTACTATCTGCAACTTTTGAAGAATTTAATAATAAATTAATTTCGTCAATAGATAATGTTTCAGGTAATTTATTGATATAATTTGGAGATTGCAATTTTAAACATGGATTTTTATTTATCCAATTTTCTTTTAATGCAAATTTAAAAAAATGTTTATAACTAGAAATTTTTCTAGCTATTGATCTATTAGAAGTTCTCAACCTTCCTAAAAAATTCAAATTTTCGAGTATATAATTTTCAGTTATTAAATTTAAATCACGATGAATATTTTTTTCAAATAATTGCATTAAATCTCTTTTATAAGCATCTATAGAATTTAAACTAAAATTTTTTTCTGATATTAATGATTCAAGAAAACAATCTAATTTATCGTTTATGTTCATTTATTGAAACCTATAATTTTTTAAAATATTCCATTATTAATAATTCATTAGAAATAGCTTTAAAATCGTTTATTAAACCAAGTTTTACTAAAGATGCCAAGCCTATTTGCAAATCTGCAATATCGGTGTAAGTACTAGAGGAAATCAAATATATGGCATTTAATAATATAAATCCGTTCTGCTTTTTTGAAAATGCTTCATCCATTTTCTTACTTGAAAACATGCCTACAGGATAAACTCCATTACTTGCTTCCAAAATAGCCCTTTGTAGTTCAGTATTGTGTGTGTTTAAAAAGATATTAGTAGTATTATGTTGAAGATTATTTTTTAATCTATAATTCCTGATATTTTTATCTCTATTGTAAATAACGTCAATTAAATTTTGCAATTTAGAATTATTAATTTTATTTCCATATATTTGGTCATTGTAATTACCTGACATAATATTAATCACTATAATTAACTCATATAATAAAGAATATTTAGTTTCCCTTAATTTCAACGTTTCACTGTAAAACTCTGCAAAAGGAGATAATAATTTATTTTTTAAAAACTCTTCAATCATAAGTTTCAAATGGTTTTCTAAAGCTTTAGAATTGTTTAATTGAATTTTAAATATATTTTCTAAATCTTGAACTAGTTTTGCCCGCGCCCAAACTCCTCCAGAAGTCGAGGGCTGTTTTACTTTGTATATAGAAAATAATATATTTGGATTTAAAGCTCCACTTTTAACTAATTCCTCAGAAGCAATGATCCTTGACCTTATGCTTTTACTTCGACCTAAATCATTGTAAAGGTATTTCGCATCACTGCTTAAATTTTTTACTCCAACATTAGAAAAATTACATAAATATACTAATATAGGTTTATCTATACTACATAAATCCTTATTTGTTATTTCAAGTTCAGCTTCATGGTCTAAATAGTTAATTAATAATTTTTCATAATCACTTTCTATCTCATTTATACTAGAATAAGTTGCTAAAGATAAAGCTGCAGCATTCCAATCTCCACTTCTAGCTAGACAAATTATTTTATGAGCGGGATCAATGAAAAGAAAATGACTTTTTAAAACTGAATTACAAAATTTGTCAAATCTGAAAGTTAAAAAGGAGATTTTTGACCATAAATCTATTAATTTTGGATCAGTACTTGGGTCGGCATCTAGTAATAAAGCTTCAGCATCATCCAATGCTCCAATTTGTATTAATTTCAAAATTCTAGCTCTTAAAAAAAAAGTACCAGAAAACTCTTTTCCATTTACGATAATTGGTGGATCAGCTTCAATTAAAAGAATTCTTTTTAATAATCGATTTAAATAGTATAAATCACTTATATCAATCTTTCCTAATAATTGAGAAATCTCCAATTCATTACTATTTTTCCATACATCAGAATCTATTCCAATTTTTATACTAGGAAATATACCAATGGAATTTTTACTAATACCTGGAAGATTTAATTTTTCAATATCATCATTAATATTATTAAAATTTAAAGATGGATTTGTATAAAAAACTGGGGGATCATTTATTTTTTCTGCCAACCAATTTATTGAAGATCTTGGATCATTAGCATATAAAAAATTTATTTTAACACTTAATTGAAGTATTAAAATAAATATCATAATAAATAATTTAAAAACCATTATTTTACTGGTACATTAAATATTAATAGATTAGTAATTGGCTTCAATTCATATAAAGAAGAGTAAATTGAAATACTAATTATTAAAATTAATATCAAAATAAAAAAAACTTTAATTAATGTCCGCATCTAAAATGACAAATTGTTAATATTAAATTATAATAAATTTTAATTCAAAAAAAAATTATTTTCAAAAGATTTATAAAATAATATATATATCAAATAATAGCCATAAATGTAAATTTACTAAATATAAATTGTATAAATTAAAAAAAATGCTTGTTTTAGTCGGACTTATGGGAGCAGGAAAATCTTCTATAGGAAAAAAAACTATCCAATTTTTTAAATGTAGGATTTATAGACTCTGATCAAGAAATTGAAAATGCTGCAGGAATGAAAATTGTAGAAATATTTGAAAAATTTGGGGAAAATTATTTTAGAGATGGTGAGAAAAAAGTTATCAATAGACTTATCTTACAAAAGCCAAAAGTTCTATCGACAGGGGGTGGGGCATTTATATCAAAAGAAATAAGGGATATAATTAAAATAAATGGTTATTCAATTTGGCTAAAAGCTGATCTAGAAACATTATGGCCTAGGGTTGCTGAGAAAGCAAATCGTCCTCTATTAAATAAAAAATTTCCAAAAAAAGAATTAGAAAAATTGATAATAGAAAGAAATCCAATTTATAATATTGCTGATATAACTGTAGAAAGTAAGGCAACCATAAGTCATTCAGCAATGGTCGATAAAATTATCGATGAATTAAAAAAATATAATATGTTAATTGAAATTACATAATAAATTACTGAAGTTTAACAATGAAAATTATTAATGCCAAGTATGACGGATTTACCCACGATATTATCATTGGAAATCATATTTATGATCAATTAATTTCATATTTATTGACGAATGAATTCAAATCAAAATTATGCATAATCACAGACAAAAATGTTGCTAATTATCATTTATCATCACTCCTAAAAGTATTAGAAAAAGCAAAAATAAAAACTGAAATTCTAGTCCTAAACCCAGGTGAAAAAACTAAAAGTTGGCATAATTTAAAAAAAGTTTCAGAATGGCTTATTCTAAATCAAGTTGAAAGAAATGACTATGTCATAAGTTTTGGTGGCGGAGTTGTTGGAGATTTGACTGGTTTTGCTACTTCCATAGTTAGAAGAGGAATAAAAATAATTCACATGCCTACTACATTACTTGCACAAGTTGATAGTTCTATCGGAGGAAAAACTGGCGTGAATTCATCACATGGAAAAAACTTAGTTGGAACATTTCATCATCCTTCACTAATTTTGACAGATATTTCTTATTTAAAAACATTAAATAAAAGGGATTTTTTATCAGGTTATGCTGAAGCAATTAAAAAAGCATTAATTAGAGACTATGATCATTTTAGTTGGTTAGAAGAAAAAGATTATACAGATTTAAGAAATGAAGATAATATTATTAATATTATTTATAAATCATGTAAAATCAAAGTTGAATTAGTTCAAAATGATGAGAGAGAAAAAGGGCAGAGGGCTTTATTGAATTTAGGGCATACATTTGCTCATGCTCTAGAGTCTGCAAACAACTATTCAAACACTTTATTACATGGTGAAGCTGTAATTATTGGCTGTTGCCTTGCATTGGAATTAAGTAAAAAATATGATTTAATTACATCTAAAGATTGTGAAAGAGTAAAGAAACACTTTAAAAAATTAGATTATCTAACTGAAATTAAACAAATTAAATCAAATAAATTTGATCTCAGAAATTTAATTGATATTATGCATCAAGATAAAAAAGTTAATAATAAAAAATTAAGTTTTATTCTTTTGAAAAGTATAGGTAAAGGTATGATTTGCAAAAATGTAAATATGAAAATCGTTAAAGATATATTAATCAAATCACTAAATGGTTAATAATGCTGCTCTTTAACTTTAAAATAATTTTTTTAACAAAAGAATTTAATTTATACTTGGCATAAAATATGATATTTACATCTTCATCAGAAGAATTCAAAAAATTTTGTGACGAAATAATTCAACACGCTGATTATGTAGCAATTGACACAGAATTTATTAGAATTGATACTTATTATCCAAAACTTTGTTTACTTCAATTAGCTTTCAAAATTCAAAATACTAAAAAAATCTTAATTCTAGATGTACTTAGTAAAGAAATAGAATTTCAACCTTTTATTAATGTTCTTAAAAATAAAGAAATTACCAAAGTTTTTCATGCAGGCAGGCAGGATTGTGAAATTTTTCTAAATTTATTTAATTTTTTACCTCAGAATATTTTTGATACACAAATTGGAGCTATGGTTTGTGGAATTGGTGATCAAGAAAGTTATGAAAATTTAGTTTCAAATTTTTTGAAAATCAAAATTGATAAATCATTTCAGTTCACAGATTGGTCAATAAGACCATTGTCAAAATCAAAAATAGAATATGCTGCTAATGATGTGAATTATTTATGTGATATCTACGAGCATCAAAAGAAATTACTAAAAAAACTAAATCGAAAAGAATGGATTATTGAAGAAAATAATAAACTTTCTGAAAAAGAAACTTACCATCATAATTTAATATCTATTTACAAAAAAATCAGAGTAAATAAAAGTATAAAATATAAAGAATTAATTTTTGATTTAATTGATTTTAGGGAAAAAATTGCAAAAAAATTAAATTTGCCCAGAAATCATATAATTAACGATAGTAAACTAGTTAATATTATTAAACAATTGCCTAGTAATATAAATGAGATTGAAAAATTATCATTATTTTCAAAAACAGAATTAAATAATTTATATAATAAAAAAATTTTTATGATAGTTGAAAATTTCAATTTAAAAAAAGAATCAAATAAAAATTTTGTTCCTAAGGTGATAAATGAAAAATTATTTGATATTATAAGTCTTTTAAAAATTTTATTAAAAATAACAAGCAATAAATATGCAGTTCCATCAAGATTAATTGCTTCAAATCAGGATTTGGAAGATTTTATATTAAATCAAAATGAAAATATTCCAGCCTTAAAAGGCTGGAGATGGGATGTTTTTGGTAAAGATGCTATGAAATTAAAAAATGGTGAAATTGCTATATATAGAAGTAAGAATGGACTTAAATTAATAAATATTAACAGTTAAAACTATGGAAAAATATATGAAAAAAGTAAAATTTGAAACTATAGCAGAAGATTTTGATTTTTTAGAAAGTTGGGAAGATAAATACCGTTACATAATTGATCTCGGTAAAGACTTAGAATTTTATCCTAAAGAGTTAAAAAATGAAGATTATCGCGTTATTGGTTGTGCAAGTCAGGTCTGGTTCTATCCAAAAATTTCGGAATATAATGGAAAAAAATTATTTACATTCAAAGGTGATTCAGATGCAATGATTGTGCGAGGACTAATCAAGTTATTATCAACTATTTATAACAATAAAGAAGTTAAAGAAGCACTAACTATTGATCCTTATAAACAGCTAGAATTATTAAATTTGAAAGAACATATATCTTCACAACGCTCAAATGGTTTAAACTCAATGATTTTAAAGATCAAAGAATTTTTACTTAATAACTAAAATATACAAATAAAATTATCTCTAATTTATAATAGTTTTATATTAAGTCGTTTTTAGAATATGAAATGTCGAAATATAATTTATAAATGATAAAACTTAAACTATTTTATAACTTAGTATTTATTATTTAAAGAATTTGGTGATCCAATGGATAATATTGAAGAAGAAATTATTTTATCTAACTTAAATGACGAAGAATTAACTCTTCAAATGCATGATGATCTTTATGACGGATTAAAAGAAGAAATAGTAGAGGGTGTTAATATTTTCCTTAAAAGAAATTGGCAGCCCTATGATATTCTTACTAAAGTCCTTGTTGAAGGAATGCGAATTGTGGGAATTGATTTTCGTGATGGAATTTTATTTGTTCCAGAAGTTCTACTTGCAGCAAATGCCATGAAAGGGGGGATGTCCATACTTAAACCTCTTTTAATTGAAACTGGTGCCCCTAGATTAGGCAAAATGGTTATAGGAACAGTTAAGGGCGATATTCACGATATTGGAAAAAATCTTGTATCTATGATGATGGAAGGTGCAGGCTTTGAAGTAATTGATTTAGGTATAAATAATCCTGTTGAAAACTATTTATCCGCTTTAGAAGAAGAAAAACCAGATATTTTAGGAATGTCTGCTTTATTAACAACAACAATGCCATATATGAAAGTAGTAATTGATTATCTAGTTGAAAAAGGAATTAGAGATAATTTTATAATTCTAGTAGGTGGAGCACCTTTAAACGAAGAGTTTGGAAAAGCAATTGGTGCTGATGCATATTGTAGAGATGCCGCTATGGCAGTTGAAACTGCAAAAGATTTTATGAAAAAGAAGCACAACCAAATGATTAGTAATTAATTTCTAAATTATCTTTGAACTAATGCACGTTTTTAAAAAACCCAGATGGAGTATAAAGGAGAACAAAGTAACTAATAAAGAACTATATTTCAATCGAAGAAAATTTTTACAAAATTCTTCAAGTATTTTTGGTTCTACTGCTTTAGCCTATAATTATTTTGCTACATACTTAAATGCCTCTCAAAATAATATTAATAATTTAAAATTCATAAATAATCAGAAATATAATACAATTTCTGAAATAACTCCTGAAAATCTCAGTACTAAATACAATAATTTTTTTGAGTTTGGATCTACAAAAAATATTTGGAAAGAGGCTCAAAAATTAAAAACCAATGACTGGAAGTTAAAAATTAGCGGTTTAGTAGAAAACCCTATCACTTTAGGAGTAGAAGATTTAATTCATAAATTTAAATTAGAAGAAAGAATTTATCGACATCGTTGTGTAGAAGCTTGGTCTATGGTAGTTCCTTGGCTAGGTTTTCAGATGTCTAAACTTGTTAAATATAGCAACCCTTTATCATCAGCTAAATATATTAAATTTACCACCTTTTATAACCCCAAAATAGCTTCTGAACAAAAAGCAAGATGGTATCCTTGGCCTTATACTGAAGGTCTAACAATAGAAGAAGCTAACAACGAACTTTCTTTTCTAGTATTTGGTGCTTATGGGAAAAATCTACATAATCAATTTGGAGCTCCAATTAGATTACATTTACCATGGAAATATGGTTTTAAATCTATTAAATCAATTGTTGAAATTGAATTTACGGATATAAGACCAGTAAGTTTCTGGGAAAATTTAGCCTCTAACGAATATGGTTTTTGGGCAAATGTTAATCCTGATGTGGATCATCCAAGATGGTCGCAAAAAACTGAGCGTATATTGGGAGGAGGTGAACGAAAAACAGAAATTTATAATGGCTACGGGCCAGAGGTTTCTAGTCTTTATAGCAACTTTTCCCAGCTAGGAGATAAATTATTTAGATAAAATAAAAAGATCTAAGAATTTAAACTTCTGAATAATCTTTCACCGTCTAAACCAATATAGCTACTTACTCTTCTTTCTGGATGTGGCATTAAACCTAAAATCCTGTGATTTTGAGAATATACACCAGCAATATTATCAATTGAACCATTTGGGTTATTATTTAAATATTTAAATGCAACTTGATTATTTTCGTTAATCATTTTTTTTGTTTCGTTATCAACAAAATAATTACCATCATGATGAGCAATTGGAAAAATTACTTCTTCTTTTTCATTATATAATTTTGAAAAAGATGTATTTGAATTACAGACTTGAAGAATTTGGTTTTTACAAACAAATTTTGTTGAATTGTTTCTCAAAAGAATACCAGGAAGCAATCCAGTTTCACAAAGGATTTGAAATCCATTACATATGCCTAAAATAAAACCACCTGATTTTGCAAATTTGATTATAGCACTAATAATTGGTGACTTAGATGCTATTGCTCCAGTTCTTAAATAGTCACCAAATGAAAATCCACCTGGAATTGCACAAACATCTAAATCTTTAGGCAATTCTGGATCTTTATGCCATAAATAGATTACTTTATAGATGTTTTGTTTTTTAAAAGCACGAAATAAGTCATTATCACAATTAGAACCAGGAAATATAACAATACCAATTTTCATAATTAAATATTTAATTCTTCTATATTATAATCTTCAACTAAAGGGTTGGTAAGAAAACCTTTACACATCTCATTAATTTTATTCATGTCAATTTCGTTGGAATTAAATTCAATATCGAGTATTTTACCTTGCCTTACATTCTTTATATTTTCAAAACCTTGTACCACTAAGGAGGAAGCAACTGCTTGTCCTTGTGGGTCAAGGATACTAGGTTTTAATACAATATTTATTCTAATTTTCATTTAAATAAACCTTTAACAAAAAAAAATTAATCATTTTATTATTCCTAATCGAATTGATAATTTTTTATATGATTCAACAAGATCACCTTTATCATATCTAAAAATATCTTTATCAAATTTTTCTTTACTATTTATATCACATAATCTACAGGAATCAGGGCTAATTTCATCTGCAACTACCAGTGAACCGTCTGAAGTTTTTCTTCCAAATTCTAATTTAAAATCGATTAAAGAAATTGAAATTTCTTCAAACTTTCTTTTCAAGATATTATTAACTTTTAAGGATATTCTATTGATTTCTAATAATTCTTTCTCATCAGACCATCCAAAAGATATTATATGATTATTATTAACAATAGGATCATTAAGTTGATCACTTTTATAATAAAACTCAATAATAGGTTTTTCAAATATCAATCCTTCCTTTATTCCTAATCTTTTACAAAGAGAACCAGAAGATATATTTCTTATTACAACTTCAAGAGGAATTATCTTACATTCATGAATTAATTGCTCTCTATTACTTATTTTCTTTATAAAATGAGTTGAGATTTGATTATTTGATAATATTCCCATTAAGTATTCTGATATTAGATTATTGATTTCACCCTTTCCCTCTAGAACTTGAAATTTCTTTGCATTAAAAGCAGTTGCATCGTCTTTAAAATATTGAATAAGAGTATTCTTTTTAGGTCCAGAAAAAATGGTTTTAGCTTTTCCTTCATATATTTTTTTTTGAAAATTCATTATGTATAATTTAAATTCTTAAATCTTTTTTCAATTTAGCTAAAAATTCTTTTATAAACTGTATCTATATGTCTAAAATACCTTGATATATCAAAAATTTCATCAAGGTCTTCTTCGGCCAATATATTCATAGTTTTTTTATCTTTTAATAGTAAGTCTTTGAAATTAATATTGTCTTCTATTGCTTTTAAGGCATTTTTTTGAACAATTTTGTATGATTGCTCTCTACTTAATCCTTTTTGAATAAGTTTTAAAAGTACATTTTGAGAAAAAATAACACCGTTTAATTTGTGTAAGTTTTTTTCCATATTTTCAGGATACACAATAAGATTTTCCATAAGTGAGGATAATCTGGTTAGAGCGAAATCTAATATTATTGTAGTATCAGGTCCTATAACTCTCTCCACAGAACTATGTGAAATATCCCTTTCATGCCAAAGAGCAACATTTTCTAATGCAGGAATTACACTCATTCTAATCAATCTAGATAAACCAGTTAAATTTTCAGAATGAATAGGGTTTTTTTTTATGAGGCATTGCACTAGAACCTTTTTGTCCTTTAGAAAAATATTCAGAAACTTCCATGATTTCTGTACGTTGAAGGTGTCTAATTTCAACAGCTAATCGTTCTATAGATGACGCGATCACTGATAAAGTAGCAAAAAATGATGCATGACGATCTCTAGGTATTATTTGGGTAGAAATCTCTTCAACCTTTAAACCTAATTTCTTACATACATATTCTTCTACTTTAGGATCAATACTTGAGTAATTTCCTACAGCACCAGAAATGGCACCAACCCTTATTTCTTCACTTGCAATTTTAAGTCTTGAAAGATTTCTATTCATCTCTGTATAAGCCTGGGCCATTTTTAATCCAAACGTGGTTGGTTCGGCATGTATGCCATGACTTCTACCAATACATTTAGTAAATTTATGCTTTAAGGCTAGATCTTTTATTTTTTTAAGTAGATTATTTAAATCCTCAATTAGCAGCTCTGAGGACCTAAATAACTGTATAGAGAAGCATGTATCCAGCATATCAGAAGAAGTCATTCCTTGATGAATAAATCTTGCATCTTCTCCAATTGTTTCTGAAAGAAAAGTAAGAAAGGCAATTACATCATGTTTTGTCTCTTTTTCAATTTCATTTATTCTTTCAGTATCAAATATAATATGTTTATTTCTATCTAATGTATGAATAATTTCTTTGGGTATAATTCCTAGATCAGCTTGAGCTTCACAAGCATATCGTTCTATTTCATACCATATTTCGTATTTTTTTTGATCCGACCAAATATCGGACATTACTTTACGTGAATATCTATCAATCATTGAATTATATAAAATTTAAAAATTAAATAAGGAATTATTAAAAGTAGTATGTTTAGTTATTTCAATTTTCTTCCAATTTTTCATATTTTTTCTAAACCAAGTTCTTTGTCTTTTTGCATATTGATGGGTTTTAATTTTTGCATCTAAAATTGCATCCTCTAATGACTTTAGATTTTGTAGATATAAAATTAATTCTGAAACTCCAATAATTTTTGAGGAGGGGAGTGTTTCATCCCAGATACCTTCTTTCAAAACTCTTTGGCACTCATAAATAGCACCAGACGCTAACATTTTATCGAATCTCAAGTCTATCATCCTATTTAATAGATTTTTATCTACAGATAAAACAATTTTTTTGTTCTAAGTGGATTTAATATAGGAGTTTCACGATCTCGATGAAACTCTCGTATGCTTACTCCTGTGGTTTCCATAACTTCCCATGCTCTTTGTAATCTTCTATAATTATTACTATCAATATTTGATAAAATATTTGGATCTTTTTGTTTCAAATAATTATAAAAAAAAAGAGGGTCAAGATTTAATATTTCTTTTCCTTTATCCCTTATTTTTTTTGGTATATTTGGAATATTAGAAATACCATGTAAAAGAAGATTAATATAAAGACCTGTTCCTCCAACAAAAACAGGCAGAAGGTTGTTTTTCTTTGCTTCATCAAGGCATAAAGCAACCTCTTTCAACCATATTCCGACACTATAATAATTCCCACTATAATGACCGTATAGTTTATGAAATATTTTTCTTTGGTCTAAATCTGATGGACGACAAGACAATATTTTCCATTTATTATAAACCTGAATTGCGTCTGCATTAATTATCATTATTGGAAGTTCTGAACCAAGAATGTTAGCAACTTTATTTTTTCCAGAGCCTGTGGGACCAGAAATTATTATAGATTCAAACTCATTTATTCTATTAAAAATCATTACCTTATAATAAATAATTTTTCTAAGTAATTACAGAACTTAAAATTTTTAATTTATTTAAGTAACAAATTTATATCTAAATAAAATTACTCTTAAGTTTAAATCAATTAAATATTATATATAACTCAAATTAAAGAATTTATCGTTAAAACTTTTTTATAATGCTTTTCTCATTTTTGTTTATTAAATTAACACTTTTAATAAAAAAGTTACATAATATATATTATGCGAATACAAGATATGTATGTAATTGAATTAATTAAATAAAATAAAAACCCTACTATGACTAAAAATAAACAATAAACAATAAACAATAAACAATAAAGTTAAATATAAAAAATATTTGAATATCATTAAAAAAAGTTAACACATATAATAATAACGTTTACTATTATAGATAAGCGACTGAAATCAAATAAAAAAACACTTGGGTTTCAGATGTTATTTAAACAAATAAAAGAAACTAAAAATTTCTAAATATTTTATTTTTTCATCAAAACTTTTAGAATTTCTCTTAAAAGTTTGTTATTCTCTTCTTGTAAATCATTTTGCAGCTTAAGCTGTCTTATTAATAATTCATCCATATTCATTTCTAATTTCTCCATTTATTTGTTCTTTAGATTCAACTTAAATAGTCTTTATCTGAAACTTGCTCTAACCAGGTAGCAACTTTTCCATCTAATGATTCTTGAATCGCTATGTGCTCCATCGATGAGTCTTTTGTTGCCCCATGCCAATGTTCTTCATGAGGTCGTATCCATATGGTATCCCCTTCTTCAATAATTTTAGCAGGTGCATTTCTTATACATACAAGCCCAATACCACTTATAACATAGAGAGTTTGCCCCAATGGATGCGTATGCCAGGCCGTTCTTGCCATTGGCTCAAATGATACTTTTAACGCTCTTACTCTTGCAGGCCCTGGAGCTTCAATAATTGGTTCTTGTAATACATCACCATAAAAGTAATCTGATGATGCTTTCTTTTGTGATCTACTTCCATTTTTGAATATTTCCATCATCTATTACCTTTCATTAAATTTTTAAATCTTTGTTTAATATAATTTCATTTTCTAAAAAAAATCAAAAGATAAACAAATTAAATTTATCTTAATGCTTTGTCTGCTAATGAAAAAAATTTCAAAATAATTCATTAAATTATAAGAATTAGTATTTAGAAATTATAAAACAAAGTTAGTCGTTGAATATCCATCTACACCATCAACTGATGATACATTACCAATTAAATTAATTTCATTAATAGTAATTGCAAAATTATCATCATTATTTATATGATAAATATATTGTTGAGTAATTTTATCCTCTCCTCCTAAGACAAGGATACAACTAGCATTTGTATCAATATTTACCGCTTCTAACCCACCGCCTGAAAATAATTGGGTAAGAACTGCTGCTGATGAAACAATTTTATCATACTGAGCAACTTCAGCGATATAAATATTATTATTTGAAATTGTAATAGGATTATTCTGATTAGCAACATCCTCATGAGAGGCTAATAATATATCATTTCCACTAATTGCATTTACAAAATCACCATCTGACAATATATCACTAAAATCTAACTTGTCGTTATCTTGGAAATCAATAATTTCGTCAGTCCCATTATTTATTTCGGAAAATATAACTGTATCACTACCCGCTCCTAGCGAAATAAGATCATTTCCTGATCCACCAGCTACGTAATCATCTCCACCACCGGCAGTAATTACATCGTTTCCATCAAATCCAAAGATCCAATTTACCCCACTACCAGCTACTATAGTATCATCACCAGAACCTGCATAAACTTCAGCAAAATTATCCCCTATTTCAATATTTTCACCAGTATTTGTACCAACGACCATAATAGGTCCATCAGAAGAAATATCATTAGAAGAACATAATTTGTATGGCTCATATTCACCACTAAACCAAGATACATATTCTAAACCATCAGCTGAAAAAGCATCAACAAAAGTAACCTTACCTGTTTTACCTTCTGTTATAAAGTCATTACCCTCTCTATAGGTTTTTTGCCAGATTTTATCAGCTCCAAAGTTAATTTTTAGTGTTTCGGTTCCACCAGTATCTGAAATGACGTCATTTCCTTTACCCATAAATTCAAATATGTCGTCACCTTTATTTCCTCGAAGGATATCATCACCATTTCCTCCACTAAGAATATTATTTTCATCAGAACCAGTGATTATTACATCAAACTCTCCTAAAAAGGACGCATTTTCAATTGAAATAAAAGAATCTCGGAAGTTTAAGTTATTAATTTGACCACTTGTTCCATTAAGTAAATCTATTTCAACTTTATATGGGTAATTATTACTTAGACTACTTAACCAGGAAGCATTGATTTCAATGGTATCATTACCCTCACCACCATCATAAAACTGAGATCCAGTCCCGTTAACTACTATTTTATCATTACCATCGTTACCATATATTCTGTCGTCACCTGCCCCTGTATAAAATGTATCATTGCCATTATCACCAATAAGCACATTAGTGTGATCATCACCGGTAATTATGACATCATAATCACCTTTAAATAATACATCCTCTATAGAAACTATTTTATCTTTTAAATTAGGGTTATTTGTTTGACCCACTAGTCCACTTTTTAAATTTATCTCAATAGAATTAGGATAATTTTCATTTAAAGTAGAAACAAAACTTGTATCAAGTTCAAAAAGATCAATACCTTCTCCCCCGTCTAAATACTGTTCGCCGGAACCGTTCTGAATAATAATATCATTCCCACTGCCAGCAAAAACCGTGTCATTTCCAGCTCCAGTTGAAATCACATCATTTCCTTGCCCACCAATTAGATGATCATTTCCGGAACCACCACTGATTACATTATCCTTTTCATCTCCAACTACATTGATCGAAAAACTATAATCTCCAACAATACTGGCATTTTCAATATTCGTAAAAGTATCTCTCTTATTTTCATTTCCTACTTGGCCAATAATTCCGTTTTTAAAATCAATCTCTACAATATTTGCATACTCTGGATTTAAATTGACAAAGCTAAAAATAGAAAAATCAAGTTCAACTGTATCAATCCCCTCTCCACCATCATAAAATTGAGTTCCTGAGCCACTTTGAATGATCTTATCGTCACCTTCACCACCTAAAATTTGATCATCACCTGATCCTGTATAAATGGTGTCATTTCCACCTCCAGCATTAACATTATCATTACCAGCTAATGCATTAATAATATCATCACCTGAACCACCTATAAGTTCATCATTTTCTTCAGTACCATTTATGGTTTGACCTGTAGCTCCTTGCTCTTCTTCTGAAGATTGGGCAGTTGTCGATAAGGTAAATTTATCCCAGGAGGACCATGAACCGTCCCAGCCTCTTATGTATAGATTCTGCGTAGATACAGCCCCATCTGCGGAAAGGACAACA